>DATBRS010000157.1:0-41141 GCA_036560185.1 Myxococcota bacterium
CGAGGCCCGCGGTCACGTCCATCGTGTTCGAGCCGTAGCTCGACGAGATCGTGAGCAGCACGCCGGGCTCGCCGTCGATCAGCGCGTCGCCGAACGCGAGCGCCGGCGTCTCCGTCACGCGCGCCACGTCCGCGATGCGCAGCGGCGTGGAGGCCGTCTCGCGCAGCAGCGTCTGGCCGATCGCCTCCGCGCTGGCCGGCACGCTGGCGGCCTCGATCACGATGCGCTGGTTGGGCGTGTCGAGGTAACCGGCGCCGGGATTCGCCGTCGCGGCGCTGGCGGCGGCGAGCAGCTCCGCGAACGAGACGCCGTGCGCGCGCAGGTCCGCGAGCCGCGGCTGGATCTGGATCTCGCGCTCGTCGCCGCCGAACAGGTTCACGCGCGCGACGCCCGGCACCATCAGCAGGCGCGGCCGTACGACGGTGCTCGCGAGCGTGCGCAGCTCCATGGGCGTCCGCTGCTTCGAGAGCAGCGCGACCTTCAGCACGTCCATCGTCGCCGAGGTGAGCGGCGAGAGCTGCGGAGCCGGCACGCCCGCCGGGAGCCGCCCCGCCAAGTCACTGAGGTTCTCGGCGATCAGCTGCCGCACGCGATATGGGTCGGTGCCGTCCTCGAACACCACGTTCACCACCGAGAGGCCCTGGATCGATTCGGAGCGCAGCGCCTCGAGCCCCGGCACGCCGCTGAGCGCGCTCTCGACGGGGCGAGTCACGAGCTGCTCGACCTGCTCGGGCGAGAGGCCCGGCGCCTCGGTCTGCACCGTGGCCTGGGGTGGCGCGAAATCGGGCAGGACCTCGAGCGGCGCGTTCGCCGCGACGTGCAGGCCGTACAGCACCCACGCGCTGGCGAGCACCAGCACCGCCCGCCGCTGGCGGAGCGAGAACTCGAGGATGCGCTGCAGCATGCGCGCTCAGTCCTCTTCCGGCTCGCCGCCGACGCGCGTCGCGGAGAGCAGCTGCTGCGCTCCGCTCGTGACGACGCGTTCGCCCGCGGAGACGCCGGCGCTCGCGAGATATCCATCGCGCAGCGGACGCGCGAGCTCGAGCGTGCGCGGCACGAACGTCGTCGCGCTCGTCGCGACGAACGCGGTGGCCACGCCATCGCTCCAGAGGATCGCCGACGCCGGCAGCCAGACGCCCTGCAGTGGCGCGCCCGACGCGAGCGTCGCTTCGAGCGCGGCGCCGCTGGGGGGCGGATTCGGGCCGAGCGAGACGAGCACGGCGCGGCCCTGGATCGAGGGCTCGAGGGCGCCGGCCGCGCCGATCAGTCGCGCCGGCCGTGCCTCGTCGCCCAGCGCGGGCGCGCTCACCAGGATCTCGTCGCCTGGCCCCGGAGCGCCCACGCCGGCGGGGAGCTCGATGCGCGCCACGGCGAGCTCGCCGCGCGCGAGCGCGTCCGCGAGCCGCGCGATGCGCGCCGCATCGCGCGTGCCGAAGCTCGCGAGCGCGCGTGCTTGCGCGGCCGCCAGCGCGCCGCGCGCCTGGGCCTCCGCCAGCTGCGCCGCGGCGAGCTCGCGCTCGGACGCGTTCTCGTGATCGCGGGCGAGCGTGCGCGTTCGGCGCAGCTCGCCCGCCGCGGCCTCGGCCGCCACCGTTGCGTTCGCGAGGGCGCCCGCCACGTCGACCAGCGCCGCGGCGTCGAGCACGCGCGCGGGCGCACTCACCTGCGCGGGCGCCTCCGCGGCTTCCGCCAGCGCCGTCGAGAAGGTCGAGGCGACGTCCGCCGAGACGGAGACCGTGGCGTCGCCCGCGGCGGGCGAGTCTGCGGTCTCATCCGGATCGTCTGCGGGAGCTGCGCCGCACGCGCCGAGCACGAGCGCCAACCCGACCGCCAACACGCGCCTGCCCATCATGGCTCCTCTCGATCGGCCAGGAACTGCGCGATCGCTGCGATGTCGTCCCGCGCCGGCGCGAGCGCGGCCGTGAGCGCCGCGTTCGCCGCCGCTGCGCTCGAGGTTGCATCGCTCAGCTCCCGCGCTGCGCGCAAGGCGAGGGCGCGCGCCGAGAGCGCGTCGAGGCGCGTCCCGGCGCCGGCAGCGTGCGAAGCCTCCGCGCGCGCGGCCTGCGCCGAGAGCGCCGCCGCGCTGGCGCGCAGGACGTCCGCGCGTTCGCGGGCGGCGGCCGCTTGGGCGCCGCTGCGCTCGATCTCCGCGAGCGCGGCGGTCTGAACCGCGTCGAACTCCGCCGCCGCGCGCGCGCGCGCGGCCACGGCCTCGGCGATCGGACCGTGGTTGCGGTCGAAGATCGGCAGGTCGAGCGAGAGGCCCACCAGGAACTTGCTCTGGCCTTGATCCCATTGATAACCCGAGCCGATTCGCAGATCCGGGAACTGCTTCGCGACCTCGCCCTGAAGCGTGGCCTCGACCGCGGCGTAGCGCGCGAGCGCCCCGAGCACGTCGGCGCGCTGCGTGAGCGCGAGGGTCGTCCGCTCCGGCGAGCCCGGAGAGTCCGCGGAATCCTCGACGGGGACGAGCCGTACGGACGCCAGGCTCGCGCTGGGAATCGCGATCGCCGCCGCGAGCGCGGCACGTGCGCCCGCCTCGCGCGCCCGCGCGGCGGCGAGCTCCGACTCCACCGTGAACGCGGCGAGCTCCGCCGGTGCGGACTCCGCGTGCGAGGCCGCGCCGAGCTCGACGCGCTGGCGCCACGCGACCACGAGCGCCCGCGCGACCTCTGCCTCCTGGGCCAGGATCTGCGCCGCGCGCTCTGCGGCCGCGAGCTCGAGGCGTGCGAGGTGCACGTCGCGCTCCACGGCGACGAGCTCGCTCGCGAGCGCGTAGTGCGCGGCGAGCGCATCGGCGGTCGCGCGGTCGATGGCGTGGCCGCGCTTGCCGGCGGTCGCGATCGGCCAATCGAGCTGCAGCGCCGGGCTCCACGGGGATTCGCCGCGGGCGGGATTCAGCGAGTACTCGGGCGCGATCGAGAGCGTCGGATTCGGCAGCGCGCGCGCCGATTCGATCGCCGCGCTGGCGCGGCGCAGCTCTGCGGCGGCGATCGCGACGCGCGGCTGGAAGTAGAGACCGGACGTCGCGAGTGCTGCCACCGGCCAGGGCTCGTCGCCCGAGGGCAGCGCGAGCCCGACGCTCTCGGCGGCGAACCGGTGCAGCTCCGGATCCTCGAGGCTTCTCGCCCGGAGCGCGCCCGCTCGCTCGGCGGAATCGAGCGGAGCGGGCGGAATCGCCGTGCACGCCCAGCAGCAGGGCGCGAGGCCGAGCCAAGTCGCCAGCACGCGGGCGCGGCGCGCGCTGCGGCCGCGGCGCGCGCACGCCGGCCGGGAATCGCTGGAGCTTCGCGTGATGGAGCGCAGAGACGCGAGCCTAGCCTCGGTCGCGAGCGCGAGGAGGGAGCGGAGCGCGCTCGGGGGACCACGAGCAGCGCTCCGCCGCCGGCGCCGGGCGCCGGCTGTCGCCTCTTGTTAGGAGTGCGCCGACTTCGCCGGCAGCACCTCGATGCGCGTCGCCTCGCGCGCGGCGCCGGTGCCGGTGGTGCTCACTCTCACCTGGTCGCCGGTCTTCAGGTCGGCGAACGCTTCCGGCTTTCCGCTCGCCACGATCTGGGCGGCGCTCTCGAGCTTCAGCTGCACCTCTTGGCGAGGCGCGGCCGTCTCCTTGACGACCAGCGTGCGCGCGCTCGGGTCGATGCGCGTGATCTCGCCGCGCAGCTCGTGCGCGTTGCCGGCGAGCGCCAAGCTGCCCGTCAGCAGCGTCGCAGCGAGAGCAGCAATCGAAGGGATGAGACGCATTGGGAGTTCCTCGTGTTGTTGGGTCCGTCGTGGACCTGATTGCGTGGACTGCAACCGCTGTGCCCGCGTCCTGCGGCTGCCGGCTCTTGCGCGCCGCGCCGGGCGCGGGGCCAAACGCGGCGCGGGGCAAAACGCGTCGGCTGAACGCGCGCGCGCGGCCGTGCGCGCAGGGAGCGGCGCGGCACGCGGCGTGCAGCGGCGCGCGGGGACGCTTTGCAGCTGCGCCGCCACACAGCAGAGGAGACGCGATGAGGAACGCTGCCGCGAACCGCGAGGAGCCGGCGCCGGCGCGCTTGCTGCGCGCGCGCCGCAAGGCGCACAGCGCCGTGCGCCACGTGAACACCATCCTCGTGATCGAAGACGATGCCGAGATGCGGCGGCTGCTCGCGCACACGCTCGAGCGCGCGGGCTACGCGGTGGTGACCGCGCGCAGCGGCGGCGAGGCGGTCGAGTGGCTCGGACTCTCGGTATTCGACGGCAGCCTCGAGAACGCGCCCGACCTGATCGTCTCCGACATCCGCTTGCCCGACTTCTCGGGCCTCGACCTGCTCGAGGCGATGATCCCCGCACTCGAGCGCGTGCCGATGATCCTGATCACCGGCTTCCCGAGCCCGGAGACTTTCAGCGAGGCTCTCGAACGCGGCGCCGCGCGCCTGCTGGAGAAGCCGTTCGAGATGGAGGCGCTGCGCGGCTGCGTGCGCGACGTGCTGCGCGAGCACACCGCCTTGGCGGCCCGCGCCGGTAGCCCGCGGCCGCGCCGTACCTAAGCTCGCCGCGACCCCCTAGGAATCGCGATGAAGCTCGTCCGGCGGCTCACGGTCTTCCTGCTCGCGGCCTTCGCGCTGGTGCTCGCCGCCGACACCTGGTGGAGCGTGCGCTCGCACCTCGGGCTGTTCGACGACGACATCCGCCGCGACCAGGGGCTGCTCGCGCACGCGATGGCCCGAGCGGTCGAGCGCGTCTGGACGCTCGGCGGCGAGGGAGAGGCGCGCGCGCTGCTCGCAGAGATCAACTCCGCCGACGCCGAGACGCGCGCCAGCCTCGTGCCCGCGCAGGCGGGCGCTGCGGCCGCGCCGAGAGGCCCCGGGCATCGCGTTCGCTTCGAGGGCAATCAGAAGCGCCTCGAGACGACCGTCGCGCTCGAGCTCCCCGCGCGCAGCGGGCTCGCGCTCCAGCTCTCCGAGTCGTTCGCGCACGAGCGGGCGTACGCGCTCGCGCGCGTCGGCCAGGCGGTCGGCACCGCGCTGGCGGCCGTGCTGGTGTGCGGCCTCGTGGCGTGGACGGTCGGCGTGCGCGTGGTCGGGCGGCCGATCGAGCAGCTGGTCGCAAAGGCGCGGCGCATCGCGCGCCGAGATTTCGGCCAGCCGCTCGCGCTCCGCCCGGAAACCGAGCTGTCGATGCTCGCGCGCGAGATGAACGGCATGGCGGCGAGCCTCGACGCCGCGTCGCGCGAGATCGCGGAGCAATCCGCGGCGCGCATCGCGGCGCAGGAGCAGCTGCGGCACGCGGATCGCCTGACCACCGTCGGCAAGCTCGCCTCGGGCCTGGCCCACGAGCTCGGCACGCCGCTCAACGTGGTCGCCGGGCGCGCAAAGATGATCGCGAGCGGCGAGGCGTCCGAGAGTGCCGAGGTTCGCGAGTGCGCGCGCGTGATCGCCGCCCAGGCAGATCGCATGACGGCGCTCGTGCGCGAGCTGCTCGACTTCGCGCGGCGGCGCGGCGGCGAGAAGCGCCCGGTCGATCTGAGCGCGCTGGTCCGCCAGACCGCCGGCCTGCTCGAGCCGCTCGGCGCGAAGCGCGGCGTCGAGGTGCGCGCAGAGGCGCCCGAGGCCGCGGTGATCGCGCACGCCGACGCGTCGCAGATCCAGCAGGCGGTGATGAACCTCGTGATGAACGCGATCCACGCGAGCCTCCCGGGCGGCGGTGTGGTCGTGCGCGTGCGCGCCGGCGGCGATGGGCTGCCCGAGCGCGCGCTGCGGCTCGGCCCCTGCGCAGTGATCGAGGTGGCGGATTCCGGCGCCGGCATTCCGCCCGAGCTGATCGAGCAGGTCTTCGATCCGTTTTTCACGACGAAGGCGCCGGGGGAGGGCACGGGGCTGGGTCTCTCCGTCGCTTACGGCATCGTCGAGGATCACGGGGGGTGGATCGACGTGCAGAGCGAGCTGAAGCGCGGCAGCCGGTTTCGCATCGGCTTGCCGCTGGCGAGCGCGTGACCAGTCGCGTCTGGATCGTCGAGGACGACGCCGAGATGGCGGAGCTGTTGCGGAGCCAGCTCGCGCGGCGCGGGTACGCCGCGATGACGCTCGACTCGGCAAGCGCCGCGCTCGACCGCCTCGCGAGCGAAGACGCCGACGTGGTCGTGACCGACATCCGCATGCGCGGCCTCGACGGCATCCAGCTGTGCAGCCAGCTGCACGAGAGCCGCCCCGAAATCCCGGTGCTCGTGATCACCGCGTTCGGCAGCCTCGACACCGCGGTGGCCGCGATCCGCGCCGGAGCCTTCGATTTCCTCGCGAAGCCGTTCGAGATCGAGGAGCTCGTGTTCCGGCTCGACCGCGCGCTGCAGCACCGCCGGCTCGCGGAGGAGGTGCGGCGGCTGCGGGCCGCGCAGCACGGGCCGATCGAGGATCTCTCCGGGGAGAGCGAGGCGATGCGGCGGCTGCGCGATCTCGTCGCGCGCGTGGCGCCCCACGACTCGCCGGTGCTGATCCTCGGCGAGACGGGCGTGGGCAAGGAGCGCGTGGCGCGCGCGCTGCACCGGCACGGGCTGCGCCCGAACGGCCCGTTCGTCGCGCTCAACTGTGCGGCGCTGCCCGAGCACCTGCTCGAGAGCGAGCTGTTCGGACACGCGCGCGGCGCCTTCACCGACGCGCGCTCCGCCCGCCCCGGCCTGCTCGTGCACGCAAACGGGGGCAGCCTGTTCCTCGACGAGATCGGCGAGCTGCCGCTGGCGCTGCAGCCCAAGTTGTTACGGGCGCTGCAGGAGCAGCGCGTGCGGCCCGTCGGCGGCGAGCAGGAGGTCGCGTTCGACGCGCGCGTGCTCGCCGCGACCAATCGCGACATCGACTCCGCGGTCGAGGAAGGGCGCTTCCGCGAGGACCTGTTCTTCCGGCTCGACGTGCTGCGCGTCGACGTGCCGCCGCTGCGCGCCCGCGGCGGCGACGTGCTGTTGCTCGCGCGCCAGTTCCTGGCGGAGCGCTCGGCGCGCGCGGGCAAGCCCGTGACCGGCATCTCGCACGCGGCCGGCGAGAAGCTGCTGCAGTACCCGTGGCCGGGAAACGTGCGCGAGCTGCAGAACTGCGTCGAGCGCGCGGTCGCGCTGACGCAGCACGAGCAGATCCTGCCCGACGACTTGCCGGAGCGGATTCGCGGCTACAGCCGCGCGCACGTGGAGGTCGCGAGCGACGACCCCGCCGAGCTCGTGCCGCTCGAGCGGGTCGAGCAGCGCTACATCGCGCGCGTGATGGAATCCGTCGGCGGCAACAAGACGCTCGCGGCGCACATTCTCGGTCTCGATCGCAAGACGCTCTACCGGAAGCTGAAGCAGAGCGAGTGAACGGCGGCCGCGGCGGCGAGGCGCAGCCGCTGCTCCGCGTTGACCCTCGGGGCTCGCCATGCTCTTCTCCTCGCGCGCCCTTAGAGCAACGCGCGTGCCACGCCCTCGGCGCTCTCGGCGCCGCCGGCTGCCGCGGCCCGCGTGGCGAACTGCAACGCCATCGCTTTCTGCCCCGCGCGCGCGCTTCCAGCGTCAGCGGCGGGCTCGCTGGAGTCGTCGCGCTGGGCATGCGACGTGCAGAGCGCTCGTCGTCGATCGAGAGGAGCCGTCATGCAGCGAGCGAGCGAACGGATCGAACGCCCTTCACCGGCAGTGGTGCCGCGCGCGAAGCGCCTGCTACCGCGCTGGAGCGCGAGCGTCGTGCTGCTCGTCGAAGACGACGACGAGATGCGCCGGCTGCTCGCGGGCGCGCTGCGCCGCGACGGGCTCCGCGTGGTCGAGGCCGCGGACGGAGACGACGCGCTCGATTGGCTCGGTCCGTGGGCGCTCGAAGGCAATCTCGAGTCGGCGCCGGACCTGATCGTGTCCGACATCCGGCTGCCGTACTTCACCGGCCTCGAGATCTTGGAGGGCATTCAGATCGCGGCCGACCGGATTCCGGTGATCCTGATAACCGGCTTCCCGGACCAGGAGACGACCGACCGGGCGCTCGCGCTCGGCGCGCAATGCGTGCTGTCGAAGCCGTTCGAGATCGCCGATTTTCGCAGCGCGGTACGGCGCGCCCTGAATCCGAGCTGATGCGCGCGCGGCGGCGCGGGATCTTTCTCGCGCGCTTCGCCTTGCAGCGCGCGTGCGCGACCGGCACCCTGCGCGCGCGCTCGGCGCCCGCGCGCTCCGCGCCCAACAAGTCGGGGAGGTCTCGAGATGCGGCTCGAATACGCGTTCGCGCTCGATCAGGTCGAGACGCCGCGCTTCTCGGTGGAGGCGGTGGAGGGCATCGGGAAGGTCTTCACGCTCGCGGTCACGGTGCTGAACGTGCTCTCGTCCCGCAGTCAGGTCGACCTCGTGTTCCACGGCCTCAACCCCGAGGATCCGGGACGCAAGATCGAGGCCTTCAAGAAGATCGTCGACAGCGCGGAATCGGGCTTTCAGCTGCAGTACGGAATGGGACAGGGCGGGTCGGTGCCGGGCTCCTCGTCGTACTACCAGTGGGTGAAGCTGCGCAGGCTGAAATAGCGCGCCGAATTTCTTCGCTGCGCGGGAACCGGAGCTGCGGGCGCGGTTTCGCTGCGGCGCCGAACGAGGAAGCAGAGTGATCGAAGCCAGGGGCATCGTGAAGCGATACGGCGAGTTCGTCGCGGTGGACGGCGTGTCGTTCGAGATCGCGGCGGGCGAGGTGGTCGGCTTCCTCGGGCCCAACGGCGCGGGCAAGACCACCACGATGCGCATCCTCACCGGCTTCCTGCCCGCGAGCGACGGCAGCGCGCGGATCGACGGGCACGACATCTTTCACGAAGCGATCGCCGCCCGGCGCGCGATCGGATACCTGCCCGAGACGCCGCCGCTCTATCCCGAGATGGACGTGCAGGGCTTCCTGACCTTCGTCGCGAAGCTGAAGGACGTGCCGCGCGCGAAGCGCAAGAGCGCGGTCGAGCGCGCGATGGAGCGCTGCGGGCTCGCCGACGTACGACGCCGCGTGATCGGCGCGCTCTCGAAGGGCTACCGCCAGCGCGTCGGCATCGCGCAGGCGATCGTGCACGAGCCGAAGGTGCTGATCCTGGATGAGCCGACCGTGGGCCTCGATCCGATCCAGATCCGCGAGATCCGGCAGCTGCTCGCCTCGCTCGCGACCGAGCAGCAAGGCAAGAGCACGATCGTGCTCTCGACGCACATCCTCGCCGAGGTCGAAGCGATCTGCCGCCGCGTGATCCTCATCCACAAGGGCAAGAAGGTGCTCGATGCGCCGCTCGCCGAGCTGACCGCGAACGGCGCGAAGCTCGAGGACGCGTTCACGCGCGCGACCCAGCGCGACGAGGCGGCGCCCGTCCCGGCGGACACAGCGCCGCCGCAGGAAGCGCCTGCGCAGCCGGAGGCCTCGGCGTGAGACACACCCTCGCGATCGCGGGGCGCGAGCTGCGCTCCTACTTCGTGTCGCCCATCGCCTATGCGGTGCTCACGCTCTGGGCCGTGATCGCGGGCTTCTTCTTCGTCGCGTACGTCGGCTTCTACGCGCAGATGCAGCAGGTGCCGAACCCGGAGATGCTCGAGCAGCTGAACCTCAACAGCCAGATCGTGACGCCGTTCGTGCAGCAGCTGTGGATCGTGGTGTTGCTGCTCGTGCCGGGGCTCACGATGGGCCTGTTCGCGACCGAGAAGGCGAACGGCACGCACGAGCTCTACCTGACGAGCCCGATCTCGATCACGTCGCTCGTGCTCGGCAAGTTCCTCGCAGTGGTCGCGATGGTGTCGCTCTTGGTCGCGCTGCTCGGCGCCTTCATCGGCCTGCTGTTCTACTTCGGGAGCCCGGCGCCGGAGCTGCCCCAGACGCTCTGCACGCTCGCCGCGCTCTGGCTCGTCGCGCTCTCCTACGCAGCGGTGGGCACGCTCTTCTCCGCCCTCACGCGCAGCCAGCTGATCGCGTACTTCTTGACGGTCGTGGTGCTGCTGGTCGTGACGCTCGTCGGCGAGCTCGCGCCGGTCGCCTCCCAGGCGGCCGCGAGCAGCTCGGATTGGGTGAGGAGCGTCGTCGACGGCGGCACCTCGGCCGCGCGCTGGCTCTCCTCGGCGGAGCACTTCGACCAGCTCGCGACCGGGCTCGTGAGCACACGTGGGCTCGCTTACTTCGCGTTCATGATCGGCGCGTTCCTGATCGTCACCAAAACCGCGATCGAATCGGTGAGGTGGCGCTGACCATGAAGCGCTGGGCGAGTCTCGTCGGTTGGCTGGGCGCGGTCTTCCTCGTGTTCGGCTTCGTCTCCGCGCTCGTGGAGCTGTTCTCGAGCGGCGTGCTCGTGATCGACGCGCTGCTCGCGCAGTTCGCGTGGGCGGCCGGCAACTTCGCGTTGGGCCTCGCGTGCGTGATCGTCTCGCTGGTCGCGAACGCCGGCGCGCTGCGCGAGCGCCTCGGCTCGAGCGAGGCGCGGCGCGCGAGCAAGTACGGCACCAGCGCGATCCTCGGCGCGCTGCTCGCGATCGCGCTGCTCGGCATCGGCGCCTACTTTGCCTCGCAGCGCGAGAAGAAGTGGGACTTCACCGAGGCGAAGCTGCACTCGCTCTCGGAGCAGGCGCTGCAAGTGCTGGGCGGCCTCGACGGCAAGCTCGCCATCACCGCGCTCTACACGCCGCTCGAGCAGCGGCGCGCGGCCGAGTTCCTGAAGAAGTTCGAGGAAGCGGCGCCGGACAAGGTGTCGGTGGAGATCTTCGATCCGCAGAACAAGCCGGGCCGCCTGCGCGAGCTCGGCATCGGCACCGATCAGCTCGGTGCGGGCCTCGTGCACCTGAAGCTCGGTAGCGAGACGGCGCAGGTGACGGAGCTGAGCGAGGAGGCGCTGGTCAACGCGATCGTGAAGCTGACGCGGCGCGGCGGCAAGAAGGCCTACTACTCGATCGGGCACAACGAGCGCGCGATCGAAGGCGAAGCCGGCAAGGAGGCCGTCGGCTTCGGCAACGCCGTCGAGGCGCTGAAGAGCGAGGGTTATCAGGTCGAGCCGCTGCTGCTCGCGTCTCAAGCCGACGTGCCGGCGGATGCGCAGGTGCTGATCATCGCCGGCCCGACGCGCAAGTTCCTCGAGACCGAGCACGCGAGCGTGTTGCGCTACGTCGCGCGCGGCGGGGCGCTGCTCGCGCTGATGGATCCGCGCGCGCAGACGGATCTCGCGCCGACGCTCGCGAAGCTCGGCGTGACGGTGGGCGACGACGTCGTGGTCGACATCGAGACGCTCGCCGGCAGCCCCTACGCGCCCTTCGCCGCGCAGTACGGCGACCACCCGATCACGCGCGGCTTCCGCGACCCCGCACTGTTCGTGGCCGTGAGCAGCGTGAAGCCCGTGAAGGAGGGCGCCGGCCTGGCGCCGCTCGTCACCACCGGTGAGCGCTCCTGGGCGGAGACGGACTTCGAGAGCCTCGCGCAGGAGACGGCGCGCCCCGATCCCGCCCACGAGAGCGTGAGCTTCGTGCCGATCGCCGTGGTGGGCGATGCCGCCGTGACACCCGCCGAGGGCAAGCAGCCCGGCCGGCTGGTGGTGTTCGGCGATTCGGACTTCGCGACCAACCAGTGGTTCGATCAATTTCGCGACCGCGACTTGTTCCTGAACTCGGTGAACTGGCTGCTGGGCGAGCCGGAGGCGATCACGATTCGGCCGCGCAAGGCGGGCGCGAGCCAGCTCGCGCTCTCCGAGTCGACGCTGCGCACGATTCGCACCGCCGCGCTGTTCGTGCTGCCCGAGGCGATCGCGCTGCTCGGCGTGGTCGCGTGGTGGCGACGGCGGCGCGCGCCCGGCCGATGAAGCCGCGCAGCACGCTGCTCTTGCTCGCGCTCGTCGTGCTCGCCGCCGCGGCGCTCTGGCGCTTCGAGCTGCGCGAGGGCGCGAAGGGCGCGGCCGACGCTGCGCGGACCGACGTGTTCTCGAACGTCGACGCCGCGCAGATCGAGTGGATCGAGCTCACGCAGCCCGACGGCACGCTCGTGCGCCTCGAGAAGAGCGGCGAGGCCTGGCGGCTCGCGAAGCCGATCGCGTTCGCGGCGGATCGCTTCGCCGCAGACGGCGTGGCGTCGGCGCTCGCCGATCTCGCGAGCGACGGCGTGTTCGATCCCGCGGCCGCCGACGCTGCGCAGCATCCGGAGCCGCTCGCGAACTATGGCCTCACGCGCGAGCCGCGCGTGCGCTTCTCCGCCGCGGGCAAGGTGCACGCGCTGCGGCTCGGCGACCCGACGCCGGTGGCGGGCAACAGCTACGTCGCCGCGGAGGGCGATGCACGGGTGTTCGTCGTGCCGCAGTGGCAGACGAACGCGCTCACGAAGACGCTGGCCGAGCTGCGCGAGGCGCGGCTGCTCGACTTCGAGCGCGACCAGCTGGTGCGGATCACGCTCGCGTGGCCGAGTGGTGGGACGACGCTCGAGAAGCAGGACGGCGCGTGGCGGCTCAGCGCGCCCTTGGCGGACGTCGCCGATGAGGCCGCGGTGCAGGCGCTGATCACGGACCTGCAGGGGCTTCGCGCCGAAGCGTTCCTGGATGCGCCGCCGAGCGACGACGAGCTCGGCCTCACGGCGCCCACGTACCGCGCGGAGCTCGCGCTCGAGGGCGGCGCGAGCTACGCGCTCGCGCTCGGGGCGAAGCGCGACGGCGAGCGCCTCGCGGCGCGCGTCGGCGCGACGGGCGCGCTCGAGGTGCCGGCCTCGATCCTCGAGCGCCTGCCGAAGAGCGCGGGGGCGCTGCGCGACAAGACCCTCGCCAGCTTCATCAGCTCGGACGCCCAGCGCTTCACGCTGAGCTTCGGCGCGCCCGAGCCGCTCACGGTCGCGGGCACGAACAGCGCCGCGGGCTGGCACACCGAGCCCACCATGGAGGACGGCGCCGCCAGCGCGCTGATGGCCGAGATCGCGTCGCTCTCCGCGCGCGAGATCGCGGCCGAATCGCTCG
Source organism: Myxococcota bacterium (assembly GCA_036560185.1). Lineage (GTDB taxonomy): Bacteria > Myxococcota_A > UBA9160 > UBA9160 > UBA6930 > VGRF01. The sequence continues at coordinate 12,877 of DATBRS010000157.1, forward strand.
GCCCCCGCGAGCTCGCGGCGTTCGGGCTGGCTCCCGCGCGCGCACGGATCGTCGTGCGCGGAACTGGCGAGGGCGACGCCGCGCCGCTGCTCGCGGACCTGCGCCTCGGCGTGCTGCGCGCTGGCAGCGGCCTCGCCGCACAGCGCGCGGATCGCGGCGTCGTCTACTGGATCGAGGAAGCGCGAGCGGCCGCGCTGCCGCAGAGCGCCGCGCAGTTCCGGGAGAGCTTCGCCGCGAAAGCCGAGGCCGCGCCGGCCGCTGCGGCCGCGCCCAAGGCGCCTGCGAAGAGCGCGCCCTAGCCGCCGAAGATGCCGCGGCGCGCCGCTTCGAGCGCGTCGCGCACCCGCACCAGCCCGTCGGCGGGCAGAACGAAGTGGAAAACCTCGCCGCGGCTCGCGCGCACCGTCCGCTCGACGCGGCCGCCGAGCGTGCGCACGCCCACGCCGAAGCCCTCGGGCAGATGGAACTCGGCGTCGGTGGCGTTCTGCGCCGACGTCATCATCTGCTCGATCGCATCGATCGCTCGCACGACCGGATCGACGTCGCGCGGCTCGAGATAGAACGCGCGCTCGGTCTCGGGAACTTCGGCGCGATCGACCGTGACGCGAATCCCGAATAGGCGCTGCTCTTCGTAGCCGGGCTCGAAGACGCCGATCGACTCGATCTGGAGCGCGCCGCCGCCCTGCAGCGGAATCGCCGGCTGCGGCGCGTGCCGCACCACGATCACGCGATTCGGCGTGTTCTCGATCAGCGTGCGCAGCGGCCCGCGCTGTACCGCCGGCGGTGCGGGGTAGGGCGTCAGGGCCATCGGCTGGCCCTGCGGCGTGTAGACGAGGATCTGGATCGGCGGTTGTTGGGGCTGCGCAGACGTGGCCGGGGATTGGGCGTGGCTCGCTGCGGCGATGCCGAGCGCGAGCGCCGCGGGCGTCCAGATCTTCATCGCAGCCTCTCCTTCGCGCGCATCCGCCGAGCCCTCAGGGCCGAGCGGTGGCGAGTACCTCGAGCATCCCAGCGTGAATGGCGCCGTTCGACGCGAGCACGCTCCGGCCGCTCCGGTAGGCGCCTCCGCCCGCCGTGTCGGTGACCCGGCCGCCCGCCTCGGTGACGATCAGCGTGCCCGCGGCGACGTCCCAGGGCGCGAGCTTGTACTCCCAGAAGCCGTCGAAGCGGCCCGCGGCGACGTAACACAAGTCGAGCGCGGCGCTGCCGTCGCGGCGCAGGTCGCGGGCGCGCGTCAGAAAGGTGCGGAACTCGCGCGTGATGTCGTCGTCCGCGACCGCCTTGTCGTAGGCGAAGCCAGTGCACAGCAGCGAGCGCCGCAGCTCGCGCTCGCGCGACACGCGAATCGGCGCGCCGTTGCGCTGTGCGCCGCCGCCCGCGACGGCGTGATAGAGCTCGTCGAGCAGCGGGTCGTAAACCACGCCGATCGCCTGCGCGCCCTCGCGCTCGACGGCGATCGAGACCGCGAAGCGCGGGTAGCCGTGCGCATAGTTGGTGGTGCCGTCGAGCGGGTCGATCACCCAGCGGTAGCTCGCGCCGGGGCGATCGACGCCGCTGCCTTCCTCCGCGAGCACGCTGTCGTGGGGGCGCTCGCGCGCGAGCTCGCCGACGAGGTGCGCCTCGCAGGCGCGGTCCACCTCGGTGACGAGATCGTTCGGCTGGCTCTTCGAGTCGATGCGCTGCACCGCCTCGTAGCTCGCGCGCTGGATCGCGCCGGCCTCGCGCGCGAGCCGCAACGCGAGCCGCGAGAGCTGCTCGAGCTCGGTGCGCGCGCTCACTGCGGCAGCCCGAACAGCGCGCGCGCGTTCGCGGCGGTGGCCGCGGCGATCTCCTCGAGCGGGCGCTGCTGCGCGAGCGCGAGCGCGGCGCCGACGCGCGCCACGTGCACCGGCTCGTTGCGCCGTCCGCGCAGGCCTTCGGGCGCGAGCAGCGGCGCATCGGTCTCGACCAGCACGCGGCCGAGCGGCAGCGCCGCGGCGACGTCGCGCAGGCCGCGGTCGCGCTTGAAGGTGAGGATGCCGGAGAACGAGATCATGAGCGACGCATCGAGCGCGCGGCGCGCGAAGCCGAGCTCGTGCGTATAACAATGCAGCACGCCCGTCGTCTCGCCGCGGCCCTCGGCGCGCCAGATGTCGAGCAGCTCTTCGTAGGCGTCGCTGCCCCGATCGCGCACGTGGATCGAGACGGGCAGCCGCAGCTCGCGCGCGAGCGCGACGTGCCACGCGAACACCTCGCGCTGCTCGGCGCGCGGCGAGTGCTCGTACCAATAGTCGAGCCCGCACTCGCCGACCGCGACCACGCGCGGCGCCGCGAGCCACGCGCGCAGCTGCGCCTTGCCCGCGTCGTCGAGCTGCGCGGCGTCGTGCGGGTGCACGCCGACGGTCGCGAACACGCGTGGATCGCGCGCCGCGAGCTCGACCGCGCGCGCGTTGGCCGCGACGCCGTAGCCCGCGCCGATCGCAATCAGGGTGTCCACGTGGCCCGCGCTCGCGCGCGCGATCACCTCGGCCTGATCGCTCGCGAACTCGTCGGCGGTGACGTGGCAGTGCGAGTCGATCCAGGTGGGGGAGGTCACGCAGCGATCCACGTTTCTTCGAGCCGGGCCTCGCTTCGGTTTTCCTTGGGCTTCGCTCGCCTCCGCGGACTCCGGCTCGCTGCGCGCCGCGTCATGCATCCAGCTCGCACCCGCTTTGGCGCTCGCGGCTTGCGGCACACATCGAGCCCGCGTTTCGTCGGCAGGTGCATCTCGCTGGTGCGGGGCAGCCGCACCGTCACGGCGCGGCCGGTAGCAGAATCGGTGGCGCGAGGCGTGGGAAGAGCGGGGTGCCCTTGGTGATGGGGGTGCCCGGTGCGAGCGCGGGGCCGCGCAAGTGCTCGATGCGCGCGTTAACAAGGGCTTCCGGCTGGCCGAGGCGCGCGAGGATTTCGCGCGATGCAACGGGCAGGAATGGAGAGAGCAGCAGCGAGATCTGCCGCAGTGACTCGCACGCGTGGTAGAGCGAGGTGCGCACGATCGCTTCGCTGCCCGGTTGCTTCGCCGCCTTCCAGGGCGCGTGACCGTCGACGTACTGATTCACGCGCACGGAGAACGCGACGATCGCGGCGAGCGCATCGTGAAAGCGCAGCTCGGCCATCGCGGCCTCGACGTCCGCGATCGCCGCGGGAGCCGCCTCCGCGAGCTTTGCCTCCGCATCGCCGCGCAGCGTCGGCTCCGGCACTCTCGCGTCGCAGAATTTCTCGACCAGGTTCAGCGTGCGGCTCAGCAGGTTGCCGAGGTTGTTCGCGAGGTCGGCGTTCACGCGCTCGACCAGCGCCTCCTCGGTGAAGTTCGCGTCGTTTCCGAAGCTCATTTCCCGTAACAAGAAGTAGCGCGCCTGCTCGAAGCCGTAGCGGTCGCGCAGCAAGAGCGGCGAGATCATGTTGCCGAGGCTCTTCGAGACTTTGCGCGCGTCGACGTTCCAGTAACCGTGCACGTTCAGGTGCCGAGGCGGCGCGAGGCCGATCGCTCGCAGCATGGTCGGCCAGAAGATCGCGTGCTGCTTCAGGATGTCCTTCGCGATCAGATGCTCGGCGACGGCCCAGCGCGCCGTGAACTCCGCGGGCTGCTCGGCGATCGGTCTCGTGCCGTCGAAGCCGGCGCCCGTGAGGTAGGTGACGAGCGCGTCGAACCACACGTAACAAACGTGCTCGCGATCGAAGGGCAGCTCGATGCCCCATTCGAGCCGCGATTTCGGGCGCGAGATCGAGAGATCGCCGAGGCCGCTCGTGTCGGCCAGCATGCCGAGCACCTCGTTCCGGTAGCGCACGGGACGGATGAACTCGGGGTTGTCGCGGATGTAGTCGCGCAGCCAGTCGAAGGCGCGGCTCATCAGGAAGAAATAGTTGGTCTCGCGCCTGCGCTCGGGCACGCGCTCGTGGTCGGGGCACTTGCCGTCCACGAGGTCGCGCTCCGTCAGGAAGCGCTCGCAGCCGACGCAATAGTCGCCTTCGTAGGAGCGCAGCTCGATCCACTTGTCCTGCGCGTTGTTCGCCCACAGCCGCGCGAGCACGGCCTGCACGTTGCGCACGTGCTCGGGGCTGGTGGTGCGCACGAAGCGCGTGGCTGCGATGCCGAGCTCCGGCCACGTGCTCTGGAAGAGCGCGGCGATGCGGTCGACGAGCTGCCGCGGCGTCTCGCCGTTCTTGGCCGCCACTTCGACCATCTTCTCGCCGTGCTCGTCGGTGCCCGAGACCGAGAACGCCTCGCGTCCGTGCAGGCGGTGCCAGCGTACGAGCGTGTCGGCGAGGATCGTGGTGTAGGTGTGGCCGATGTGCGGCGCCCCGTTGGCGTAATAGATCGGGGTGGTGACGAAGTAGGTCTCGCTCACGCGAGGGCCTCCCGGAGCGACAGCAGGGCGCGCTCGGCGACCATCTGCGGGTTGGCGTTGCGCTGCGCCAGCGCCTTGCGGCAGGCGGACAGCGTGGCGAAGGCGCCGAGCGCGGGCGCCGTCTCGCGGCCCTCGTGCGCCGCGCGCCCGATCTCCTCGTGAAGCCACGCGGAGCCGACCGCGAGCAGCTCGTTCAGCTGCGCGGCCGCGATCGCGCGCGGCCCGCGGAACTCTTCGGCCCAGTCGAGCAGCTCGGGGAGCGGCAGCTGGCCTGCGCCGGCGAGGCGAGAGGCCAGCGCGCGCACCGGCTCGGGCGCCTCGGGGCTGCTCGGGCTCGGCGCGCGCTCGAGCGGGAAGTCGACGCGCAGGCAGCGCGAGCGCACGGTCGCGAGCAGGCCCGCTGGGCTCGCGCACACCAGCACGAAAGTCGTGCGCGGCGGCGGCTCCTCGATCGTGCGCAAGAGTCCGTTCTGCGCCTCTTGATTCAGCCACTCGGCGTCGGCGATCACGGCGGCGCGCCGACCGCCCGCGACACCCTTCAGCCGGAACACGTCCTGAAGCGCGCGCACCTGCTTGATCGTGACGCGCGTCTTCGCGTCGGCGCGCTCGATCCATAACAGATCGGGGTGCTCGCCGACGTGGCGATAGAGCGGGCCGCTCTTGCCGTCGCCGTCGAGCGGCACGGGCTCGCCGGCGCGCGAGCGGCGGCAGGCGGAGCAGGCCTCGCACGGCAGCTCGCCGCTCGGATCGCCCGCGCATGCCAGCACCCGTGCGAACCAGTGGGCGGCGCGGCGCGGCGGCTCACCCGGACCCGCGAACAGGTAGGCGCCGTGCACGCGTCCCGCGCGCACGCTGGCGAGGAGTCGTTCGCGCGCCTGATCCGACATGACTGGAGCGCCAGCTTACGGGCTCCACCCTCGTCCTCAAGTTCGCGCGCGGCGAGTCCGATTCGACGGAAATCCTTGGGAGGGGAGTCGCATGGCCTTTGGCCGCAAGAACGAGTCGCAGCCGTCCACCAGCTCCGGCGCGGACCTCGGCGCCCTGACCGCGTTCATCGATCAAGGCTCGTCGTTCGAGGGCAAGCTCTCGTTCAAGGACACGGTCCGCATCGACGGCCACTTCTCGGGCCAGATCTCGAGCGAGAACACGCTCGTGGTCGGCGAGACCGGCGTGATCGAAGCGAACGTCCACTCGCAGATCGTGATCGTCAGCGGCACCGTGGCGGGCGACATCGTCGCCGGCAAGCGCGTCGTCATTCACAAGACCGGCCGCGTCGACGGCAACGTGCAGACGCCGAGCCTGGTGATGGAAGACGGCGCCGTGATGAACGGCCAGCTGAAGATGGCGGACCGCAAGCCGACGCCCGCGCCGATCGCGATCGCCGCGTACTCGTCCGAGAGCTGACGGCCGCGGCTCAGCGCTCGAAGCGCCAGCTGCGCGCCGCCAGCGCGACCGCGACGTGGTCGAAGCGCGCGCTGACGACCAGCTCGGCGATCTGCGCGCGGCGTTCGGGGCGGAACAGCGCCGGCGCCGGCGAGAGCGTGCCGATCGCGGCCTCGCCGGAGCGCAGCGCCAGGTGAGCCTCCCCATCGCAGCGCGGGCAGTGGGCGCACACGAAATCGCTCGCCGCGAGCTTGCGCTGCGCGCGATCGAGCCAGCTCGCGAGGTCGCTCGGGCCGCCGCAGCGGCCGCACGGCAGCGAGTCGCTCACACGCGAGCGCGCAGCGCGTAGATCGTGTCGCCGCGGCGCGCGCGCTCGGGCAGCGCGAGCGTGACTTCGCCGGCATCCGCGCTGGCGACCCGCGCGCCGGCGACGCGCAGGGAGCCGATCTGCGCGAGGAAATCGCTGGTCGAGCCGCGCACGTGAATGCGGTCGCCGGTCGCGAGGGGGGCCTCGAGCGCAACCAGCGCCGCGCCGGCGCGCGGGAAGTAGTGGCGCACGACGCCCGCGCGCGAGGGCTCGCTCTGCAGCACCGCGAGCGCCGTCGCGTGAGGCGAGGCCGGCGCTTTCGCCGGCACCGCAGCGGGAGGCGCGCTCGCAATCGCGGGCTTCGTGCGCGCCTTGGCGGCGAGCGGCCGCCCGCGTCGCTTCGCAGCCGGCGCTTTCGCGGCGCGCTTGGTGGCGGGCTGCTTGCGTGCGCGCGCGCTGCGCTGCTTCGCGGCGCGCTTCCTCGGGCGCAGCTTGGCCTTGCGGACCCGCTTCCCTGCGCGCTTTCGCGGCTTGCTCTTGCGCGCCGTCATCGCTCCTCCGGGCGCGGCAGTCTACCCGCGTCGCGTCGCCGGATCGCGGGCGTTCAGGCCTCGGGCCGCGCCAGCGTCGCGACCGCGACGAGCGCCGCGAGCTCCGGTACCTCGCGCTTCACGGCGGGCTCGAGCGCGAAGCGCAGCGTCGCGGATTGCGCGGGGCAGCTGGCGCACGCGCCCTGGAACTCGACGCGCGCCGTACCTTCCTCCGAGACGTCGAGCAGCTCGATGTTGCCGCCGTCGGCGATCAGCGCGGGCCGCAGGCGATCGAGCGCGAGCTCGAGCTTGCTGCGCAGCGGCCGGACGAGCTCGGAGGACATGCCCGCGCTTCGGCCCTCGGCCCGGTGCGCTTGAGCGCTCCGCGTCGGCTGCTCGCTCGCAGGCGCAGCGCCACCTGGGTAGGTTCCGCGCCCATGAACGTCACGGTTCGGCTGTTCGGATCGCTGCGCGAGGCGACCGGCGCGAAGGAGCTGGCGGTGTCGCTGCCGGGCGGCGCGTCGGTGGCCGACCTGTTCGCGCTGCTGGCCGCGGACCACGCGGCCTTCGAGGCGCTCGGGCCGAAGCTGCGCGTGGCGGTGAATCAGGACATCGTGGGCTTCGCGCACGCGCTCGCCGAGGCGGACGAGGTGGCGTTCCTGCCGCCGGTGTCGGGCGGCGCAGAGCCGAAGCGCTGCTGGATCTCGGAGCAGCCGCTCGACCCCGGCGCGGTCGTGAATCGCGTGCTCGGCCCCGACGCGGGCGGCATCGTGACCTTCGTCGGCACGGTGCGAGAGGAGTCGCGCGGCCACGCGATTCGGCGGCTCGAGTACGAGGCCTATCCCGAGATGGCCGAGCGCGAGCTCGAGAAGATCTGTGACGAGGCGGCGCAGCAGTGGGGCGCGCGCGTGGCGGTGGCGCACCGCATCGGCGTGCTCCCGATCGGCGAAATCGCGGTGGTGGTGGCGGCGGCGGCGAAGCACCGCGCCGAGGCGTTCGCAGCCTGCCGCTACACGATCGACACGCTGAAGCAGCGCGTGCCGATCTGGAAGAAGGAGTTCGCGGAGAGCGGCGAGTATTGGGTCGAGGATCACGCCTGAGCGATGGCCCACGAGCATCACCTCTCGCCCGCGGCGAAGCAGCACCATGCGAGCGCGCCGAAACGCGTCGGCTGCGCAGTGATTACGGTGAGCGACACGCGCACGCCGGAGACCGACAGCGGCGGCGCGCTGCTCGCCGAGCTGATCGCGGGCGCGGGACACGCGCTCGCCTCGCGCGAGATCGTGCGCGACGACGTCGCGCAGATCCGCGCCGCCGTCGAGCGCGCGCTCGCGCGCGAGGACTGCCGCGCGGTGCTGCTGACGGGTGGCACCGGCGCGTCGCCGCGCGACGTCACGCCCGAGGCCGTGCGACCGCTGCTCGAGCGCGAGCTGCCGGGCTTCGGCGAGCTCTTCCGCATGCTCTCGTTCCAGGAGATCGGACCCGCGGCCATGCTGTCGCGGGCCTTCGCGGGCGCACGCGCAGGCAAGGTCGTGTTCGGACTGCCCGGCTCCCCCGCCGCGATCCGGCTCGCGCTCGAGCGGCTCGTGCTGCCCGAGCTCGGACATTTGGTGGGCGAGGCGACCAAGCAGACGGGCCAGCAGCGCGGCTGAACCGGTCGCGCGCTGCGGTTGCCGCACGCCTGCGCGCTCGCTGCGCGTGCGCTCGCGTTCCCTCGGCGCGCGCTCGGGGCACTCACGCGCGTGGCTCCTCCTCTCGCTCACTCGGTTGCAGCGGACACCGCGCGCGTCGTTCGCGGCGCGCTCGCAGCGCTCGGCGTCGCGGCCGGGGTCGTGTGCCTCGGGCCCGCCGAGATTCGCGTGTGGGTGGACGCGCACGGTGTCACGCACGCGACCAACTCGCCCGACGACGTGCCGGCGAGCGCGCGCTCGGCCGGCGACGTGCGCACGCTCTGGGGCGACGATCGCTTCGGCGCACCGCTCGCGCGCGAACGCGGCGCATCCAGCTCCGAGGACGACCGCGCCTTCCGCGCGCTGCGCGACGCGCTCGTCGACCTGCAGCGCGGCGACACGCCGCTCGCCATCGCGCGCCTGCACGGCGTGCTGCGCGCCGACGCGAGCCGCCCCGAGGCGCACTTCTATCTCGCGCTGATCGAGGGCCGGCGGGGGCACCTCGACGCCGCAGAGGCCCACCTGCGCGCGTTCCTCTCGGTCGCGGGCGAGGGCTTCGACGACTGGCGCGCATCTGCGCTGCGCCGCCTCGCGCAGCTCGACGACGAGCGCCGCCTGATGAGCACGCCCGCCGCGAAGGCGCTGCGGCTCGTACCGCTCGCGCACCCCGACTTCGCGATTCAAGCGGACTCGGCGTTGCTCGCGGCGGGCGGCCCGGAGTTTCCCGGCACGGTGGGCAGCCTGCTCGACGCCGCGCGCGCACACGTCGGCGCCGCGCTGGGCGTCGCCCCCGCCGAGCCGCTCGGCGTCGTGCTCTACGGCCGCGCGAACTACCTGCGCGCCAACGCACACCGCTTCTCGTTCCAGACCGTCGGCTTCTTCGACGGCCGCATCCACGTCGTCTCGGCCGCACATCCCGGCGGCGAGCTGCGCGGGCTGCTCGTGCACGAGTACACCCACGCACTCTTCCAGGAGCAGACGGGCGGCGACCAGCCGTACTGGCTGAACGAGGGAATGGCCGAGCTGCTCGAGCGCAGCGCGATGCATCGGCCGCCGCTGTCGCGCGGCGAGGAAGTGCAGCTGCGCGCCGCCCTCGACGCCGGCGAGTGGCTGCCGCTGCGCCGGATCGCGCCCAGCTTCAGCGGCCTCACCGACTCCGAGGCGCGCCTCGCCTATGCCATTTCCACGGCGGCGGCAGACTGGCTGACGCGCCACACCACGGCGCAGCAACGCGGCGAGCTGCTGCGGAGCCTCGGCCGGGGCACCGACCTGGACGAGGCGCTGCGCACAGCGCTGGGCCTCGACTCCGACGGCATCGACGCGTCACTGCAGCGCGAGCTGACGGACGGGCGCCCGCTTCCGCCCGAGCTTCGGGCGGCGACCCGCTAGCGCGGGCTACGAGGCGCTGGCTTCATCGAGCAGCCGCGACGCCTCGAGGATCACCTCGGTCATCGAGGCCTCGAAGCTGCGCTCGGGCGGCGGACTGCCGGGAGCGAACTCGAAGCGGCCCGCGCTCGTCTGGGCGATCTCGAGCGCCGCCTCCATGCCCCGCAGCTTGGCGGTCTCGGCGTGGATCAAGCGGCCGTTCGCGAGCCACAGCCCGCACTCGCCCTCGTGCCCCTCGACCAGCAGGCAGCCGCTCTGTCCACCCAGCTCGAGCATCTGCAGCACGGCGAACACGGGAATCTTCGCGAGGTCGCCGCGCAGAGCGGAGGCGGGCGCGGAAGCCACCGGCCCGAACGACACGACGGTGCGGTCCGCGGGCGCCGCGCTGGGCGCCGCGAGGCTCGCATCGACGCGGCAGAACGTGACGACGATGCCGCCGACCTCGACGCGATCGCCGGGCTCGAGCGTGTGCTCGCCGGAAATCTTGGCGCCGTTCACGAGCGTGCCGTTGGTGCTGCCGAGGTCGCGCACGAATACGTCGTCGCCGCGGCGCACGACGGCGGCGTGGCGGCGCGACGCCGCGACCGCCGGGACGCGCAGCTCGCACTCGGCACTGCGCCCGATCACGACTTCGCGCCCCTCCTCGAGCCGCAGCGGCGGCTGCGGGGGAGCGAAGAGCATCGGGGCGTCGGCGGCCATGCGGGCGGTTTCGGCCCGCAGCGCGCGCAGGTTGAGTGCAGTCGGGGCGCGCGCTCAGCGCTCGATCACGACGCGGTCGCCGACCAGCAAGCCCCAGTGATGCGCGGCGCCCGCCCGCACCTCGAGCACGACGTCGCACGGCACCGGCGAGGCGTACTGCGGCAGCGCGCGCGGGCTCTTCGGCAGCGGCAGGTTCGGCGTGATTCCGACGATCCGGCCGTCGCGAATCCAGACGATGTCGATCTCGAAGCGCATGTCCTTCATCCAGAACGACTGGATGCGCGGCGCCTCGAACAGGAACAGCATGCCTTCGTCCGGCGCGAGGCCGGGGCGCCCGGAGAGGCCCTGGGTGCGCTGCGCGGGCGTCTCGACGACATCGACGGCGACGCGCACGCGCTCGTCGAGCACGACCACCGGCCGGCGCGGGCCGGCCGCCAGCACGGCGAGCGGCAGGCCGAGCGCGCAGAGCAGACAAACCGCGAGGGCTCGCAGGCGCGTCATCGGATCGCGAACTCCCACGCGCCCTCGGGCGCCTCTTCACTCACCGCGACGTCGCTCACCACCGCGAAGCGCGGGCCGCGGCGGCAGAACGCGATCAGCGCCTCGACCGCGGCCGGCTCGCCCTCGAGCGCGGCTTCGACCGCGCCGTCGGCGCGGTTTCGCACCCAGCCCGTGACGCCGAGCTCGAGCGCGCGCACCTGCGTGGCGGCGCGGAAGGCGACGCCCTGCACGCGGCCGCGCACCAGCAGGCGCCGGCGGATCCGCGGCTGCGCGCTCGGATCGAGCCCCGCCACGGCTCAGTCCTCGCTCGGGGCGTAGTAGTCGAAATCGACGACGCGTTCGCGCAGGTAGTCGCGCAAGTCATCGACGAGGCCCTTCTCGATCTGACGGATGCGCTCGCGCGTCAGCCCCATCTCGTCGCCGAGCTCCTGGAGCGTCTTCGGCTCGTCGGCCAGCACGCGCGCCTCCATGATGCGCTGCTCGCGCGGCTTCAGGCGATCCGCGAACGCGCGCACGTGGGTCATGAACGTCGCGCGCAGATCCTCGTCGGCGACCTGCTGCTCGACGCTCGCGCCGGGCGCCGCCACGAAGTCGCCGAAGCGCGCGCCGCCCTCGTCGTCGCCGACGGGCGCGTCCATGGACAGGTCGCTGCCGGCCAGCCGCTGCTCCATCGAGACGACGTCGCCCTCGCTCACGTCGAGGCGCTCGGCAAGGAGCTTCGGCGTGGGTTGGAAGCCGAGGCGCTCGAGCTCGCGCTTCTCGCGGTTCAAGCGAAAGAAGAGCTTGCGCTCCGCGCGTGTCGAGCCGAGCCGGACCAGGCGGATGTTGTCGATCAGATATTTCAGGATGAAGGCGCGGATCCAATACGCGGCATAGGTGGAGAGCTTCACCTCCTGGTAGGGGTCGAAGCGCTGCACGGCTTGGAGCAGGCCGAGGTTGCCTTCCTGGATCAGGTCGAGGGTGTTGGCCCAGGCGCGCCGGTACTCGAGCGCGATCTTCACGACGAGCCGGAGGTTTGCGAGCACGAGCCGGCGGGCGGCGTCGGGATCCCGCGTCTGCATCCAGCGCAGCGCGAGATCGCGCTCCTCGTCGCGCGAGATCGGCGGGTACTCGCGCAGTTGCGCCATGTAGCGCGTGAGCGAGTCGACGCGGCCGAGCGCGGGTTCCGCAGCGGCGGGCAGGGCGGGCGCGACAGGAACCGGCAGCGCCTTCGTCTCGCGCTCGGTCTCGTCGCTCGCCATGCGTCGCAACCTAGCTACCTCGCGGCTCCAAACGAAAGCGGGGCCGGGCTCCCGCCCGACCCCGCTCGCTGTGCGTTGCGCTCGTCCGCCCCGCGGCCGACGGCGCGCTGCCCGCGCCTACTTCTTGAGCGTGCGGACGAACGCGATCACGTCGTCGACTTCCTTCGCGGACAGATGGCCCCAGGGCGCCATCGTCGGGTTGCCGCCGAACGCGCCGGCGCCCTTGGTGATCACGAGCTTGAGGTCGGCGTCCGAGCCCGGCTTGCCGTCCTTGTCCGCATCGAACTTGAACGCGCCGACCGAGAAGTCGCGCGGCGGCGGATTGAGCGCCTTGCCCGCCGGACCATCGCCCTTGCCCGCTTGGCCGTGGCACGTCCAGCACGTGCCCTTGCCGGTGAAGACCAGCTTGCCCGCGGCGGCGTCGCCCGCGAGAGCCGCGGCCGCGAGGCCGGTGGTGAATGCGAAGGCCAAGCCAGTCATCAGGATCCGCTTCATCGCTTGCTTCTCCTGCCGGTTCCCGCTCGCTGAGTCGGGCGGCACAGTGGTGAGGGGAGTGGGATCGCGGAACGTCCCGCGCGACGCCGGCCCCCATTGCCCCGGCGTGAAATCGGACGCGCAGGGTAGGAGCTTATTCATGCGCGTCGAGACGGATTTCGTGCGCGCGCCTTGCGACCGAGCTGCCGCCGCGCTGCGGCGCGCGCGAAGGGGGCGCGCTGCCGCGCCGAGATCGGGCCGCGCGGCTCACTTCCAGGCGCGCAGCACCTCGACCACGGACCGCACGCCGAAACCGGTCGCGCCATAGGGCTGCAGCGCGCTCGACTTGTCGGTATCCGCGACGGGCGCGATGTCGAGGTGCGCCCAGGGCGTCTCGCCGACGAAGTGCCAGAGCATCGCCGCGGCCGTGATCGTGCCGCCGTCGCGGCCGCCGGTCTGCTTCACGTCGGCGATCTGGCCGCGCATGTGGTCCTTGTGCACGTCCCAGAGCGGCAGCTGCCAGTAGCGCTCGCCGGTCGTCTCGCCGGCCGCGAGCACGCGCTGCACCAAGCGCTGATCGTTGCCGAGCACCGCAGCCGCCCAGGTGCCGAGCGCGACCGAGCAGGCGCCGGTGAGCGTCGCGAGGTCGATCATCGCGGCGGGCTCGTAGGTCGTGCGCGCGTGGTGCAAGACGTCGGCGAGCACGAGCCGGCCCTCGGCGTCGGTGTTGGCGATCATGATGGTCTGGCCCGAGAGCGTCGTCACGATGTCGTCGGGCCGGTAGGCGGTGCCGCTCGGCATGTTCTCCACCGCGCCGATCAGGCCGACGACGTGGAGCGGCAGCTTCAGCAGCGCCGCGGCGCGCAGCACGCCGATCACCGCCGCGCCGCCCGACATGTCGTGCTTCATCTTCTCCATGCTGGTGCTCGGCTTCAGCGAGAGGCCGCCGGAGTCGAAGCACACGCCCTTGCCGATCACGCACAGCGTCGGCTGGCGGCGCGCGCCCTTCTTGGCGGCTCTCGACGGCGCGCCGTGCTCGAGCACGATCAGGCGCGGCTCGTTCGCGCTGCCCTGCGCGACCGCGAGCAGCGCGCCGAACCCGCGCTTCTCGAGCTCGGCCTTGCCCCACACCTGCACTCTCAGGCCGACTTCCTTGGCGACTCGCTCCGCCTCCTTCGCGAGCGCCGCCGGCGGCAACTTGTTGGGAGGCTCGTTCGAGAGCCGGCGCGCGACGTTCTGCGACTCCGCGAGCACCACGCCGGTCGCCGCGGCGGCCGTCGCCACGCGCTTGTCGGCGGCGCGCTCGAGCACCAGCGCGACGCGCTCGAGCGGAGTCTTCTCCTTGCGCGAGGAGAGGTACGCGTCGAAGCGGTAGCCGCCGAGCACGGCGCCCTCGGCGAGCGCCTGGAACAGGGCGGCGGGCCGGACGCGGCGCGAGCTGGGAGCGACCAGCGCGACGCGCTTGCCCTTGCGGGCGCTCCCCTCGCGCACCGCTGCGGCGGCGAGATCGCGCAGCGCGCCCAGCTCGAGCTTGGCGTCTGCGCCGGTGCCCAATAACAACACCCGTTTGGCGCGGGCGCCGCTCGGCGCGTGCAGGGTGAGCGCTTCGCCGCGCTTGCCGCAGAAGTCGCCGCTGCGCAGCGCGTCCGCGATGCGGCCGCCGAGCGCCGCGTCGAGCGCCGCGAAGCGCGCGGGCAACCGCCATTTCGCCGGATCGAGCTCGCTGAAGGGCAGGGCGAGCACGTCCGCGCTGAGGGATTCGAGCGCGCCCGACTCCACCGTGATCTGCATCGCAAAACGCTCCCGTTCGAGTGGAGAACAGCATCGGCAGAGCCCGCAGAAAGCCCAAGAACGGGCTCGCTGCGCCTCGGATTTGGTTGACGGGCTTAGCCCCTCTCCTAGACTCGCGCCGCTTTTTTTCCTGGCTCCAGCGGACCGCCAGGACGGGGCCTTCGGGGGGAGCGTCTCGCATGGATCTCAACGTCTTCACGCTCGTTTTCCAGGCGTCCTGGCCCGTGCAGGCGGTGATCGCCCTAATGGCTGCGGCTTCGATCCTGAGCTGGGGCGCGATCGCGTTCAAATCGCGCGAGTTCGGCGCCGCCGAGCGCGACACCGCGGAGTTCCTCGCGGCCTACCACCAAGGCACGTTCGAGGACACCGAGAAGGCGGCGCGCGAGCATCCCAAGAGCCCGCTCTCCGCGGTGATGCTCGCGGGCATCTCGGAGCTGAAGCGCATCGCGCGCTATCGCGGCCGCGGCGACGAGGCCTTCGACCCGAGCCAGCTGCGCGCGGTGAACAAGGCGATCAACTGGGCCGGCTCCCAAGAGGCGCTGCGGCTCGAAGGGCGGCTCGCGTTCCTGGCGACGGTCGGAAGCGCCACGCCGTTCGTCGGCCTGTTCGGCACCGTCATCGGAATCATCAACGCCTTCGCTCAAATCGGCATGACCGGGAACGCCGGCATCGAGACCGTGGGCCCGGGCATCGCGGAGGCGCTCGTCGCGACCGCAGTCGGCCTGTTCGCCGCGATTCCGGCGACCGTCTTCTACAACGCGTTCGTGGCCCGCCTGCGCGACCTCACCGCCGCGATCGAGCTGTTCACGGTGGAACTGCAGGACGACATCGCGCATCTCTCCGCGAACGCGGGGCGCGTCGCCGGCCCGCGCGCGCTGGAGCGCTGAGCCATGGCCGCGCAGGGCTTGGGCAGGACCCACCGGCCGATGTCCGAGATCAACGTCACGCCGCTCGTCGACGTGATGCTCGTGCTGCTGATCATCTTCATGGTGACCGCGCCGATGATGGAGCAGGGCCTCGAGGTCGATCTGCCCAAC
This sequence comes from Myxococcota bacterium, assembly GCA_036560185.1. Lineage (GTDB taxonomy): Bacteria > Myxococcota_A > UBA9160 > UBA9160 > UBA6930 > VGRF01. The sequence continues at coordinate 28,263 of DATBRS010000157.1, forward strand.
ACCACGACCCAGAACATCCGCGTCAAAGACGTGCCGCTGGTGATCACGGTGAAGCGCGACGGCTCGATCCACCTGGCGGAGTCGCAGGCGTTCGCGCTCGACGAGCTCGAGGCGAAGCTCGACGCGATCCTCGACGGCGACGCCAGCCGCGAAGTGTTCCTGCGCGCCGACGAGAAGGTTCCCTACGGAACCGTCGCCAGAGTGATGGCGAGAGCGCGCGCCGCCGGTGTCGAGAAGCTCGGCATGGTCACCGAGCCCGAGTGAAGCCGGCGCGCCGATGAGCGAAGCCGTCGTACAGCTCGCCGCGGGTCGCGAGCGCGAGTTTCGGCGCATGGTCGCGCTCTCGGCCGCGCTGCACGTCGCGCTCTCGGTCGCCGCCGTGATCTCGCTGCCGAGCATCTTCGAACACGAGGCGCCAGCCGGGCCGGTGATCTCGATGATCACGCCGGACGAGCTCGCTGCGCGCATGGGCGAGATCGAGCCCCCCGCGCGGCCGAAGCCGCCCGACGCGCTACCGAAGCCCGAGCCGGTGGCCGAGCCGACGCCGCCTCCGCCGAAGCCCGATCTCACCGTGATTCCCGAAGACGTCACACAAAGGCCCACGAAGCCCAAGCCCGAGGCCGTGCGCGATCCGGAGACGCGGCCGCGCGAGCCCGACGCGGAACAAGTCGACCTCGACGACCTGCTGCTCGCCGCGCGCCTAGAATCCGGCGCGATGCCGGGCGAGGCGAAGCCTGTCGCGAAGCCGCGGGTCGTACCCGGTGCCGGCGGCACGGGCGCTCCGCTGACGGCGGAGGAGGCGGAGTGGCGCCTGAAGGTGCGCCGCCACGTGCGCTTCACGCAGAACCTGCCGCCAGGCTTTCGTGGCAAGAACCTGAAGACGCTGGTCACGGTGACGCTCACATCGGGCGGAGACTTGTTGGGGTACGAGGTCGAGCGCAGCTCGGGCAATCCCTGGTACGACGACCAGATCGAGCGCTACTTGGCGGGCCTGTCCGCGTTCCCGCCGCCGCCACGCGCAGGCGATTGGGAAATCATCTTCGACGGAGATTTCTAGTGGGACGCCTGCTGCCGCTGCTCGCCGTGTTTGCGCTGTCCGCCGGCGCGCTCGCCCAGAGCGGCCCCGTGGTCGTGGGGCCGGGCGACAAGATCAAGCTCGAGAACGTCGCGCTGCAGCACTTCCTCGCGCGTTCGCCCGAAGCCCAGTCGCTCGCGAGCGAGCTGCACACTGCGCTCGGCGGCGGCCTCGAGTTCTCGATGCTCTACGCGCTCACGCCGGAGAAGGCATTCCTCGATCCCGCAACCAGCCCGGCGCTCGCGTCGGCGCCGGCGCCGAAGTGCCAGAACTGGAAGCAGATCGGCGCCGACTACCTCGTGCAGGGGCAGGTCGACGTGACGCCGGAGGCAATGCACGTCACGTACCGCGTCTGGGACGTGGTGAAGTGCAGCGCCAAGGTCGTGTCGAAGCAGCGCGCCGCGCGCCCCGAGAACGCGCGGCGCCTCGGCAAGTCGATCGCGGACGAGATCGTCGGTGCGCTGACGGGCGTGCCCGGCGTCGCGGACACCGAGATGGCGTACGTCTCGAGCCGCATCGGCTCGAAGGAAGTGTTCGTGATGGACGCGAACGGCGACAGTCAGCGCGCCGCGACGCGCTGGGGAACGATCACGACGTTCCCAACCTGGGATCCCGACGGCACCGGCCTCGTGCTCACCACCTATCGCTACCGCAACCGTCCGTGGCTGTTCTCGTTGAAGCGCGGCGGCCTCCCGTCGGGGCGCCTGTTCCAGAGCCTGCCCGACTCGACGCGCTTGTATCGCGGCGTCTACGACCCGAGCGGCGCGCGGCTCGCGGTGGTGGGCAGCGTCGACGGCGTCTCCGAGATCTTCACCGCCGCGAACGGCGGTGCGCTGAAGCGGCTCACCAAGGACCGCTACATCGACGTCGGCCCGACCTGGTCGCCAGATGGGCGTCAGATCGCGTTCGTCTCGGACCGCACGGGGGCACCGCAGCTCTACGTGATGAAGGACGACGGCAGCGGCGTACGCAGGCTCACTTTCGATGGCGCCTATAACACCTCGCCATCGTGGTCGCCGGACGGCGAGTGGATCGCGTTCGAGACGCGCATCAACAGTCAGTTCGACATCTGGAAGATTCGCCCGACGGGCGGGCCGTCGATCCCGGTGGTCTCACATCCGCGCAGCGACGAGCATCCGAGCTGGTCGCCGGACGGCCGTTTGATCGCATTCAGCTCGACGCGCTACGGCCGGCCGGACATCTACGTGGCGAGCGGCGCGGGCGAGGCGCGCGATTTGCCCGCGCGGCGCATCACCGATCGCGGCGACAACACGCATCCGGCGTGGGGCCCGCGCCGCACGAAGTAATCACTGCCGGTCTCGAGGGGGAACGCATGAAGAACACGAATTACGGGGCGCTGCGCGGGAGCGCCGCGGGGCTCGCACTGCTGTGCGCGGGGTCGCTCGGCTGCGCGAGCGTCGCGGAGACCCGCAAGATCGAATACGAAGTGAACAAGCTGCGCTCGGGCAGCGGCCTCGCGGAACAAGGCAAGCGCATCGCCGAGCTCTCGACGGAGCTCGACGCGCTGCGCGCCGAGGTCGCGGAGCTGCGCGGTCGCCTCGAGCTCACGGAGCACTCAGCGGAGCAGGCGGTCTCGGACGCGCAAGCGGCGCGCCAAGCCGGTGCCGCGCAGCCCGAGCCCGCTCCGACGGAGGGCGACGCGCCGCCTGCCGAGGGGCCCGCCTCCGCGGAGCTCGCGCTCTATCGCGAGGCGTACGACGCGTGGCGCACCAACGACCACGCGAACTGTGTTGACCGCTTCGGACGCTTCTTGCAATCTTTCCCGTCCTCGAAATACGCGGATGACGCCGCGTTCTGGCTCGCCGATTGCCACTATCGGCAGGGAGACCTGAAGACGTCGGTGCTCCGCTTCGACGAGGTGGCAACTCGGTACCCGGACAGCGACAAGGCCCCGGAAGCGCTGTTCCGGCAGGGCGAAGCGCTGCTGCAGATGGGACCGCAATTCTCGAAGGCGGCGCAAAAGGCCTTCCAACGCGTGATCGATAACTACCCGACCCACAAGCGAGCCCAGGACGCGCGCGAGCGACTCGCGATCATCGGCGGCTGACGGCCTCACGACACCAAGGGAGCTTCCGTGCGAAAGCGCGACCTCGACAAGTTCAAGAAGATCCTCACCGACCAGCGCGAGCAGCTCACCGGGCTCGCGAAGAAGGCGGTGAGCGGCGAGATCCACCTCGACCCGGACGACTTCCCGGACGAGATGGACGCAGCCTCGTCGGAGATGACACACGCCTTCCAGGGGCGCCTGCGCGAACGCGAGCGCGGGCTGCTCGCCAAGATCGTCGAGGCGCTGAAGAAGATCGAACAGGGCGTGTACGGCGAGTGCGAGAATTGCGGCGAGGAGATCGGGCTGAAGCGGCTCGAGGCGCGCCCGGTCGCCGAGCTGTGCATCGACTGCAAGTCGGAGCAAGAGCGCCTGGAACGTCACCAGGCGTGATGCGCCGCGCCTGAGCCCGCCAGCGCGCCGAGCCCTCTCGGCGCCTGCGAGAATCCCGGAACGATGGACGCATCCAGCCTCGTGCTCGGGATCGAGAGCAGCTGCGACGAAATGGCGGCGGCGGTCGTGCGCGGCGGGCGCGAGATCGTCGCCAGCACGGTGCGCGGCCAAGCCGCGGTGCACGCCCCCTACGGCGGCGTGGTGCCGGAGCTGGCGTCGCGGGATCACGTCCGCATCGTGTCGCAGGTGGTGCGCGCGGCGCTCGACGAGGCGGGCGTGGCGGAGCGCGAGCTCACGGGCGTCGCCGTCACCGCCGGGCCGGGCCTGCTCGGGTCGCTGCTAGTCGGCTTGTCGTTCGCGAAGGCGTACGCCTATCGCCTCGGGATTCCGGTCGTGGGCGTGCATCATCTCGCCGGGCACCTCGCGGCCGCGGAGATCGCGGACGCGGCGCTCGTGCCGCCGTATCTCGGGCTCGTCGTCTCGGGCGGGCACACCGCGCTGTACCGCATCGAGGCGAACGCGCCGGCCGCGCTGCTCGGCGAGACGCGCGATGACGCGGTCGGCGAGGCCTTCGACAAGGTGGCGAAGCTGCTCGGTCTGCCGTTCCCGGGCGGGCCAGCGCTCGCGCGGCTCGCGGAATCGGGCGACCCCGCCGCGTTCGCGTTCCCGCGGCCGATGGCCGACGAGCCCAGCAACGATTTCTCGTACAGCGGCCTCAAGACCGCGGTCGCGCTCGCGGCGCAGCGGCAGCCCGAGCGCGCGGCCGATCTCGCGGCGTCGTTCGAGGCTGCGGCGACCGACGTGCTGGTCGCGAAGACGCGCCGCGCCGCGCGCGAGGAAGGGCTCGCGCGCGTGGCCGTGGTGGGCGGCGTGGCGGCCAACGCGCGCTTGCGGCGCGAGCTCGCGCGCGCGGCGCAGCGCGATGGCTTCGCGCTCTTCCTACCGCCGCTCGCGCTCTGCACCGACAACGCGGCGATGATCGCGGCCGCCGGCTCGCGGTTGCTCGAGCGTGGGCTCTCGGATTCGCTCGCGCTGAGCGCCTTCTCGCGCGTTCCGCTCGCGCAGCGTCCCTGGGCGGACGCGCGGCAGTGAGCTCCCGCCGCGCGCGCGAGTTCCTCGAGCGCCACGGCCTCGCCCCGAGCAAAGAGCTCGGGCAGAACTTCCTGTGCGACGAGGCGCAGGCCGACAAGCTCGTGCGCCTCGCCGAGGTCGGAGAGCGCGACGCCGTGCTCGAGATCGGCACCGGGCTCGGGATCCTCACCGGCGCGCTCGCGCGGCGTGCGCGCGCCGTCACGACCATCGAGATCGACGCCGGCCTCGTGCGCGCGCTGCAAGCGGACGCGGTGCTGCCGCCAAACGCGCGGCTCGTGCACGCCGACGCGCTCGCGGTCGACCTCGAGGCGGAGATCGCGGCGCTCGCGTCCGGCGGCGCGCCGGTGCGCGTCGTCGCGAACCTCCCGTACTCCGTCGGCACGCCGCTGATGCGCCGGTTTCTCGATCTCGCACCGCAGCTGGCCGGCTGGGCGGTGATGTTGCAGCGCGAAGTCGCGCAGCGCATCGGCGCGGGCGTCGGCACGAGTGATTACGGCTCGTTCGCCGTGCTGCACCAGCTCGTCGCGCGCGTGAAGCTCGGGCTCGCCCTCCAGCCGCAGTGCTTTTACCCTGCGCCGCGGGTCGTCTCGAGCTTCGCGCTGCTCACCCCGCGCGCGGACGCCGCGATTCGCCCCGGCGAGCTCGCAGGGGTCGAACGGCTGGTGCGCGCCGCCTTCGCGCACCGAAGGAAGACCCTCGTGAACTCCCTCCGCGCTCACGGCCAGCTCGATCCCGCGCCGGTCGCGGCGTGGCTCGAGCGCGTGGGCCGAGACGCGCGCACGCGCGCCGAGGCGATCCCGCCCGAGCAATGGCTCGCGCTCGCGCGGGAGCTCGCGCGATGAGGGGCGAGGACCCGCGCCGCGACTTCGCCGCGCCGGTGCCGGTCGAGGTCGTGCGCGCCGACGGCGGCGTCGAGCGCGAGCTCGCGGTGAATCTCTCGCCCCGCGGCGTATGCGTGCGCCTGCACCGGCCGATCGAGGTCGGGGAGCGCGTGCGCGTCGCGTTCACGCTTCCGCCCGCCGGGCCGGAGATTCGGGCGGAAGGCGTCGTGGTGTGGACGGGCCACGCCGGGCAGATCGACGCGGCGACGCAGGTGTGGGAGACCGGCGTGCATCTGCTCGACCTCGATGCACCGGCGCGCGACGCGCTCTCGGCGTTCGCGACGCAGCCGACGAACCGGCGGCGGTAGCGGCGGCGATGGAGGCGTCTGCGCTGCGCGACGCCCTCGCCGAGCTCGCGCGCGAGTGCGGCCTCTCGGTTCGCGTGCTGCGCGGGGACGGCGCGGATTCGGCGCTCGCGCCGGCGAGCGGGCTCGCGGTGGTGCGGGGCACGCCTTGGGTCGTGCTGGTCGCGAGCGACCCGCTCGGCGCGCAGATCGAGACGCTCGCCGCCGGGCTCGCGCGCTTCGCTGGGACGCAGCTCGATGCGCGCTACTTGCCGCCCGCGGTGCGGGAGGCGCTCGACCGGGCGGTCGGCGCGCGCCAGCGCTGAGACCGTGCGCTCGCGCGCGAACTTTCGCGTTGACACTTTCCGGGGCGGCCGTGTACATCCCCCACTGAGCCGAGGGGAATCGCAAGGCGCGATCTCCATCGAACGCTCCCCAGAGACCGGGCAGAGCCCGCACACAGGACGACGCCACATCTGCCCGAGATCGCTCGCATCCAAAAGCGGCTGAGCCGCGAGTCGGAGCGAGACGGGGGCGGCGAGCTGGCGAGTTCCCGGCAGCGACGGGGCCACGACGCTCTCGCGCTGCGCGCACTCGACCTCGCGATCGCTGCGCTTCGGGCAGGCCGAGTCCTCGCGGACTGCGCCCGGTGAGGCAACGACCATGTCCACGATCACGGCCGCCTCGCATCGCGAGCAGCGCATCACGGCGCGCTCGCTGTCGCTACGCAAGGGGAAGGGCGAGCCCTTCGTGATGCTGACCGCCTACGACGCCACGTTCGCGCGCATCTTCGACGAAGCCGGCATCGAGGTACTGCTCGTCGGCGACTCGGTGGCGAACACGCTGCAGGGCCACGAGACGACGCTGCCCGTCACGCTCGACGAGATGCTTTACCACACGCGCCTCGTGGCGCGCGTCGCGCGCCGCGCGCTCGTCGTCGGAGACATGCCCTTCGGCAGCTATCAGGTCTCGCCCGAGGACGCCGTGCGCAGCGCGGTGCGCCTCGTGAAGGACGGCGGCGCCGCGGCGGTGAAGCTCGAAGGCGGGCGGCGCGTGCGCGAGGCGATCGCGCGCATCGTCGACGCCGAGATTCCGGTGATGGGGCACGTCGGGCTCACGCCGCAGTCGATCCACAAGCTGGGCGGCTACCGCGTGCAAGGGCGCGGCGCCGCACGCGACGCCGTGATCGAAGACGCGCTCGCGGTGCAGGAGGCGGGCGCGTTCGCGGTGGTGCTCGAGGGCATGCCCGCGGAGCTCGGGGCGGAGATCACGCAGCAGCTCGCGATCCCGACGATCGGCATCGGCGCCGGAGCGGGCTGCGACGCGCAGGTGCTCGTGCTCCACGACTTGTTGGGTCTCGGGGACTGGACGCCGAGCTTCGCGAAGCAGTACGCGAATCTCGGGCAGCTGGCGTCGCAGGCGGCTCGCGCGTTCGCCGACGACGTGCGGCATCGCAAGTTCCCCGGCGACGAGCACTCGTACCGGTAAGCGGCGCGGACGCGGCGATGGAGCAGATCACCTCGGTGCGGGCGCTGCAGGCGCGTGCGGATCGCGAGCGGGCCGCTGGGCGCCGCATCGCGCTCGTGCCGACCATGGGAGCGCTGCACGCCGGGCACCTCGCACTCGTCGACGAGGCGCGGCGGCGCGCACAGTTCGTGGTCGTGTCGATCTTCGTGAATCCGGCGCAGTTCAACTCGCCCGCCGATCTCGTCGCCTATCCGCGCACGCTCGAAGCCGATCTCGCGCTGTGCAGCGCGCGCGGCGTCGGCGCGGTGTTCCTCCCCACGGACGCCGAGCTGTACGGGCCGGGCTACCAGAGCTGGATCGACGTCAGCGAGATCGCGAAGCCGCTGTGCGGCGCCGCGCGGCCCGGGCATTTCCGCGGCGTCGCGACCGTCGTCGCGAAGCTGCTGATCGCCGCGAAGCCCCACATCGCGGTGTTCGGCGCGAAGGACTTCCAGCAGCTCGCGCTGATCCGCCGCCTGGTGGCCGACCTCGGCCTCGACGTCGAGATCGTCGGCCACGCGACCGTGCGCGAGCCCGACGGCCTCGCGCTGTCGAGCCGCAACGTGCACCTCACGCCCGAGACGCGCGTGCAGGCGCTCGCGCTCTCGCGCGCGCTGGCGGCGGCGCAACGCGCGATCGACGCGGGCGAGCGCTCGCGCGCGGCGCTCGAGGCGCTCGCGCAGCGCGAGATCGGCACCGCGCCGCTCGCGAAGCTCGACTACGCCGAGCTGCGCGACCCCGAGTCGCTGGCCCCCGCGCCCGCGCAGCTGCGGGGCCCCACGCTGCTCGCGCTCGCCGTGCTCTTCCCGAAAGCCGGGGGAGACTTCGTGCGCTTGATCGACAACCGCGTGCTGCACGTACCGAAGGAGTAGTGGACGTGACTCGAACGATGCTGAAGTCGAAGATCCATCGCGCCACCGTGACCGAGGCGAACCTCGAGTACGAGGGCAGCGTCACCATCGACCGCTCGCTGCTCGAGGCCGCCGACATCCTCCCGTACGAGAGCGTCGAGATCTACGACTGCACGAACGGCAGCCGCCTGCGCACCTATGCCATCCCCGGCGAGCCCGGCTCTGGCGAGATCTGCATCAACGGCGCCGCCGCGCACCTCGTGAAGCCGCACGACGTCGTGATCATCGCGACCTACGTGCAAGCCGACGACGTCGAATGCCGCGACTGGCACGCGAAGCGCGTGTTCGTCGACCGCGCGAACAAGCAGGTCCACTGAGCCGAGCCCGCGACGCGGTAGCCTGCGCGCCCCCATGGCGAAGAGCAACGGCGAAGAGAAGAAGGCCGGCGCCGAGCTGCGTCCGATCGCGAGCAACCGCCGCGCGCGCTTCGAGTACGAGATCCTCGACACGTTCGAGGCGGGCCTCGCGCTGCGCGGTCCCGAAGTGAAGTCGCTGCGCGAGGGCAAGGGCAATCTCAACGGCGCCTTCGCGATCGTGCGGCGCGGCGAGGTGTGGCTGATCGGCTGCCAGATCGCGCACTACGCGCAGGCGAGCCGCGACAACTCGGACCCCCTGCGCGAGCGCAAGCTGCTGCTGCACAAGAGCGAAATCGCGCGGCTCGAGGGCAAGATCGCCGAGCGCGGCTTCACGCTGGTGCCGCTCTCGCTCTACTTCAAGGCGGGGCGCGCCAAGGTCGAGCTGGCGGTCGCGCGCGGCAAGAAGACGCACGACAAGCGCGAGGCGATCAAGCAGCGCGAAGATCGCCGCGCCGTCGACCGCGCCCTGAGTAACGCCCGCAAGCGAGGCTGAAGCGGCGCCTACGCCTTCTTCAGCTTGTACCGAATCGGCAGGTGCTTCACGCCGCCGACGAGCGAGCTACGCAGGCGCTCGATCGGGCCGGACACCTCGATGCTCTCGATGCGCGGCAGCAGGTACTTGAACGCCATCTCCAGCTCGAGCCGCGCGACGTGGGCTCCCGCGCAGAAGTGCTCGCCGATGCCGAACGCGAGGTGCCGGTTGTGCGCGCGCGTTACGTCGAACGTGAACGGCGCGTCGAAGACTTCCTCGTCGCGATTCGCCGACGGGTAGAAGAGCCCGAGCCGATCGCCCTTGCGGATCTGCTTGCCGTGCAGCTCGACATCCTGGGTGGCGGTGCGTGCGAAGTGAATGATCGGGCTCGCCCAGCGCACCATCTCCTCGATGCCCGCGCCGAGCAGCGCGGGGTTGCGCTGGATCTTCGCGAGCTCTGCCGGGTGCTCGATCAGCGCCAGCATGCCGCCGCTCGTGCCGTTGCGCGTCGTCTCGTTGCCCGCGACGACGACGATCATGCAGTACGAGAGCAGATCGAGCGGCGGTAGCGGCGCGCCGTCGACCTCGGCCTGGACGAACAAGCTCACCAAGTCGTCGCCGGGGTTCTTGCGCTTCTCCTCCACCATCTTCGCGAAGTACATGAACAGCTCGGCCATCGCCTTCTGCGCGGTTTCGGCGGGCGTCTGGCCGGGCACCTGATACTCGGGGTCGGCTGCGCCGATCGTGCGGTTCGTCCAGTCGAACAAGAGGCCCCAGTCCGACTTCGGCACGCCGAGCAGCCACGCGATCACCGCGATCGGCAGCGGCGCGGAGACCTTCGCGACGAAGTCGCACTCGCCTTCGTCGCCCTGCTCGAGCAGACCGTCGACGATCTCTTTCGCGATCTTGTCGATGTCGGCATGGATCTTCTTCAACGCGCCGGGCGTGAAGCGCTTCGAGATGATCTTGCGGTAGGCGGTGTGCTTCGCGCCGTCGAGCTGGATCAGCGTCGGCGGCGGCTGGAAGTTGCGCTCGAGCTCGGCGCGCTCCGTCGGCAGCACGAGCAGCGGGCCGTTCAGGAACAGCTCCGGGTTCTTGCCGACGAACGCGATGTCGGCGTGCTTGGTGACCGCCCAATAGGGCATCACCGCGTTCTCCATGAAATGCACCGGCGCCTCGCGCCGCAGCCTCGTCCAAGCCTCGTGCGGGTAGCCGCGTTGCACGTAGGTATCAGGCGAGAGTAGATCCAGATCCGACAGCGAGCTCGTCATCGCGACCCTCCGCACGGGCGCAGCACTCTACGACACCGGGGCCGATGCGTCAGGCGTACTGTCCGACCGCACAGCGGTGCTTGGCGCGGCGCTCGATCACGGCCTAGGTTCGGCCGCTTGTGGGGGCGATCGGCTTCGACGGGTGATCGAAGACGCACGCTGCGCGCCGAGGGGGTAGCGACCTCGTTAATCCTGCTGCAGTTGGTAGTAACAACTGCCGACGACAACTACGCACTCGCTGCCTAGCTAATCCCTAGATAGCGACGTCCGTCCTCGACGCCTTCTAGGGGGGAACGGACGCCATCAGAAGGCTGGCTCTCGGCCGCTGGCAGGCCGCTACCGAAGAGCGAGATCGATATCTGCCATGGGGATGGCTTCTCCGGCGTTCGCGACTGGCCTCCCCGAGATCGAGCGGACGACACGCGCGTAGATGCGGGCGTTGGACGTCACGCGGACCCGGGTTCGATTCCCGGCGCCTCCACCAAATCAACTCGTAGAGTCGGATACCTACAGATAGGCCAATCCGCCGTCCGCCCAGCGTCCGCCCAGCCGGCGGCTCCCGGTGCAAGAGCCGTGCCGTCCGGCATCCGTCAGTTTCCTGCGGAGTCCGTCCGTGAGCGGACGCGAAAAGGCCGGTCTTGGTGCCGCGGATCGGCGCATCGAGCGTCTTACCCTTGCGAGCGCGAGCGATCGTAAGCCAGCCGTCGCGCGCATCGTTGTGCCGCAATGCGACATTCTCGCCTGGGCGCAAACCCATTGGGCGTCCGAGAAGCCAATCGAGGCCGCCGTGCCGCCGCCGCTACAGCCCGCTGAGCGGGCACACTTGGTTCAAGGAGCGACAGCTCAGGCTCGCCCAGGCGGACGCGCGCGACGCCGCGCGCGCCGACCGGAAAGCGCGCCTGGTCAGAACGCCTCGTCGGTCCATCGCCTCGATTCGCTTCGGCCCCGACTCGACGTGGCAGTGGTGGCAGGCGAGGTTGCAGCGCTTGCCCACGTTCACTTGGAGCGTCGTGACGCGTCGCCGACGAAGGGGAGCGCATCCGAGCGCTGCGAGCTGCGCCGCGAAGTCGGGCTACGCGCGATCGGCGGGTTCAAGCGCCGTCAAGCCCGGCGCGCTCATCGCAGCGCCCACATCGCGGCGAGGCCTAGTAGGGCCGCCGTTGGCAGCGTGGCGAGCCAAGCGAGCGCAACCTCGGTGGCCATGCGTTTGCGAAGGCCGCCCCCCGAGGCCCCGATGCCGAAGATGCCGCCCGTCGAGACGTGGGTCGTCGACACGGGCAGGCTCAGGTGGGAGGCGCTCGCCACCAGCAGCGCGGTCGCGGCGTTCGCCGAGAACCCCTGCGCCGCGCTCATCGGCGTGATCTTGTTCGCGAGCGTCTCGGCGACGCGACGCGCCGCGACCAGCCCGCCTAGCGCCATCGCCACTGCGACGGCGCTGACGCCGACCCTCGGCGACACGAGATCGACGCCGACGAGCAGGCCGAGCAGCTTCGGCGTGTCGTTGAGCCCGCGCGCAAAGCCGACGGTGCTCGCGCTCGCGAGGTGGCCCCAGTCGAGGAGCCGGCCCACCTCGAGCCCGAAGATGCGCGCATCGCGGCTGTTCGCGCATTCGCTGCGGTGGGCGACAACGAGGCCGAGGCCGCTGCTGGCGACCGTGCCTGTGCCCGGGCGCCCGAACGCGATGGCGGCGTTCTCGACGCAGACACGCGTGTCGCGCGTGACTCCGGTGAGCGACCCGACCCGAGCGACCGCCCGATCGAGCGCGAAGGCGAGCGCAAGGCCCAGGAAGGGTCCCGCGACGAGCGGCAGCAGGAACGCGCTTCCGAGCAATCCGACGCGAAGGTCGGGGCCTGCTGCGAGGAAGCCGGCGCCGGCGAGAGCGCCGACGAGGGCGTGGGTCGTCGACACCGGGAATCCGAAACGCGTCGCAAGCAGCACCGTGCCCCCCGCTGCGAGGGCGACGGCGGCCAGATACGCGGGCGTGAGCAGTGCATCCGGCACGAGGCCCTTTGCCGAGAACGACTTCACGAGCCCCGCCGCGAGCGCGAGCGAGGCGAGCGAGCCGAGGGCCGTCGACAGCGTTGCGAGCGCGAGGGCAGGGCGGTAGCCGAGCGCGCCCGAGCCGTAGAGCGTCGCGGCGCCCTTCATGTTGTCGTTGGCGCCGTTCACGAAGGCGAGCAGCAAGGTGCTCGCGAGGACGAGGCACTCCACCTAACAACACCCGCCTTCGCCGCAGGGCTCGCGCGTCTCGCGATAGTCCAGGCCCTTGGTCTCGCGCGGACTGCGTGGTGCCGTGCGGCTGCAGTCGAAGCCGTGGCGTTTCTCCGCTGGAGTTCGCGGCTGGATTGCGATCGTCTGTCCGGCGTAGGGCTCGCCCGTGAGAATCCGGAACGTCTTTTCGCACACCGCCGACCGGACGCCGCGCTCGAGGATATGGCCGTCGTCGTCCTCGACGCGGCGCCAGGGCCCGGCATAGATCACGGCCTGCTTGCCCTCGTAGCACGGGCCCAGCTTTCCCTTGCGCGCCGTCACCGTGACCGAGCGAAACTCGATCCCCTCGACGACTGCGAAGG
>DATBRS010000158.1:0-10057 GCA_036560185.1 Myxococcota bacterium
GTGGAGGCACTTCACCGGCTTCGGAAATCTCGCGGCGTCGGTCACCGGCTACATGACCCTCGCCGCCGAGCGCGGCGGAATTCCGTCCGGCCCGTGGGCCGCCTACACCGACTTCATCGCGGTCCGGTACAACACGCTCGCGCTGTTCGCTGCGATCGACGAGCAGCGCCGCACCGGCCACGGCCAGCGCGTCGATCAGTCGCAGGCCGAGAGCGCGCTGCACTTCGCTGCGCCCGCGGTGCTCGACTTCACCGTCAACGGGCGCATCGTGCGCGGCGTCGGCAACGAGGACGAGTTGTACTTCCCGCACGACGTGTTCGCGTGCACGGGCAAGGACCGCTGGGTGGCGATCGCGGTGCGCGACGAGCGCGACTGGCGCGCGCTCTGCGAAGAGATGGCGCGAGCGGACCTGATACCTCTGCGCGCCGAGCGCGAGGAGGTGAACCGCGCCGTCGCGGCGTGGTGCGCTGAGCGCGAGGCCGGCGCCGTCGAGCGCGCGCTCCAGGCGCGCGGCGTTCCGGCCCACGAAGTGCTCGACACCGCGACGCTCTACGCCTGTCCGCAGATGCAGCACCGCCAGCACTGGATCGAGTGCGAGCACTCGATCTACGGCACCACTTTCGTCGAGAGCGGACGCCTCGTGCTGAGCGAGCCCGAGGCACTGAAGCCGCGCGCCGCGATCCACTTCGGCCGCGACAACGAGCGCGTGCTGAAGGGGATGCTGGGGTACAGCGCGGAGAAGATCGCGGAGCTGGGGAAGAAGGGCGTGCTGACTTAGCGCCGCATCCGCGGTCGCGAATCGCCGGCTCTTACAGCCCCACGACCTTCTTCACGTTCACCGGAATCGCGCTCATGCGCGGGATGCCGCTGATCGGGTCGTAGTCGCGATCCACCGGCGTGAGCGCGCCCGTGTTGCTGCCGAGCTCGCGCACGCGATGGGATTCCTCGGGCGTGCCGCCGAAGGCGTGCGGCATCGATACGACGCCGGCGCGCACGGTCGGATCGTTCTCGACGATGCCGAGGATGCGGTCGTAGCCGCTCGCGATCTCGACGGTGTCGCCGGCGGCGAGCCCTTCGCGCGCGAGGTCGTCGGGGTGCATGAAGGCGGGGTTGTAGGTCCACTTGCGCGTGAGGCGCGGGATGTCGTGCCCACTCGAGTTGTAGACGTCGGGCAGGCGCCGCGAGATCAGGCGGTAGGCGAAGCGCGCGTCGCGCTCGATCGGCTCGTGGGCGATCTCGGCGAGCTCCCCCAACAAGGTGGCGTTGCCGATGTCGAGCTTGCCCTGCCAGCCCGGCTCCTTCGGCGCGACCACGATTCGCTCGTCGGGGTAGAGCGCGCCGCGGCCCGCCCGCTTCACGGTGTCGAGCGGAACGCGCGAGCCCTTGCACAGCAGCGTGTACAGCTCGTCCGTCGTGGGCTTGCGCTGCATGTCGAGCGGCGTCGGGCCCTCGCTCGCAGCGGGGCCCCACGAGTACGACGACGAGAGCTTCAGCGGCTTGCCGAGGCGCTGGGCGAGCCCGTAGAAGAGCTCCCAGTCCTCGATCAGGTCCGAGCCCGCGGGCGGCTGCACGAGCGTCGGCGCGTACATCGCGTACGGCTGCGTGTAGCCGAAGCCGACGCCGAAGAAGCTCAGCGTCTCGTTCGGCAGCGAGAGGCCCGGCACCTCGTAGCCGATCTTCGGCGCGACGACGTAGTGCGCGAGCTTCGCGGTGGCGCTCAGCTTGATGTCGAGCGTCACGAGCAGCTCGAGCTTCTTCATCGCGGCGTGAGTCTTCTTCTGATCGGGCCACGCCAGCATCGGATTGCCGCCCAGCACGAACAGCGCCTTCACCTGGCCCGGACCATCGAGCAGGATCTCCTCCGCGAGCGCGGCGGTCGCGAGGCCACAGGCGGCGTCGCTGAAGCCGCGCACGCGCAGCTTCTCGCCGTAGCCGTGCGACGGCCACGGCGGATTCGCCTGCGCTCTCGCGGGAAACAGCGGCAGCAGCGCGCCGGGGTTCGGCACGCGCTCGCCCGCGCGCAGCCAGCGCCCGCACACCGTAATCAGTGCGAGCAGCAGGTACTCGGTGACGTTGCCGTGCCCCGCCATGTTGGGGCCGGTGCCGGCATTCGCGCAGCCTCGCTTCGCGCGCGCGAAGACGTGCGCCGCGCGCGTCAGCTCCGCCGCCGGGACGCCCGCGCGCCGCTCCACGTACTCGGGCGTGAACGGCTCCACGGCGGCGCGCAGCGCCTCGAGGCCGCGCACGTGCTCGTCGAGGAAGGGCTGGTCGTGCAGACCCGCGTGCAGGATCACGCGCAGCAGGCCCGCGAGGATCGTCGGGTCCTCCCCGGGCTTCGGCTGCAGGTGGACGGCGGCGTGCCGCGCGACCTCCGTCTTGCGCGGGTCGATCACGATCAGCTGGAGGCCGCGCTTCTGGGCCTGGTGCAGCTGTTTCGCCGGGTTCGTGTTCGGCACGCCGCCGCTCATCGCGACCAGCGGGTTCAGCCCCAGTAACAACCAGGTATCGGCATCGTCGAAGGTCTGCGGGCCGGCGCCCCAGCTGCCGTGCATCGCCAGCGCGATCGTCTTGCCGGGCTGGTCGATCGTGTTCGAGGTGAAGCGCATGGGCGATCCGATCGCGTCCATGAACGCCCAGCCCATCGGCTGCGTGGGCGGATACGGGAACGAGTAGGTGCCGGTGTAGGCCGCGATCGCGCGCGGCCCGTCGCGATCGAGGATGCGCTGCACGCGCTCCGCGATCTCGCGAATCGCCTGCTCGCTCGCGATCGGCTCGTGCGTGCCATCCGCCCGCCGGCGATGCGAGTGCAGCAGGCGCTCCGCGTGCTCCATCTGCCGCGGCACCTCGCGCCCCTTCGCGCAGCTGAAGCCGGCGTAGAGCGGATCGTCCTTGTCGCCGATCACGCTAACGACTCGGCCCGCCTCGACGTCGACCTTCACGGCGCAGTGCGCGTGGCAGAAGCGGCAGAGCGAGCGGTGGGTGGTCGACATGCGCATGGCCTCCGGGGTCTTCGCGGCGAGGGAACGACAGAACTGGGCACGACGCCAACCGGCGTTGGCTCCCGCTCCTCCTCTCTCAATTCGCGCCGCGCGGCTGCCATATGCTGAACGCATGGCGAAGCGACTCCGCGTGATTCAGTGGACTACGGGCAACGTCGGCCGCCGTGCCCTGCGTGCGATCCTCGCGCGGCCCGATCTCGAGCTCGTGGGCGTGTACGCACACGCCGCCGACAAGCTGGGGCGCGACGCGGCGGAGCTGTGCGGCTGGGAGCGCGCGACGGGTGTACGCGCGACGAACGACGCGGCCGCGCTGCTCGCCTTGAAGCCCGATGCGTGCTCGTACAACCCGCTCTGGCCGAGCACCGACGAGCTGTGCCGCCTGCTCGAAGCCGGCGTGAACGTGTGCTCGACCGCGGCACTGATTACGGGCAGCGCGCTCCGCCCCGGCGACCGCGCGCGCATCGAGGCCGCGGCGCAGCGCGGCAACGCGACCCTGTTCGGGAGCGGCGTGAACCCCGGCTTCGCGAACTTGTTTGCGCTGGTGTCGTCGCAGATCTGCGAGCGCGTCGAGCAGGTGCGCGTGCTGGAGAGCGCGGATGCGTCGGCGTATGCATCGAAGGAGACGCAGGAGGACGTGGGCTTCGCGCAGGCGATCACGCCGGAGCTGGTGGAGCGCACGCAGCGCGCGAGCAGCGTGTTCGCGGAGGCAGTCGCGCTGATGGGCGACGCGCTCGGCGCCGAGCTCGACGAGATCGCGTTCGACGCGGACTACGCCCCCGCCACCGCCGACTGCGAGCTCGGCTTCATGACGATTCCGCGCGGTACCGTCGCCGCGATCGACGGCCGCTGGCGCGGACGCGCGCGCGGACGCGACCTCGTCGTGCTGCGCTTCCAATGGGTGATGGGCAAGCACGTCGAGCCGCCCTTCAAGCTGCGGCACGGCTACTTCGTCGAGATCGACGGCGTGCCGAGCGTGCGCTCGCAGTTCCAGATCTTCCCGCCGCGCGACTGGAAGGAAGCGAGCTTCATGGGTCTCGGCATGATCATGACCGCGATGCCCGCGGTGAACGCGATCCCCGCCGTGGTCGCCGCGCCGCCGGGAATCGCGACGCACGCGACGCTGCCGCTCGTAGCAGCGCGCGCGGGCGCGCGGGAGTAGCGTCGCGCGCCCTTTGGGAGATGCGAGATGGCCGACGAGATTCCGCTGCCCAAGCGCTCGACGCGCGACGTCGAGGCCACGCGCGCGCGGCTCGAGGCATGGCTCGCGGAGCGTCTGCCCGGAGCGCGCATCGCGTCGGTGTCGAGCCCTTCCGGCACCGGCATGTCGAGCGAGACGCTGCTCTTCGACGCGGCCTGGCGCGAGGGCGAGACCGAGCGCAGCGCGCCATTCGTCGCGCGCGTCGCCCCGGATCCGCGCGACGTGCCCGTCTTCCCGAGCTACGACCTCGCGACGCAGTTTCGCGTGATGCAGCTCGCGGCGCGCGGCGGCGTGCCGACGCCGAACGTGCGCTGGCTCGAGCTCAACGCCGCGCGCATCGGCTCGCCGTTCTTCGTGATGGATCGCGTCGCGGGCCGCGTTCCGCCGGACATCATGCCGTACCCGATGGGCAGCTGGCTCAGCGAGGCGAGCCGCGAACAGCAGCGCGCGCTGCAGGACGCGACGATCGCGGCGATCGCGCGCTTGCACGCGATCGACCCTGAGAAGTCCGGCGCGCAGTTCCTCGCCTTCTCGCTGCCGGGCGCGACCGCCCTGCGCCGTCACTTCGAGAACCAGCGCCGCTTCTACGACTGGATGCGCGAGGGCCGGCGCTACGGGCTGATCGAGCGCGCGTTCGCGTGGCTCGAGGCGCACTGGCCCGCGGACGAGGGCGACACCGTCATCAGCTGGGGCGACTCGCGCATCGGCAACGTGCTCTACGACGGCTTCACGCCCGCGGCGGTGCTCGATTGGGAGATGGCGGCGCTCGGCCCGCGCGGCCTCGACCTCGGCTGGCTCTCGTTCATGCACGCGTTCTTCGAGATGATCGCGCGCGGCGCGGGCCTGCCGGGCATGCCGCACTTCCTGCGCGCGCCGGACGTCGCCGCGGAGTACGCGCGCCTGACGGGCCGCTCCATCGAGCTGCGCTGGTACGAGGCCTACGCAGCGCTGCGCCACGCGATCATCATGGCGCGCATCCAGTCGCGCGCCGTGCACTTCGGCGAGAGCGCGCTGCCCGCGAACCTCGACGCCGCGATTCCGCACGGCCCCCTGCTCGAGCAGATGCTCGCGGGCACGTACTGGAAGTAGCGACGCCCAGGCAACGAATCCTTCACGCAGCGAGGCGCACGTGACGAACCCGATCGGGCCGATCCTTCCCGCCGACGAATCTCTCACGCATCAGGTCGCCGAGACCTTCGCTCACGTCGGCACCAGCGATCCGGCGTGGACCGAGAAGGTGTGCGCGATGGCGATGGCGCGCGACGGCTCGCTGCAGCTCGGCTTCGGCCTCGGCAAGTACGCGAACCGCAACGTGATGGACGCCTACGCCGCGCTCTCGCGCGGCAAGGAGCAGCTCACCGTGCGCGCGAGCCGCGAGCTCGCGGCGGATCCGTCGCGGCTGTTCGCGGGCCCGATCCACTACGAGGTGATCGAGCCGTTGCGCAGAGTCCGCTTCCGGCTCGAACCGAACGCATGCCAGCCGCTCGCCTTCGATTGGTTGTTCGAGTCGGTGCTCCCGCCGGCGGTCGAGGAGCGCACGTTCATGCGCCACGACTTCCGCATGTCGTCGGAGCTCGTGCGCTACCACCAGATCGGCGTGTGCTCGGGCTGGCTCGAGCTCGACGGCCGCCGCAGCGCGATCGACCCTGACAACTGGGTCTCGACGCGCGATCACTCCTGGGGCGTGCGCTACGACGTCGGCACGCCGTCCACGGACACGAAGCCGCGTCCGGCGATTCCGCCGGGCTTCGGCTTCCAGATGATCTGGTGCCCGCTCTTGCTGACGCGCGACGACGGCTCGCGCTACGGGATCTTCCTCCACTACACGCTCATCGAAGGTCCAGGCTTCACGCAGAAGCACGTCACGGCGAAGGTCGAGCACCCGGACGGACGCGAGGAGCCGATCGTCGACCTCACGCCCGAGCTGCGCTTCGACCCCGAGAACCGCCGGCTGCTCGGCGGCCGCTTGCTCGCGCGCACGGCCGACGGCCGCGAGCGCCCGATCACGCTCGAGGTGCTGGGCGATACCGGCGTGCAGCTCGGCGCGGGGCTCTACTTCGGCTTCGAGGGGCATCACCACGGCGAGTGGCGCGGCGCGCAGCACCTCGACGGCGAGCGCATCCGCGACTGCAGCGAGCCGGCGGTCGCGCGCAAGCTGCATCAGATCCGCGACACCGCCGTGCGCGTGCGCGACCCGGTCGGCGGCGGCGTGGGCGTCGGTAACTGCCAGCCGATCTGTTACGGGCCGTGGCCCAAGCTCGGGCTGCGCGACGATCCGTGGATGTAGGGAGCGGCGCTACTCGCCCGTCGGTCCCTCGAACTTCGGCGCGCGCTTCTCGCGGTGTGAAGCGACACCTTCACGCGCGTCGGGGCCGCCGAAGCCGATGAACTCGAGCGCGAGCGAAGCGTCGAACGCGGGGCCGAACTGGCGGTACCAGGTGTTGAGCGTCTGCTTCGTGTACCGGATCGCGCTCTGCGCGCCGTTCGCGAGCTGCTCCGCCACCGCGAGCGCCCGCGCCTGCACCTGCTCGTCGTCCACGCACAGCGAGACGAGTCCGATGCGTTCCGCCTCTTCACCGGTCAGCGCGTCGCAGGTCAGCAGGTAGTACTTCGCCTTCGCCATGCCGCAGAGCAGCGGCCAGCAGATCGCCGCGTGATCGCCCGCCGCGACTCCGAGGCGCGTGTGGCCGTCGATGATGCGCGCGGTGCGGCCGACGACGGAGATGTCCGCGAGCACGCCCGCGACGAGCCCGGCGCCGACCGCGGGCCCGTGAATCGCGGACACGATCGGCTTGCTGCAGTCGAGCACGTTGTAGACGAGGTCGCGCGCCTCGCGCAGGATGCGCAGGCGCGTCGCGTAGTCGCCGATGATGCCCTCGATCAGGTCGAAGCTGCCGCCCGCGGAGAATCCCTTGCCGGCGCCGCGCAGCAGCGCGACGCGCGTCTCGGAATCGCGATCGATCGTGCGCCAGACATCCGCGAGCTCGCGGTGCATGCGCGGGTTCACGGCGTTGAGGCCCGGCGCGTCGAGCACGACGGCGAGCACGCCAGGCTTCGGTCGCTCGAACTTCAGCTGCGTGTAGTCGGCATACGGGTCGGCCATGGCGCGCTCCTTCGATGAGCGTGCAGGATGCGCTCGCGGCAAGGCCGCCGCTACGCGTCAGCGCAGCACGAGCTGCCAACCGAGCGCCGCGATCTCTCCGCGCGCGATGCGTGCGCGCTCGTCGTTCAGGAAGCGCTCTGCGATCTCGCGCCCGTCCGGCGCGTCGGCGAGCGACATGCACGCGTAACGGAAGAAGTACGGCACGACCTCGCTCGAGACAGTCGCAAAGCGCGCAGCGAGGGCGGTGCGCAGCGTGCTGGCGCCGTAGAGGTGGTGCTCGATGAAATGCGCGCGCCACGTCGCGAGCGGGTCGCCGCCGTGCTGCCACGCGCGCGGGCCGATGCGCAGCGTCTCGCGCTGCGCATCGAAGTGAGCGTAAGCCCAAGCCGCCGTCTGCGCGGGCAGCTCGTCCCACGTGAAATCCTCGACGACGAGCGTGCCGCCAGGCGCGAGCAGCTCGCGGGCGCGCCGCACTGCCGCATCGAGCGCGTGAACGTGGTGCAGCGAGTGAGTGAAGAGCACGGCGTCGAACGACGCCTCGGCGACCCCCTCGAGCTTCGGGAATTCGGCGACGTGCGCATCGACGCCGCGTGCGCGCGCATCCGCGACGCACTCGGCGTCGGCGTCGATCGCGGTCACTCGGTGGCCCGCGGCGCCGAGCGCCGCAGCAAGCGCGCCGCGGCCGCAGCCCACCTCGAGCACCCGCACGCCGGGCGGGAGCCAGCGCTGGGCGAACGCCAGAGACTCTCGCAGCGCGATCTCGCTCGCCGACATTGCGCGCGAAGCTAGCTCGACCCCCGTGATAGGCTGGCCGTCATGTCGGAAATGCGCGTCGGAATCGGAACGGAGAGCACGGGGCCGCTGCGCGGCATCCGCGTGCTCGATCTCTCCACCATCATCTCGGGCCCGTTCTGCGCCCAGATCCTCGGGGATCTCGGCGCCGACGTGATCAAGATCGAGACGCCCGCCGGCGACTCGACGCGCGTGATGGGCGAACGCAAGGGCAGCGTCACCGGCCTGTTCGCGCAGGTGAACCGTAACAAGCGCAGCGTCGTGCTCGACCTGAAGCGCGAGGATGCGCAGCGCGCGTTGCTGCGACTCGCCGCGAAGGCGGACGTCGTGCTCGAGAACTTCCGCCCCGGCGTGATGGATCGCCTCGGCCTCGGCTACGAGCGCATCGCGCAGCTCAATCCGCGCGTCGTCTACGTCGCGATCAGCGGCTTCGGGCCCGACGGACCCGACGCGGAACAGCCCGCCTACGACATGATCATCCAGGCGCGCAGCGGCTTCGCGCGCGTGCTCGGCGGCACCGGGCCGCCGAAGCTCATCCCGAATCTGCTCGCGGACAAGACCAGCGGCATGACGGCGGCGTGGTCCACGCTCGCGGCGCTGTTCGCGCGCGAGCGCACCGGCAAGGGCCAGCGCGTCGACATCCCCATGCTCGACGCCTTCGCGAGCTTCCTGCTGCCCGACGTGCTCGGGCCGCGCCTGTTCGGCGAGCCGCCGCCTCCGCCGCCGAGCGTGGGCGACGGCCTCTACACCGCGTGGCCCACCAAGGACGGCCACGTCGCGATCGTGATCATCGAGAACCGCCAGTTCGAGGCGGTGATGCGCGTGCTCGGCCGCGAGGACGTGATCGCCGACAAGCGCTTCGAGAACCTCGTCGCGCGCATCATGAACGCGCCGGCGCTCTACGAGCTGATCCGCGGCGAGATCGGCAAGCACACGAACGCGGAGCTCAAGGAGCGCGCGCGCAAGCTCGAGGCGCCGATCGGCGTGATCAACGATCTGCCCGGGTTCCTCGCCGACGATCAGGCCGTCTCCAGCAACGTGCTCGTCGAGATTCCCGATGCGCACGCGGGCGCGCTCCACGTGCTGCGCTCGCCGCCGCGCTACTCCGCCACGCCCACCGACGTGCGCCGCGGCGTGCCGCAGCTCGGCGAGCACACCGCGGCGGTTCTGCGCGAGGCGGGGTTCAGCGCGGAGGAGATCGCGGGGCTGACAGGCGCGGCGCCGGGCGCGAATCGTTAGGGACGCGCACCCGCGCGGGAGGCTCCAATGAGCGCACTCGAACTCTGGACGCTCGGCGTCGCCGACGCGCGCACGGCTGGCTCGCAGGCGCAGCGCGCCGAGAAGGCGGGCTTCGATGGCTTCGCCGTCGTGGACTCGCAGAACCTCTCGGGCGACGCGTACGTCGCGCTCGCGCTCGCGGGCCGCGAGACCGAGCGCGTGAAGCTGATGACCGGCGTGACGAACCCGGCGACGCGTCATGCGGCCGCGACGGCCTCCGCGATCGCGAGCGTGCACGCGATCTCCGGCGGGCGCGCGGTGCTCGGCATCGGGCGCGGCGATTCTGCGCTCGCGCACCTCGGCCGCGCGCCGGCGCGCGTCGCCGTGCTGGAGCATTACCTCGCCGAGCTGCAGGCGTACCTGCGCGGCGAGGCGCTGCCGTTCGAGCAGGTTTCGTTCGACGAGCGCGCGGCGCCGCCGGTCGCGTCGCTCGGCCTCGCCGATTCGCCGAAGGCGAGCAAGCTGCATTCGCTGCCGGGCGATCTGGCGAAGGTTCCGGTCGAGGTCGCGTGCACGGGGCCGCGCGTGATCGCGGCGGCGGCGCGGCACGCGGACGGCGTGCTGCTCGCAGTGGGCGCGGACCCGGAGCGCGTCGCCTGGGGAGTCGCCCAGGCCCGCGAGGCGGCGCGCGCCGCGGGTCGCGATCCCGCGTCGCTGCGCATCGGCGCGTTCATCAACGTCGCGACG
>DATBRS010000159.1:0-17088 GCA_036560185.1 Myxococcota bacterium
GCCAACCGGCAACCGCGAAGCCAACGCCGAGGGCCGAGTGAGCCAGTCGGCGCAGCGGCCCCCGGCCCGCCGCAAGGCGCGGTGCAAAGCACCGAGCGGCAATCCCGCGCAGGCGACTTTCGACCCCGCTGGGGCTTTCAATCCCATCCCCCATCGCCATAGAATGCGCACGCTCTCAGGAGGGCCACACCGCCATGGACAGCGCGCTCACCCAATACATCGAGTTCGGCTTCCGCTGGCTCCACTTCCTCGCCGGAATCACGTGGATCGGCATGCTCTACTACTTCAACTTGGTGCAGACCCCGTTCTTCGGCACCGAGCTCGGCGGCAGCGTGAAGCGCGACATGACGCGCGGTCTCGTCCCGAGCGCGATGTGGTGGTTCCGCTGGGGCGCGGCGTTCACGTTCCTCAGCGGCTGGCTGATCGTGCTGATGCAGCTCGGTCACGGCGTGGCGCTGAGTGACGGCTACATGACGCGCGTCCTGACGGGCGGCCTGCTCGGCACCGTGATGGCGTACAACGTGTGGTTCGTGATCTGGCCCGCGCAGCGCGACTTCGTGATCAAGAGCGCGGAGCAGACGGCCGCGGGCGGCAAGGCGGTCGACGGCACGCCGGACAAGGCCGCGCTCGCGGGGCGCACCTCGCGCACCAACACGCTGTTCTCGATCCCGATGCTGCTGTTCATGGGATCGGCCCGGCACGCGCCCGCGGGCTTCAACGACGGCGACAACGACCTCGTCTATTGGATCGTGTTCGCGATCGTCGTCGGGCTGCTCGAGTTCAACGCGATCGGTCCCGCGGCGCCGGCGCGCCAGAAGTACCTCACGACGGTCTCCGGCGTGATCCACGTCGGCCTGGTCGTCGCGGCCCTGCTGTTCGGCGCGGGGCTGCTGATCAACAGCTGAGCGCACGCTGACGGGCCCCCTCCAATTGCCGCACGCGCCCGCGCGCGGCTGCGGCGATTGCACGCTGTGTTGCACCGTGCTGCGCGTGGACGAGCTGCGGAAGCTCGGTGGCGTCTCGTGCGCGGCGCTCGGGGCGCGCGGCTGCACGATCTACGAGCGGCGGCCCGGCATCTGCCGCGCTTATCAATGTCTGTGGCTGCAGGGCAAGCTCGACGCCGAGGATCGCCCCGATCGCCTCGGCGCGGTGCTCGATCTCGTGCACGAAGGCGGCGCCGCGCTGCTTGCGATTCGCGAGGCGACGCCGGGCGCGACCGAGGCGAACCCGCGCCTCGCCGCGATCGCCGCGCGCTATCGCGAGGCGATGCCCGTGCGCATCACGCGCGCGAGCGATGCGCTGCGCGGCGATGCGCCCGTGCGCACGCTGCTCGCGGGGGGCGAGGAGTCGCTGGCGACGGGTGACACCGTCGTGCGTCGCCGCGGCGGCGTCGAGATCGCGCGCACGCGCGCGCCCTGGCTCGAACGTGTGGCGCGGAACCTCCAGCTCGCCTGGCAGCGCCGGCGCATTCGCGGCTACGGCGACGGCGCGCAGGCGATCTCGCGAGGTGGCGCCTAGAGTCCCGCCCTCTCTCCGAGGCCCCGCGCGTGACCGTTCCCTACGAAGCGATCCCCAATGGCTGGTTCTCCGTCGCGACGACGAAGGAGCTGAAGGCCCGCCGCGTGGTCGAGAAGCGCTACTTCGGGCGCGAGTGGGTGCTCTGGCGCAGCGCATCCGGCGCGCCGGTGATGCAGGACGCCTACTGCCCGCACCTCGGCGCCCATCTCGGTGCGGGCACGGTGCGCGGCGAGAACCTGCGCTGCCCGTTCCACGGCTTCGAGTACGCGCGCGACGGCGCCTGCGTCGCCACGCCCGATGGCCGAACGCCGCCGCGGACGCGCGCGCGCAGCTTGCCCCTGCTCGAGCGCGAGGGCGTGCTGCTCGCCTACTGGCACGCCGAGGGCGAGGCGCCGCACTGGGAGCCGCCGTCGCTCGATCTGCCCGGCTTCACGTCGTTCAGGTTTCTGCGCCAGGCGTTTCGCGGCCACCCGCAGGAGATCTGCGAGAACAGCTCCGACCTCGTGCACTTCGGGCCGACCCACGGCTACGGCAACCCGCACACGACCCGCGAGCCGCGCGTCGACGGCCACGTGCTGCGCGTCGACTACGCGATGGACCGCAGCCTCGACTTCCTCGGCATGCCGAACCGCCGCGCGCCGCTCGTGTTCTCCGCCGAGGTGTTCGGGCTCGGCTTCTCGCGCGTGCACGCGCGCATGCCGAGCGTCGGCGTGGAAGCGGATCTGCTGATCATGCCGACGCCGATCAGCGCGGACGAGGTCGAGCTCAACTTCGCCGCGCGCGTGAAGCGGCTGAAGCTCGCGTTCCTCACGCCGCTGGTGCGCGAGCTGTTCGTGCGCGGCTACACGAGCGACCTAATGGCCGACGTGCCGATCTGGAGCCGCAAGCGCTACGTGCCGCGGCCGGCGCTCACCGAGGGCGAGCAGCCGATCGCCATCTATCGGAAGTTCGCGGCGCAGTTCTACTCGCAGCCCGCGGATCCGAAGCCGCTGGCCCCGGTGCTGCGCGCGAGCTGAGCGCCGGTCTGCGCGGCGAGCGTTCGCGCCGCATCACTTCGCGCAGCCGAGCGACTGCAGGTAGGCGGCGAGCGCGGGCAGTTCCTTTTCGAGGTGCGGCAGCGGCGCCATCGCCTGGGTGTCGCGCTTCGGCGCGTAGCCCGGCGGGTACTCGTTGCGCAGCACCTTCGCGTGCAGCAGCTCGCTCGAGGCGCAGGCGTTCCCGGGGCCGACGGGGCCGTCGAGGCGCGGATCTGGCGAGTGGCACGCGGTGCAGTTCGTCTCGAACACCACCTTGCCGCGCTTCACGAGTGCGGCTTGCGCGTCCGAGTCGCCTCCGGAGCACGCGAGCGAGAGCGCGGCCAGCGAGATCGCGAGCAGCAGGAGCGAGCGCATCGAGCCTCCGAGCGGGCGCGCAGCGTAGCCGCGCGACGACGCTGCGCTGCGCGCGGCCGGCCCGTTAGCTTGCGCCGCGATGCCGCCGGCCACATCGCTCCGCGCGCGTCTCGCGACCCGCGCGAACGCGCTCACGCTCGTGCGGCTCGCGCTCGCACCCGCGCTGGCATGGGCGCTCGCCACCGGCGCCGCCGCGCTCGCGCTCGCGTGCTTCGCGCTCGCCGTCGGCACCGATCTCGCGGACGGTCCGATAGCGCGTCGCTTCGGCGAAGTGAGCGCGCTCGGCGGCTTCCTCGATCACGCGACCGACGCGCTCTTCGTCGCGAGCGGTCTCGGCGCGCTCGCGTCATTGGGGCTCGTACCCCCGGCGCTGCCCGCGCTCGTGGTCGCGGCTTTCGCGCAATACGCCCTCGACTCGCGCGCGCTCGCCGGGCGGCCGCTGCGCGCGAGCGCGCTCGGGCGCTGGAACGGCGTGGCGTATTTCGTCCTGCTCGGGATTCCGGTCGTGCGCGACGGGCTCGCGCTCGGCTGGCCCGCCGATGCGCTGGTGCGCGCGCTCGGCTGGCTGCTCGTCGCGACGACCTGCGTCTCGATGCTCGATCGCCTGCTCGCGCTCGTTCGCGCGCCCGCGTGACCGCTGCGCCGACCGGCTAGAAGCCGATGCGCGGCAGGATCACCATGAGCACGATCTCGATCACGATTCCGATCAGCATCAGGGCGAAGATGTTTCGGATCAGCACGTCCGGCGAATGCGCCTGCGCCATGTCGAGTTGCCTCCCGTCGGGGCTGCGCTGCAGCGCGCGTGCCGGCCGCCGGAGCGCGCGCGGCGCCGCGGCGCAAGGCTCGTTGCGGCGGGCCACCCCAAGGCGCCGTGGCGCGCGGGCCCCGGGGCCCCAACAAGTCGCCCCTCGCCGGCGTTGCCTCGTGCGATGATCGCGAGATGACTGCCCTGGTGCGCGGAATGGCAATCGTCGCCTGGCTCGCGAGCGCTGCGGCGGCCGAGGAGCCGCGAGCGGAGGCCGAGCTCGCGCCGACCTACCTAGTCACACAGCTTCTCCCGAACGAGCGCCTGCTGCTCCGGAAAGTCCTGCTGCGCAACGTGAAGACCGGGAAGGACGTGAAGGTGAATGTCAGCGCCGAGCCTGCGGTGATCGAGGTCGAGCCTGGGCTCTACTACCTGCGGCGCGTCGACACCGCCTACTTCAATCTCAGCTCGATGCGGATCGCGGAGCCCGCGCAGAAGTACGAACTACAGCCAGGTCACGCGAACTACATCGGCGACCTTCACATCGCGTTGGTCGACAAGCCGAAGCGTCACCTGAGCTGGCAGTTCTTGCTGAACGCCCAGACGCTTGCCGCAGCCGCGGCGCGCCACGCGGACGCATTCCGGAGGGCGTCCCCGCTGTTGCTCGTCCTCGGCGCGGAGCCGGTCGCCATCGACCTCGCAGGGCTCCCGGCGCCGAGCGATTAGGCGCTCGCCAGAGCGCGGTTCGCGCGCGGCAGGAAGATGGCGCCGATCGCAGCGTTGAAGAGCACGAAGAAGTTGTGCATGACGAGGCCGAACACGGCCATCTGCGCGGTGTGCTCGGGGAACAGCACGGTCCACATCGTGACGGCGGCGGCGCGAAACGGGCCCGGCACGAAGGTGCCGAAGAAGATCACGGGCAAGAAGCCGAGCATGTCGGCCAGCGGGATCTCGACGCCGAACAGCGCTGCCGAGCGCGAGTAGACGAACACCGCCGCCAAGAGCGCGGGAGAGCGCAGCAGCAGGATCGCGACGTACTGATGCGGCCGCGCTCGCCGGAAGGCGTGGAAGAGTTGGCGCTCGCGCAGCGCGACGCTCGCGAAGGCCGGCAGCCGGAAGAACGCGCAGATGCTCGCGACGATCGCCGCCGCACACAGCGCGATGGTGGGGACCGCGTGGAACACTTCGGGCACGCGCTGCCAGGTGAGGTGCACGCCGACGACCGCCCAGAGCAACAGGTAGAGCGGCTCGCACAGCATGATGAACAGCATGCTCGACGCGACTTGCCAGCCGGGCACGCCGTGGCGGCGGCTCAGGTACCAGCCGATCGCGCCCTTGCCGACCTGCTCGTTGAGGATGGAGACGATGTACGCGCTCGCGCGGATCGGGAGCAATTCGCGGTAGCTGACGCGCGTGTTGAACCAGTTCACCACGCGCCAGAGCACCGCGGTGTCGACGAGCAGGTAGAGCAGCGAGTACGGGATCATCAGCGCGAGCCAGGCGAGCCAGTCGACGCCCGCGAAGATCGACGCGAGGTACGCCAGCACCGATTGCCCGGGCGGCGCGCCGCGGCCGATCCGGTTGTAGAGATAGGCGAAGCACGCGAGCGTGATCAGCCACGGGATCGCGTGGCGGAGGATCCGGCCCCTCGGCCGCTGCGGCGCGCCGCTCGTGTTCACCTCACGCGTTGCCTCGCTCATGCGGCGAGCTTCTCCGGGGCGAAGGTGTGCGCCAGCGTCTCCGCGAGCGGCGTGAGCGTCAGCCCTAACTGCTGCGCCGCGGGCCGCGGGTCGATCTCGTCGTCGTGCTCGAGCACGCCGAGCATGGCTCGGGTGAGCGGCGGCTCGGCGAGCCGCTCGAGCAGCGCGGCGGCGCCGCGCGCGAGCCCGATCGGCACCGGCACGATGCGCGGCGCGCGCCGGCCGAGGACGCGAGCGACGCGCAGCACGAGCTCGCGATGCGAGAGCGACTCGGGGCCCGCGAGGTCGAACGCGCGCCGCGCATCGCCGCGCTCCGCGGCAGCGAGGCGCAGCGCGGCCACGACGTCGCGCGTGTCGATCGGCTGCTCGCGCGTCGCGCCGCCGCGCACGAGGAACGCGACCGGCGCGCTGGCCTGCGCGCGCAGGGCGAACGCCGCGATCTCGCCAGGCCCGAGCACCATCGGCACGCGCAGCACGCTGGCGGGAACGGCGCCCGCGAGCAGCGTCGCGTCGGCGCGCCCCTTCGACGCGAGGCACTCGTTCGCACTGTCCGGCGCGGCTCCGAGGATGCTGAGGCACACGACGCGCCGTACGCCGGCTCGCTCCGCGGCGCGCGCGACCGCTTCGCTCGCGCGCTCGTGCGCGTCGACGTAGCGCGCCGCGCGCGTCTGCTTGAGGATGCCGACCAGGTGCACCCACGCGGCGCAGCCGCGCGCCGCATGCGCGAGCGCGTTCACGTCGCCCACGTCGATCACGCGCGTTTCGGCGCCGCAAGTCGCGAGCGCGCGTGCGGCACGCTCGGAACGCACGAGCGCGCGCGCTCTTCCCGCGCTCGCGCGCAGCAGACTCTGGCCGATGCGCCCATTCGCGCCGGTGACGACGAGCGAGTCCGCTTCCACGCCGGCCACCATATCACGCGCGTTTCGGCGCTCGTTCCCGCGCGCGACCGGCGCGCGGGTACTCTGCGCGCGTGGAACACATCCCCGAGCCCCTGCTGGGCCGCTACGTGAACGGCGTGAACTTGATGCCCGGCACGCTGCGCGATCAGCTTGGTGACGCGCCGACGCTGCTCGTCTTCCTGCGCTACTTCGGCTGCCCGTTCTGCAGGGAGACGATCGCGCGGCTGCGCGAGTCCGCGCAGCGCGTGGCAAGCTATCCGCCCGTGCTCTTCTTCTATCAGGGCTCGCCGATCGAGGGCCGCGCCTTCATGCGCCGCTATTGGCCCGAGGCGCGCGCCGTCGCCGATCCCCAAGCGCACTTCTACGACGGCTTCGGCGTCGGCCGCGGCGGCTTCCTGCAGCTCTTCCATCCCGGCGTGTTGCCCGCGCTCGTGCGCGCGCGCGCTGGCGGCCACTTCGCAACCGACGGGGGTGAGGACGAGGCCGGCGGCGGCGACTCGCGCCGCATGCCTGGCATGTTCGTCACGCAGCGCGACCAAATCTTGTGGGCGCACCGCGCGCGGCACCAGGCCGATCATCCAGAGTTCGAGCGCATTCCGGAGCTGGCGGGAATCGCGACGCCGGCCTGAGAGATGCCCTGGCGACGAGGGGGGAGCGTGCAAGCTCGACGCATTCGTGGGATCGCGCTGCTGGCGGCTGCCGTCGCTGCGCTCGGCTGTGCCGCGCCCGCATTCGACCCGGTGGCGATGGATGCGCCGCCCGGCGACCCGCCGGCACAGACGCAAGACCTGCAGTTCTGGTCCGAGGGCGCGCACCTGAATGCGCTGCTGCTGCTCGCGGCGGACGCGGGCCCGCACCCGACCGCGGTGTTGCTGCACGGTTTCCCGGGCAACGAGCGCAATCTCGACCTCGCGCAGGCGCTGCGGCGCGCCGGCTGGAACGCCGTCTACTTCAGCTACCGCGGCGCATGGGGAAGCGGCGGAGAGTTCAGCTTCGGCAACGCGCTCGAGGACGTCGCGGCCGTGGTCGCGTCGTTGCGCGCGCCGGCGTTCGCGCGAGAGCATCGCGTCGATCCGGAGCGCATCGTGCTGATCGGCCACAGCATGGGCGGCGCCCTGTCGCTGCTCTCTGCGGCCAAGCTCGACGGCGTGCGCTGCACGGCATCGCTCGCGGGTGCGAACCTCGGCGCGTTCGGCGGCCTCGAGCACGCGACCGCGGAGGCGCGCGAGCAGCTGGCAGCGACGTTCCAGACTTGGGGCGAAGGCCGCATCGCGAGCTTCTCGGGCGCGGCGCTGCTCACAGAGTTCATCGGGCACCAGAGCGAGTTCGCGAGCGAGCGCTACGCGGCCGCCCTCGCGCGCAAGCCGGTGCTGCTGGTCGCAGGCGCGAACGACGAGGTGACGCCGCCCGCGCTGCATCACGCGCCGCTCGTCGCGGCGATTCGCGCGCAGGGCGGCGGGCTGCTGCGCGAGACCACGCTCGCCGGCGACCACTCGTTCTCCGCTTCGCGCATCGCGCTCACGCGCGTGGTGCTCGCGTGGCTGGACGGCGACTGTCTGCGGACCCGATCCGGGAGCTGAGCGCGTGTTCTTCCTGCCCGTCCGCGACGAGAACCCGACGCTCGATGCCTCGGTCGCGACGCTCGCGCTGATCGGAACGAATCTGCTCTGCTGGGCGCTGGTGCAGGGCTTCGGCACCGAGCCTCGCCTCTCGATGTCGGTCTGCAGCTTGGGCGCGATTCCGGGGGAGCTGCTCGGCACCGTGGCCCCCGGCACGGCGGTCGCACTCGGCGGCGGCTTCGCCTGCGTGACCGAGGCCGATCCAGACTGGGCCACCGCGATCACCTCGATGTTCATGCACGGCAGCTGGCTGCACCTGCTCGGCAACCTGTGGTTCCTGTGGCTGTTCGGCGACAACGTCGAGGACGCGCTGGGCCACGTGCGCTTCGCGGTCTTCTATCTGCTGTGCGGGCTCGCGGCCTTCGCCGCCCAAGCGCTCTCGGATTCGACGAGTGCGATCCCGATGGTCGGCGCGTCGGGGGCGATCGGCGGCGTGCTCGGCGCCTATGCGCGGCTGTATCCGCACGCTCGCGTCCATGTGGTCGGACTGTTCTTCATCTTCTTGCGCCGCTTCGTCGTGCCTGCGGTCGTCGTGCTCGGCATGTGGTTCCTGATCCAGATCCTGAGCGGCCTGCCCGCGCTCGGCTCGCCGGCTGCGGGCGGCGTCGCGTTCTGGGCGCACGTCGGCGGCTTCCTCGCCGGGCTCCTGCTGGTCGGCCCGTTCTCCGATCCGCGGCGCCTCGAGCTGCACCGCGTGCACCGCCTCGGGCGGCACATGCGCAGCGAGCGCGACGGCCTCGGGGACTGAGCTCGCGCCGTCAGCGCCTGCTGAGCAGGTCGCGGATCTCCGTCAGCAGCTTCACGTCCGCGGGTGTCTCCGGCGGCGCAGCCGGCGCGGCCTCTTCCTTCTTCTTCATGGCGTTGAGCGCCTTGACGAGCAGGAAGATCGCGAACGCCACGATCGCGAAGTCGACGATCGCCTGGATGAACTTTCCGATCCCGAACGGACCCGCCGTGATGGTCGTGAAGTCCACCGTGCCCGTGACCGCAGCGACGCCGGGCATGATCAGGTCGCCGACCAGCGACGCCACGATCTTTCCGAACGCGCCGCCGATCACGACGCCGACCGCCATGTCGACGACGTTGCCGCGCATCGCGAATGCCTTGAACTCCGAGAGCATCGACATCGGGGCCCCTTCACGTCTCGAAGGAATTACGGGCGGCGAGCACCGTATCACGCGGCCGGCGTGAGCGTGACGACGATCGACTTGAACGCGGGCGTGAGGCTGCGCTCCGCGAATTGCCCGATCGGGACGAGCGGATTCGCCTCCGGGAAGTAGGCGGCGACGCAGCCGCGCGGCACGTCGTAGGGGACGACTCGAAAGCCCGCGAGCGTGCGCCGCTGCTCAACCCGCGCGTCCGCCCAATGGCTGGTCACGTCGACGCGCTGATCCGGCACGAGGCCGAGGGCCGCGAGATCTTCGCGGTTCGCGAGCACGACGCGGCGATCGCCCACGATTCCGCGGTAGCGATCGTCGTCGGAGTAGACCGTGGTGTTGAACTGGTCGTGGCTGCGGATGGTCATCAGCACGAGCCGCCCGGGCGCCACCTCCAGCCGCGGCAGCGGCACGACGCGCAGCTCCGCTTTGCCGCTGGGCGTCGCGAAGCGTCGCTGCGCGGGGCCGCGCGGCAGCACGAAGCCGCCGGCCTCGCGCACGCGCTCGTTCATGCGCTCGCAGCCGGGCACGACGCGCGCGATGCGCTCGCGCACCTCGTCGTAGTCGTTCGCGAGCTGCTCCCACGGCACGGCGCTCTGCTCGCGCAGCGTGGAGCGCGCGATGCCCGCGACGATCGCCACCTCGCTGCGCAGCTCCGCCGAGGCGGGCGGCAGCGTGCCCTGAGAACGGTGCACGGTCGCCATCGAATCCTCGACCGTCACGAACTGCGGGCCGGCGTGCTGGAGGTCGCGCTCGCTGCGCGAGAGGCACGGCAA
This sequence comes from Myxococcota bacterium, assembly GCA_036560185.1. Taxonomy (GTDB): domain Bacteria; phylum Myxococcota_A; class UBA9160; order UBA9160; family UBA6930; genus VGRF01. The sequence continues at coordinate 9,806 of DATBRS010000159.1, forward strand.
GAGCAGCGTCTCGCGGCCGGACACGAGCTGCGTGCGATTCAGCGTGGTAGCGACGTGCACGGCCAGCTCGGCGCGGCCGAGCGCTTCCTCGGTGAAGGCGGTGTCGGGGCTCGCGGCGGCGAAGTTCCCGCCCAGCGCGAGGAAGAACTTCGCGCGGCCCTCGTGCAGCGCGTGGATCGCTTCGATCGTGCTGAAACCGTGGGCGCGCGGCGGCGCGAACCCGAACTCGCGCTCGAGCGCCGCCAGGAACGCCTCGCTCGGGCGCTCCCAGATGCCCATCGTGCGGTCGCCCTGCACGTTGCTGTGTCCGCGCACGGGGCAGGGTCCGGCGCCCGGCCTGCCCAGGTTTCCCCGTAACAACAGCAGGTTCATCAGCTCCTGCACGTTCTCCACGCCGTGGCGGTGCTGGGTGAGCCCCATCGCCCAGCACGCGATCGTGCGCTCGCTCGTCGCGTACAGCTCGGCGAGCTCGCGCATCGTCGCGCGCGGGACGCCCGCCTCGCGCTCGAGCTCGCCGAGAGGCTGCGCCTCGAGCGACGCGCGCAGCGCGCCGAGGCCAAGCGTGTGCTCCGCGAGGAACGCGGCGTCGAGCACCTGGCCCGGCCGCTCGACCTCGAGCGCGAGCAGCTCCTTCATCACGCCCTTCAGCAGCGCGACGTCGCCGCCCACGCGTACCTGCACGAAGCGCTCTGCGAGCGGCGTGCCCGCCCCCAGGAGACCCGTCACGCGCTGCGGATGCTTGAAGCGCACGAGTCCGCGCTCGCGCAGCGGGTTGATGCTGACGATGCGGCAGCCGCGGCGCGCGGCGGCCTCGAGCGTCGTCAGCATGCGCGGATGGTTGCTGCCGGGGTTCTGCCCGATCACCAGGATCAAGTCGGCCAGCGCGAAATCCGCGAGGCTGACGGTGCCCTTTCCGATGCCGATCATCTCGCCGAGGCCGGCGCCGCTCGACTCGTGACACAGGTTCGAGCAGTCGGGCAAGTTGTTGGTGCCGAGCTCGCGCACGAAGAGCTGGTAGAGGAACGCGGCCTCGTTGCTGGTGCGGCCCGAGGTGTAGAAGACCGCTTCGTTCGGCGAACCGAGCGCGCGCAGCGCCTCGCCGACGCGCTGGAACGCGAGGTGCCACGAGATCGGCACGAAGCGCTCCGTGCCGGGGCGACGGATCATCGGCTCGGTCAGGCGCCCGTGCGCCTCGAGCTCGCGGTGCGACTCGCTCCGCAGCGCGGAGAGCGAGTGCGTGAGGAAGAAGTCGCGCGTCACGCGCTTCTGGGTCGCCTCGTGGCTCACCGCCTTCGCGCCGTTCTCGCAGAACTCGATGCGGCCGTGTTGCGCCGCTTCGGGCCACGCGCAGCCCGGGCAGTCGAAGCCGTCCGGCTGATTGAGGACGCGCAGCGCGGGCAGCGCGCGTCCGAGCCCGGCGCCGAGCGCGTGTCTCGCGGTGTGGAGGATCGAGTCGAGTCCGCCCGCTGCCTCGTCGTCGTGCCTCGCCATGCGCGCATGTTAGTGCGACGCCGCACCGCGCGAGCCCGGCGCGTGCCCGGACCCCGCGAGCGCGCCAGCCGCAGGTGAAACCCAACGCGAGCGGCGCCATCCGCCGAAAAATGTTCGCGCTCTCGGCGAGCGGACGGGATACGCTCGCGGCGCTGTAACACCGGGAATCGGCACAGGGTCCGGCCCGCGAACCAGAGAGGATCACCATGACTCGGAACTTGATGGCTGCAGTCTTGTTGTTGGGCGTCGGCTCGCTCAACGGCTGCATGTGCGGCGGTGGTAGCGACACCAGCGTTCAGACGACGACCAAGAGCTGCGGCGAGGAGCTGACCGACCTCAAGACGGCGTTCGACTCCAAGGCGATCGATCAGAAGGAATATGATCGCCTGCGCAACGAGGTGCTGAAGCGCTGCGACTGATCCTCGCGCCGCGGGCAGCGCGGGCGCGCCGGCGATCGGCGAGCGCCCGCGCTACCGCGCGACGATCCGTTCCCGCGCGCCGTACACGCTCATCTGCTCGCCGCGCAGGAACGCGACGAGCGCGATGCCGGCGCGCTCGGCGAGCTCGATCGCGAGGGAGCTCGGCGCGGAGACGGCGGCGATCGCGGGAATGCGCGCGGCCAGCGCCTTCTGCACGATCTCGAACGAGACGCGGCCCGAGACGAGCAGCGCGCAGCCCGAGAGCGGGAGCCGGCCGCCGCGCGCGGCCCAGCCGACGACCTTGTCGACCGCGTTGTGGCGGCCGACGTCTTCGCGCACGCACGGCATCGCGCCGCGCGCGTCGAAGAGCGCGGCGCCGTGCAGGCCGCCCGTCGCGTCGAAGACGCGCTGCGCTGCGCGCAGGCGCGCGGGCAGCGCGCTGAAGAACGCGGCGGGGAAGCGCGCCGCGTCCGTGAGCGGAGGCGCGCAGACGAGCGCCTGCTCGAGCGACGCCTTGCCGCACACGCCGCACGAGGAGCTCGCGAACAAGTTGCGGCGCAGGCGCTCCGCATCGAAGTGCGCGCCGCGAACGAGCGTCGCGCGCACCACGTTGTCGGCGCGCTCGGCCTCGCCCGCGCTCGCGTGGTGCAGCGATTCGACCTCCGCGAAATCCGAGACGATGCGCTCGGTCACGAGGAAGCCGGCGGCGAGATCGAGGTCGTCGCCCGGCGTGCGCATCACGACCGCGATCTGCGCGCCGTTCACCTGGATCTCGAGCGGCTCTTCGCGCGCGACCGAATCCGCATCGCGGGCTCGCAGCGCGCCGCCGTCGAAGCGCGCGCGAGCGACCTCGCGGAGCGCTTCTGGGTTCGCGCGCTCTGCCACTACTCCATCCCGAGCTCGAGGCGCGCGGCCTCGGACATCAGGCTGGGCGACCAGGGCGGCTCCCACACCAGGTCGATCTTCACGTCGGTCACGCCCGCGACGCCGCGCACCTTCTCCTCCACCTCCGGCGGCAGGCTCTCGGCGACGGGGCACATCGGCGACGTGAGCGTCATGCGCACAGCGACCGCGCCGCTCTCCTCGACCGCGATGTCGTAGATCAGCCCGAGCTCGTAGATGTCGACGGGGATCTCCGGGTCGTAGACCGTCTTCAGCACGTCCACCACGCCCGACTTGATGTGCTCTGTGTTCGGCATCGGCTCTCTCGTCACTCCGTCTTCGCGACTTCGGACGCGCCGTCGAGCGCGCTGCGCAGCGTGTGCCACGCGAGCGTCGCGCACTTGACGCGCATCGGGTATTCGCGCACGCCCGCGAACACCGCGAGCTTGCCCATCTCCTCGTTCGGCGCACCGCCCGTCGTGAGCAACGCGTGAAACGCGTCGAACAGCCGGTTCACCTCGGCGATCGGCTTGCCTCTCACGGCCTCGGTCATCAGAGACGCTGACGCGGTCGAGATCGCGCAGCCCGAGCCCTGGAAGGCGGCGTCTCGCACGGCGCCGCCATCGACGACGAGGTGCACCGTCACCTTGTCGCCGCACAGCGGGTTGTGCCCGTCCGCGTGGGCGTTCGCGCCGCCGGGCACGCGGAAGTTTCGCGGCGACTTGTTGTGGTCGAGGATCGTCGTCTGATAGAGCTCGCGCAGCTCGCTCATCGGAACACCGCAACCGATTTTCGCACGCCGGCGGCGAGGCGGTCCAGATCTTCGCGGTCGTTGTAGAGCCCGAGCGAGGCGCGCGCGCTCGCGACGATGCCGAAGCGCGCATGCAGCGGCTGGGCGCAGTGATGGCCCGCGCGGATCGCGACGCCCTCGCGATCGAGGATCGTGCCGAGATCGTGCGCGTGCACGCCTTGCACCACGAACGAGAGCACGCCCGTCTTCTCCGGCGCGGTTCCGATCAGGCGCAGCCCGGGGATCTCGCACAGCAAGCGCGTTCCGTAGGCGAGCAAGTCGGCTTCGTGCCGCTCGATCGCGGCGAGCCCGATCGAGTCGAGATAGTCGAGCGCGGCGGCGAGCCCGATCACCTCCGCGATCGCGGGTGTGCCCGCCTCGAAGCGCTCGGGAATCGGCGCGAAGGTCGTCTTCTCGAACGAGACGCTCGCGATCATGCCGCCGCCGGTTTGATACGGCGGCATCGTTTCCAGCAACGCGGCGCGGCCGAAGAGAGCGCTCGCGCCGGGCCCGTACGTCTTGTGGCCCGAGAAGGCGTAGAAGTCGCAGCCGAGCGCGCGCACGTCCACGGGCATGCGCGGCGCGGCCTGCGCGCCGTCGACCAGCAGCAAGGCGCCGCGCGCGTGCGCGAGCTCCGCGATGCGCGCCAGCGGGTTCAGCGTGCCGAGCACGTTGCTCACGTGCGCGACCGCGACGAGCCGCGTGCGCTCGCCGAGCGCGCGCTCGAATGCGGCCATGTCGAGCGCGCCGTCGTCCTGGATCGGCGCCACGCGCAGGCGTGCGCCGCGCTCGAGGCACAGCATCTGCCACGGCACGATGTTGGCGTGATGCTCCATCTCCGTGATGAGCACCTCGTCGCCCGCGCGCAAGTTCGTGCGCCCCCAGCTCGCGGCGACGAGATTGATCGCCTCGGTGGTGTTGCGCACGAACACGATCTCGCGCGGCTCCGCGGCGTTCAGGAAGCGCCGCACGCGTTCCCGCGCGGCTTCGTAGCGCTGCGTCGCGAGCGCGGAGAGCTCGTACACGCCGCGGTGGATGTTCGCGTAGGAGTGCGCGGAGAATTCGGCGACGGCGTCGATCACCAGGCGAGGCTTCTGCGCGCTCGCGCCGGTATCGAGGTACGCGAGGCGCTGGCCGCGCGAGGGGCGGTCGAACACCGGGAAGTCGCGGCGGATCTTCGCGACGTCGAGGGCCGACGCGGGCTCGCGGATCGCGGCGCTCACGGCCGCGCCCCCTCGGACACGCGGCGAGCGAACTCGGCGCCCAGTTCCTCGCGCAGCGCTTCGTTCGTGAGGCCGGCGAGAATCTCGGCGGCGAAGCCTCGCGTGAGCAGCGCGCGCGCCTCGCGCTCGCCGATCGCACGCGAGCGCAGGTAGAAGAGAGCGTTCTCGTCGAGCCGCCCGATCGCCGCGCCGTGGCTGCACTTCACGTCGTCAGCCCAGATCTCGAGCTGCGGCTTGCTGTCGATCTCCGCCGCGTCCGAGAGCAAGATGTTGGGATTCGACTGGGCGGCGTCGGTCTTCTGCGCGCCGGGCCGCACGATCACGCGGCCGCGGAAGACGCCCTGCGAGGCGCCGCCGAGCACGCCCTTGTAGCGCTGCTTGCTGCTGCCGTGCGGGACGGCGTGATCGACGAGCGAGTGGTTGTCGACCACGCGCTCGCCCGTTCCCAGGTAGAGCCCGTCGAGGACGCACTCGGCGCCTTCCTCTGCGAGCACGACCGCGAGATCGTTCCGCACCAGGCGCCCGCCGAGCGTGATCACGCGGCTGGTGAAGCGCGCGCCGTGCGCGATGCGCACGGCGGTGTGCGAGGCGTGGAACGCGTCGTCGTTCTCGCGCTGCACGAGCGTGAGCTCGACCTCTGCGTTCGCGGCGACGTCGACCTCGATCACGGAGTTCGTGAAGTGCGCGCCGCGTGCAGCCTGAGAAGTGTGGTCGAGCGCGACCGCCACGCGGCTGCCGCGCGCGGCCTCGATGCGGATGCGCGGCACCGAGAGGCTCGCGCGTTCGCCCGCGGGCGCCGCGAACGCCAGCGCGAACGGCGCCGCGATCGCCGTATTCGCTGGCACGCGAATCACGACGCCGTCATCGAGCAGCCCGGTCGCGAGTGCGGCCAGCGGGTGCTGCTTCAGATCGATCAGGGTGCCGAGCGCGGGCGCTGCGCCCGGCGTCTCGCGCAGCGAGAACAGCTCCGCGCCCCTCGCCGAGACGCGCGGCGCGGGCTCGGCCGCTAGCGCGAAATCGTGCGCGGCGAGCGCTGCGAGGCTCGTGTAACGCCACTCCTCACGAGAAGTGTCCGGCAGCCCCGACGCCGCGAACGCCGCGCGGCCTTCTCGGCGCAGCGCCGCGAGCGCGCCGCCGCGCGTCGCCGCGGCGTCGCAGAGCGCGAGCAGCCGCGCGTTCGCTGCGTCGAGAGCGCTCACCGCGCAGCTCCTGCAGCGGGCGGCTCCTTCTCGAGCCAGCCGTAGCCCTTCGCCTCTAGCTCCAGCGCGAGCTCCTTGCCGCCCGAGAGCGCGATGCGGCCCTCGGAGAGCACGTGCACGAAGTCCGGGACGATGTAGTCGAGCAGGCGCTGGTAGTGCGTGATCACCAGCATCGCGCGGTTCTCGCTGCGCATGTGGTTCACGCCGCTCGCGACGACGCGCAGCGCATCGATGTCTAGGCCCGAGTCGGTCTCGTCGAGGATCGCGAGGCGCGGCTCGAGCAGCAGCATCTGCAGCACTTCGTTGCGCTTCTTCTCGCCGCCCGAGAAGCCCTCGTTCACCGCGCGCGACATCATCTCGGGCCGCATGCCGACGATCTTCATCTTCTCGCGCGAGAGCGCGAGGAAGTCCATCGCGTCGAGCGTCTCTTGTCCGCGGTGCTCGCGGATCGCGTTCAGCGCGGCCTTCAGGAAGTAGTTGTTGGTGACACCCGGGATCTCGACCGGGTACTGGAACGCAACGAACACGCCCTCGCGCGCGCGCTCCTCCGGAGAGAGCGCGAGCAGGTCACGGCCGTCGAACAGCACGGAGCCCGCGGTCACCGCGAAGGCGGGGCGGCCCGAGAGCACGCCCGCGAGCGTGCTCTTGCCGGAGCCGTTGGGGCCCATGATGGCGTGCACCTCGCCCGGGCGTATCGCGAGGTCGATGCCGCGCAGGATCTCCTTCTCCGCGACTCGCGCGTGCAGGCCGTGGATCTCGAGCAGCGGCTTCTTCTCAGCGCCCATCTTCGTCATCCGACGCTGCCTTCGAGCGACACGCCGAGCAGCTTCTGCGCCTCGACCGCGAACTCCATGGGCAATTCCCTGAGAACTTCGCGGCAGAAGCCGTTCACGATCATCGAGACCGCGTCCTCTTCCGAGATGCCGCGCTGGCGGCAATAGAAGAGCTGGTCCTCGGAAATCTTCGACGTGGTGGCCTCGTGCTCCACCGTCGCGCTCGCGTTCTTCACCTCGAGGTACGGGAAGGTGTGCGCGCCGCACTGGTCGCCGAGCAGCAGCGAGTCGCAGCGCGAGTGATTGCGGGCGCCCGTGGCTTTCGGGCCGATCTTCACGAGCCCGCGGTAGCTCTGCTGGCCGCGGCCGGCCGAGATGCCCTTCGAGACGATCGTGCTGCGGGTGTTCTTCCCGATGTGAAGCATCTTCGTGCCGGTGTCGGCTTGCTGTCGTCCGCGCGTCAGCGCGACCGAGTAGAACTCGCCCACCGAGTCGTCGCCCTGCAG
>DATBRS010000160.1:0-41799 GCA_036560185.1 Myxococcota bacterium
GCGGCGAGTGCGCCGAATGCGGCGAGCGCGCCGAACGCGCGCAATGGATTCAGCGCGTGCGCGGCGACGCGTTCGCCCAGGCGCGCACCGCCCGCTTGCCCGATCACGAGCGCCACCAGCGTCGCCGAGATCGCCGCGCTCGCGCCGCCGAGCGCGAGGCGCAGCTCGCGCAGCCAGAGCGTCTGCACGATCAGCGCGGCGACGCCGCTGAGCGCGAACAGCGCGGCCGCGAGCGCGAGCGGCGCACGCGAGCCGCCCGGCCGCGCCTCGATCAAACGCGCGGGCTCCGCTGCGCGAGGGCGGCTTCGACGCGCGCGATGTCTTCCGGCACGTCGACGGGCACGCTGCGCCAGCCCTCGATCACGGCGCAGCGAATCCGCTCGCCGTGCTCGAGCGCGCGCAGCTGCTCGAGGCGTTCGGCGCGCTCGAGCGGCGTCTGCGGAAGCTTCACGTACGCGAGCAGGAACTCGCGGCGATAGGCGTATACGCCGACGTGCTGCCAGCGTGGCGTCGCCGCGCCGGCGTCCAGCGCATGCGGGATCGCGGAGCGGGAGAAGTAGAGCGCGTTGCCGGCGCGATCGAGCACCGCCTTCACGCGATTGGGATCGGTCGCGGCGCCGGCCTCCGCGCGGTGCACCGCCGTCGCGAGAGCGCACTCGGGCGCGGCGACGAGCGCGTCCACGACCGCGTCGATCACGAAGCCCGCGATCAGCGGCTCGTCGGCTTGCACGTTGACGACGATCTCGGCGTCGAGCTTGGCCGCGACCTCGGCGATGCGATCGGTCCCGGTCGCGTGCGCTGCCGACGTCAGCACGGCGCGCGCGCCGAATTCCGCGCACGCGGCGACGATGCGCGCGTCGTCGGTCGCGACGATCACCTCGCGCAGCCGCTTCGCCGCGCGCGCGCCCTCGACCACGTACTGCAGCATCGGTTTGCCCGCGATGCGGGCGAGCGGCTTACCGGGGAAGCGACTCGCCGCCATGCGTGCAGGAATGATCCCGACTGCGTTCACGCGAGCATCCTAGCCAGGCCGGCCGTCGACTTCGCTCGCCGCTCGCGGAGTGGCAGCGAGCGATCGGGTACCGTGCCGCGGGCATGGAGACTCCGTCGCAACGCCGCGTGATCGTCGTCGCCTCCAACAAGGGCGGCGTCGGCAAGACCACGGTCGCGACCAATCTCGCGATCACGCTGCGCGCGCTGCACGAGGATCTGCCGATCTTGCTGGTGACGCTCGACGACCAGTCGATCGTCGAGCGCATGTTCCGCATCGGCCCGCGCCGCGAGGGGGCCAAGACGCTCCGCGACGCGTTCATCCAGCGCAGCCTCGAGGGCTGCGCGGAGCTGGGCGAGTTCGGCATTCACTTCGTGCCCGCGGCGAGTGAGCTCGAGGCGCTGAAGGTGCGCGCGGCGGAGCCCCACACGCTGCGGCGCATGCTCGAGGCGAGCGCCTGGCCGGGCATCGTCATCTTCGACACGAAGAGCGATCTCGAGGCGCTCACGCGCAGCGCGCTCGAGGTCTGCGATCTGGCGATCCTGCCCGTCGCCGATCGCGCCTCGTTCCAGGAGGCGGAGAAGGCGATCGAGCTGCTGCGCCGACACGGCGGCCGCCGCAAGCGCGGGCGCATCCTCTTCACGCTGGTGGACCGCCGCACCAAGCTCGACGCCGAAGGCCGAGATCTCTACGAGCGCCTCTCCGAGAAAGTCGAGGAGCAGGGCTGGCCGCGCTTCACGGCGCTCCTGTCGCGCAGTCCGCGCGTCGAGGCGCTCAACTCCGGCAAGAAGCGCCCGCGCTCGATCTTGCACGAGGCCAAGGGGACCCTCGTGCAGAAGCAGCTGCGCGAGCTGGCGGAGGAGGTGAGCAAGTTGTTGGGGCTGGGCGACGCCGAGGCCGTCGTCGACGCGGCCTCCGAGCCCGCCGCCGCGCGCGATCCGCACCCGCTCTACGCGCCGCGCCCGGGTGCGCCCGCGCCCAGCTTCGCCTCGGATCTGCGCAGCGTACTCTTCCGCGGCCTGCGAGGGCGCTGAGTGGCAGCGCGGCGGAAGCAGCCGCGGAGAGCGCCCACGACCGCGCGCCGCCGAAGCCCCGGCGCGGGCGGCTTCGACGCGCGGCGCGGGCCACTCGACGGCGTCACCGTCGTCGACCTGACGCGCATCCTCTCCGGCCCGTACTGCACGATGATGCTCTGCGACCTCGGCGCGCGCGTGATCAAGGTCGAGCGGCCCGGAAGCGGCGACGACGCCCGCTCGATCGGTCCCTTCACGGCGGCGGGCTCGGCCTACTTCGCGAGCGTGAACCGCGGCAAGGAGTCCATGGCCCTCGACCTCAAGCAGCCCGAGGACCGCGCCGCCTTCGAGCGCCTCGTGGAGGGCGCCGACGTGCTCGTCGAGAACTTCCGTCCCGGCACGATGGAGAAGCTCGGCTACGGCTGGAAGCGCGCGCGCAAGCGCTGGCCGCGGCTCGTCTACGTGAGCGTCTCCGGCTTCGGCGACAGCGGCCCGCTCCGCACCCGCCCCGCTTACGACATGGTCGTGCAGGCGATGGGCGGCATCATGAGCATCACCGGCGAGCCGGGCGGCAAGCCGACGCGCGTGGGCACCTCGATCGGCGACATCGCGGCCGGCATGTTCGCTGCGACGGGAACGATCGCGGCGCTGCGGCAGCGCCACCTGACAGGCGAGGGTGCGCGCGTCGACGTCGCCATGCTCGACGCCCAAGTCGCGCTGCTGGAGAACGCCATCGCGCGCTACGTGACCAGCGGCGAAGTGCCCGGCCCGATCGGCTCGCGCCACCCGTCGATCACCCCGTTCGGCGCGTTCGAGACGAAGCGCGGGCAAGTCGTGATCGCGGCCGGCAACGACGCGCTCTTCCGCAAGCTGTGCGACGTGCTCGCGCTGCCGCAGCTCGCGAGCGACCCGCGCTTCGCCAGCAACACCCTGCGCTGCGCGAACGAGGCCGTGCTGCGCGCCGCGATCGAGCGCGCGCTCGCGGCCCACGACGCCGCGGGCTGGCTCGCGCGTCTCGAAGCCGCCGAGCTGCCCTGTGCGCCGGTGCACGATGTCGCCGAGGTACTCGCGCACCCGCAAGTGCGAGCGCGCCACATGGCGCTGCCGATCGCCGCGCCCGAGTACGCGGGCGTATTGGTCGCGGGCAATCCGATGAAGATGTCGACGATGCGCGAGCGCAAGCAGGCGAAGCCGCCGCCGAAGCTGGGGAGCCGGCCGCGAGGCTGACGGTGCGCTCGGGCCTGCCGCGGCTTCAGCCCCGCGCGGGCCGATCCGTCGCCGCGCGAACGCTGCCGCCCTCCACCCGCCACACTTCGTCCGCGTCGCGGATCGTGCTCAGGCGGTGTGCGATCACCAGCACCGCGCGCGTCCGGCTCGCCTCGCGGATCGAAGCGACGAGGTGCTGCTCGGTCTCGGGGTCGAGCGCGCTGGTGGGCTCGTCGAGGATCAGCAGCGAGGCGTCGCGCACGAGCGCGCGCGCGATCGAGAGGCGCTGGCGCTGGCCGACGCTGAGCGCGCCGCCGGCGCGGCCGAGCGGCGTCGCGAGCTGTTGGGGAAGAGCGCGCACGAAGTCTTCGGCGCCCGCCAGCGCGAGCGCGCGCCAGAGCTCCGCGTCGCTCGCCTCCGGCTTCGCGAGACGCAGGTTCTCGGCGACCGTGGCGTCGAAGAGCTGCGTCTCCTGGAAGACGAACGCGATCTGCGCGCGCAGCGCGTCGAGGTCGAGCTCCGCGAGGTCGCGGCCGTCCCAGGTGATGCGTCCCGCGCTCGGCGCGAGGAAGCGCGGCAGGAGGTACGCGAGCGTGGTCTTGCCGGCGCCCGGGGGCCCGACCAGCGCGGTGACGCGGCCGGGGCGCAGCGACAGCGAGACGTGCTCGAGCAAGCGCACTCCGCTCGGCAGCGCGACCGCGACGCCGTCGAGCGCGATCTCGTGCTTCAGGCGAGCGACGGGCGCGCCGCGCGGGCCGTCGCCCTCACCGGGCAGATCCATGAGGGCGAACACGCGCTCGAGGCCGGAGGCGGCGTCCTGCAAGCGCAGCCAGAGCGCGCCGACGTCGACGCAGGCGAACGCGAGCAGCCCGAAATAGCCGAGCAGCAGCACGAAATCGCCGCGCGAGAGCGCGCCGTCGATCACCAGGCCGCCGACGTAGAAGAATGCGACGCCGGCGAGCGCGAGCCCGGGAACGAGCGCGGCGACGAACGCGCCCATGCCGAGCGCCACCTCTCCGCGGTAGCTCGCGAAGGCGTCCCAGCTGGCGCGGTCGTAGCGGTCGCGTTCCTGCCGGCCCGCCCCCAATGCCTGCACGGCGAGCACGTTGTGCAGGCCCTCCTCGAGCGTCGCGGTGGCGCTCGCACCGCTCGCCCGCGCGCGCGCGGCGCGGCGGCGCATCGCGGCCGCGAACGGCAGGCTGCTGAGGAACGCGACCGCCAGCAGTCCGGCGGCTAGCTGCCAGAGCAGCGGGTGCGCGCCGAAGGTGGCGTTCATCGCGAGCACCACGCACACGCCGAGGATGCCCGAGGTGAGCGGCGAGATGACGATGCGGTAGACGGCCTGGGTCAGCGCCGGTGTGTCGTAGAGCGTGCGGAACAGCGCGTCGCCGACGCTCTCGTCGTCGAAGGCGCGCAGCGGCAGGCGCTGGAGCCGCGCGAAGACGGCGGCGCGGTAGTGGTGGTTGAGGCGCTGGGTGAGGCGCAGCGTGAAGAGCGCGTCGGCGAGGCCGAGCAGGCCGCTCGCGAGGCTCCCGCCCTCATTGGCCTCGTTCTCGGTGCGCGAGGCGCGGTCGAAGCCGGCCGCGAGCTGGGAATCCGCCTGGCTGCGCTCGGTCGCGCTCATCCCGACCGCGCCCATCCAGAGCGCGAGCATGAGCTGGAAGCCGATGCAGGCGAGCAGCAGCGATTCGGGCGAGCCGGCGAAGGGCGCGAACAGCGAGTCGATGAACGCCGGGTGCGGCAGCGGCTGCGCGCCGAGCGGGATGCCCTCGATCACGTGGTCGACCACGAGCTTCACCGGCCACGGCAGTAACAACAGGGGCAGCGACGCTGCGAGCATCAGCGCGGCCTTGGTCGCGAGCGCGCCCTTGGCCGGCGCGACGTAGGCGACCGCGCGGCCGAGCAGCGCGAGAGTGTCCGCGACGCCGCTCATGTGCCGCGCGCCTCGTGCGCGGGGCCGTCGCCGGCGTCGTGCGCGAGGAGCCGCGCGTAGCGGCCGCCCTGCGCGAGCAGCTCCGCATGCGTGCCGGCCTCGGCGATGCGGCCGCCTTCGAGCAGCAGGATGCGCGTGGCGTGGCGCACCGTGGCGAGCCGGTGCGTCACCAAGAACACGAGCCGGCCGCGCGCCCAGCCGCGCAGGTTCTCGAGCACGCGGCGCTCGGTTTCGGCGTCGAGCGACGCGGTGGGCTCGTCGAGGAACAGCACTCGCGGCTGCTTCGCGAGCGCGCGCGCGAGCGAGATGCGCTGGCGCTGCCCGGTCGAGAGCTTCGCGCCGCGTTCGCCGAGCAGCGTGGCGTAGCCGTCCGGGAGCTGCGCGATGAACTCGTCGGCGCAGGCGACGCGCGCGGCCTCGCGTACGGCGTCGTCGCTCGCGCCCGGCGCGGCGTAGCGAATGTTCTCCGCGATCGTCGCCTTGAAGAGCAGGTTCTCCTGCAGCGCGATCGAGGTCGCCGCGCGCCAGCTCGCGAGCGTGAGCGAGCGCAGCTCCGCGCCGTCGACCGTGATGCGCCCCGCCTGCGGATCCGCGAGCCGCAGCGCGAGCGAGAGCAACGTGCTCTTGCCCGCGCCCGTCGCACCGACCACCGCGATCACGCTGCCGGTGGGCGCCTCGAAGGTCACGTCCGCGAGCACCGGCCGATCTTCGCTGTAGGCGAAGCGCACGCCCTCGAAGCGCATGCCCTCGCGCAGCGCCTCGAACGCGCGTGCGCCGGGGGCGTCCCGCACCTCGGGCTCGACGTCGAGCAGCTCGAACACGCGGTCGAGCCCGATCGCGACGTCCTGGGCGCGGCCGAGCGTGCGCAGCAGTTGGCGCAGCGAGGCCGCGCCGTCGCCGAAGCGCAGCTTCGCGTAGTTGAAGGTCGCGAGCGTGAAGACGCCGAGGCCGAGCGAGCCGAGTCCGATCGCGTCGAGGCCGGCGATCGGCGCGACGCGCGCCGTGCGCAGCGCGAGCCACGCGCCGGCGGCGATCAGGGCGGGCGCGCTCGCCCACATCAGCGACACCGCGAGCCGCGCGAACAGCGAGCGCGCGGCGTAGGCGGCGGCGAAGGCGTCGGAGCTGGCGCGCTCGAAACGCGCCAGCTCGAAGGCCTCGGCGCCGTACGCCTTCAGCACGCGAATCCCCCCGAGCGTCTCCTGCACGCGTGAGGTCAGCGTGCTCTGCGCCTCGCGCGCGCCGCGGAAGCGCCTGCGCAGCGGCGGCGCGAAGCGCAGGCCGATCCAGAGCATCAGCGGCGCGAGCACGAGCAGCAGGACGGCGAGCGGCCAGCCGAACAGCGCGCCGAGCGCGACGGCGAACAGGAAGCGGGCGATGCCAGCGGCGGGAATCAGCAATAACAGCTCGACGAGCTGCGTCGCCATCGCGCTGTCCTGCAGCGCCCGATACATCGCGTCGCCGATGCGCTGCCGCGCGTGGAAGCGCAGCGAGAGCTGCTGGAGGCGCTCGACCAGCCGCACCCGCAGCAACTGGTTCACGCGCTGCAGGATCCAGACCTGGTAGTAGTAGAGCGCGAGCAGGAGCGGGGTCACGCAGAGCGTGGCGACGCCGCCGATCGCGACCGCGCGCAGCAGCAGCACGCGGCGCTGCTCGGGCGACGGGACGGCCTCCACCGCGAGGCCGAGCAGCTGGGCGGAGAGCGGCAGGAGCGGGGCGCCCGCGAGCGCGCGCGTCCAGACCAGGTCGAACAGGAACACGCCGAGCGGGAAGAAGAGCAGCGCGAGCGCGCCGAACCCCGCACCGAGCGCGAGCAGGTGGCCGCGCACGGGCGCGAGCAGCGAGAGGCAGCGGCGCGCGAGCCGCACGAGCTCGCGAGGCCCGAGCTCGGACGAAGTGGCGGACGCGGGCGGAGGCGCGAGAGAGGCGGCGGCGGATTCTGCTGCGGCGGGCACGCGACTCCGAGACGAGGGATGAAGAGGGGGGACGCGCTGCGCAGTGTAGGCGGGGGACGTTCGTTCACGCGCTTCATTGGCGAACGGGGACGCTGGTTTACGCGCGCCGCGCGGCGGCCGCGTTCGGATGCCGGCGAACGTTTCGCGCAGCGCCCGGGCCTGGCGAGCGTCCGAATGCGCCCGGGGGGCTTCGCTCGTGAACGAACGTCCCCGGCCTTTCGTGAACTTCGTGAACGAACGTCCCATGCTCCACCGGCGCTCGCGCCTGGACGATCAGTGCGGTGCGGCGGGAGGCTCCCATGCGGCGCATCGAGCTCGGCGGCACACACGCGGCGATGGGCGAGGCGTTCGGCGAGGCGTTTCGCGAGGAGATCGCGCGGCTGTACGCGATCCGCGTCGAGAACGCGCTGCGCCAGGCCACCCAGTACGGCGGCCGCGCCACCAGCGAGGTAGAGCTGCTGCGCCTCGCGCGCGCGTGCCTCGCGGTCAGCGAGCGCTTCGACCCGCGCGGCACCGACGAGCTGCGCGGAATCGCGCGCGGCGCGCGGCTCGGCGCGGAGCAGGTGCTCGCGATGAACGGGCTGACGGATCTGCGCGATGGGCTCGCCTGGGGCGAGCGCAGCGAGGTCGGCGCGGAGGGCTGCACCGCGGTGATCGTGCAGCGCGATGCGGCGTCCGATGGCCGCCCGCGCCTCGCACAGAGCTGGGATCTCGCCAGCGACAACGCGCCCTTCATCGTGTTCGTGCAGCGCCGTCCGCAGGGCGGGCCGCAGACTTGGTCGATCACGACGGTCGGCTGCCTCTCCTTGATGAGCCTGAACGAGCACGGCCTCGCGCTCGGCACGACCAACCTGCGCACGCGCGACTCCGGCGTCGGCGTTCCCTACCTGGGGCTGATCCATCGCGCGCTCGACGAGCGCAGCGCGCTCGCCGCCGCGCGCGTGATCGCGGCGGCGCCGCGCGCGGGCGCGCACAGCTATCTCGCGCTCGATCGCGCCGGCAGCGGCGCGGTGGTCGAGTGCACCGGCAAGCTCGCGCACACGTTCAGCGTGGAGAGCGGGACGCACGTGCACACCAATCACTGCCAAGCGCCCGCACACCTCGCGCTCGAGGCCGACACGCCGCGCAAGTCGTCGGAGGCGCGGCTCGCCCGCATGCGCGAGCTGCTCGCCGCGCGCGCGGGGAAGATCGACGCCGCGTTCCTGCGCAGCTGTTATGCCGATCCGGCAGGCGGCCCGCTCGCCATCTGCCGCGACGACTTCGACGGAATCAGCACCAACGCCGCCAGCGTGATGACTCCCGAGACCGGCGAGCTGTGGGGCTGCGCGGGCGTGCCCGACTCGCCGGAGAAGTGGGAGCGCCTGGTCTGAGGCGGCGCGCGGCCTAGAGCTTCGCCTCGACGCTCGCGCTCTGTCCGTCGCTCTCGGCGACCTCCACCGCGAGCGTCTCGATCGGCAGCCGCGCGAGCGCCCGCGCGAGCTCGCGCCACAGGTGTTGCGCGAGGCACTCGACGGAGATGTTGGGGACGGGGAGCCGGACGACGTCGCCCGCGGGCAGCCGGTAGCTGCGGCGCGCCACGCGCGCCTCGATCTCCTCACCGTGCAGCTCGATCGCGACGTGGGCGCTCGGCTCGGGCAGCAGCACGCGCTCGTCGAGCGCCGTGCACAGGCGCCGCACCTCGTCCTTCACCAGCCGCGCCTCGACGAGCAGCCCGTCCGGGCCGAGGCGCTCGCCGCTCACGGCGACGCTCACGCGGTAGTTGTGTCCATGCAGCCGTTCGGCGCTTCCGTCCGCGAACCACGTGAAGTGCGCCGCTGCGAACTTGAAGTCGCCCTTCGCGAGCCGAAGCGAGAAACGAGTCGAGGAAGACACGCGCCGACTCTAGCCCGACGCGCTCGCGGTGATACTGTCCGCGGCCGCTCTGCGGCGCCGCGGCGAGTGCGCGTGCGCCGCTCGGTAATTGGGGGAGTTCGTGAGCGAGAAGCGATCGGCCACTGGATCCTGCGCGCGCTGCCGCGCGGAGCTCGATCTCGCCTCGGTGCGGGTCGGCGACGCCTGGTACTGCCGCGCCGCGTGCGCCGAGGGCGAGACGGCGCGCCGGCCCGCTGCGATCGCGGCCGAGGCGTTGATCAACCGACCGCGCCGGCATTTCGCGCGGCGCGACGCCAAGGAACTGCGCCGCGCCTGAAGGCGAGCCACGCCGATTCCACCGTTCTCAGGCGAGGATCGCGCCGGCTCCGAGCAGATGCGCGCGCAGCTTCGCGACGTCGAGCCGCGCCGGCTCGCAACCCTCGCGCAGCGAGAGTGCCGCCGCGGTGCCGGCCGCCTGACCGGTCGCGAAGCAGGCGGGGATCTCCTTCGTGGCGTGATGCACGCGGTGGTCGACGGAGATGCAGCGCCCGGCCACCAACAAGTTCGGCGCCTCCTGCGCGAGCAGGCAGTCGTACGGGATCGAGTAGAGTGCGCCGTACTGGGTCCAGTGGCCGGTCAGCGCCACACCGTCGGCGAAGATGCGATCCATGTCGGCGCGCGCGAGCACGCGGCGACCGATCAGGCGGCGGCTCTCGGTGATGCCGAGTGCATCGGCGATGCGGCACAAGTGTGCGCGCGCGAAGGCAGGATCGCTCGCGCGCAGCCGATCGAGCTCCGCCATCACGCGCCGGCGGCACTCGAGCTCGGCGTAGGTGAGATCCTCGGGCGAGGTCGCGTCGATCGCGCGCGCGATCTTCTCGGTCGCGCCCCACGGCATCAGCACGCGGCCGTCGCCGACCGTGCGGAAGCCGTGGCCGCGCAGCGCGGCGGAGTCGGCGTCGTCGACTCCGCCCACCACGAACCACTGCCAGGGCAGCACGCGCTCCCGCTCGTGCGCGCAGCCGAGCCGCGCGAACAGATCGCCGTCCCCCGTCGCGTCGATCACGCTGCGCGCGCGAATCGCGAACCGTCCCGCCTTCGACTCGAACAGCACACCGCCGACGCGATCCTGCTCGCGGAACGGCTCGCAGCCGAGGGCGTGCAGTAACAACTCGACGCCGGCCTCGCGTGCGAGCTCCGCCAGCGCGAATTTCATCTCCTCGCAGTCGTAGGCGACCGAGTAGCGGACCACGTGCGGGCCGTGGCCCCAGACCAGGCCGTGGCGCTGCGCGCGCGCCACCAGCTCGGGGTCGCCGCGGCCCCACTCGCCCGCCGCCGGCGCGTACGCGGCGCCGCGCGCTGTGAGGCGGTCGACGATCTCCTGGCAGATGCCGCCGACGACTTGCCTCCCGCGACCGTCGTCGAGCGTGAGCAGCAGCAGGATCAGGCCGCTGCTCGCGAGTCCGCCGAGGGAGCCCGTGCGTTCGACGAGCAGCGTGCGCGCGCCGGCGCGCGCCGCGGCCACCGCGGCGGCGACGCCCGCGCTGCCGCCACCGACGACGAGCACATCCGTCTCGTGCCGAATCGGCGTCGTGCGGCCGGGCTCGGCGATCACGGCGGGAGCGGCACTGGTCATGCGGTCCGCCTTCGCGCTGGATTCATTGCAACGGCATCGCGACCGCCTAGAATGCCGCGCCTCATTCCCCGATAGCTCAGCTGGTAGAGCAGGCGGCTGTTAACCGCCAGGTCGTAGGTTCGAGTCCTACTCGGGGAGCCAGTCTTGTTGGGCTTCGCTCGCCTTCGCATTCGAGTGGCGCGGGGCATGTGGGTGGGGACGGCTCGCTGCGCGCGGCCTGAGCGAGCGGGCTCGCTCGGGCCGCTTGCGCGATGCCCGCGCGGGTAGCGGGTGCGGGCGTCGTGCCAGGAGTTGCGCGTGCGATCTCGCGGCGTCGCGCGCGCGCGGCGGCTACTTCGCTTCGACGACGGCGGATTCCGGCGCTTCGCTGCCGTCGGGGCGGACGCCGATCAGGTGGTAGCGGTCGCCGCGTTCGCCTTCGGCGTGCAGGTAGGTCGCGCGCTCGCTGCGGCCGATCTCGTCGCGGCCGCGGAAGATGCGCGTCTCACGGAAGCCGGCTTGGGCGCTGGGGCTCCAGCGAAGATGCACGCCGTCGGCAGCGGCCTCGGCCTGGAGGTCGTACGCGACGCCGGTGACCTCGGCGGGATCGGACGGACCCGAGCGCAGGCCGTCGCCGTCGAGCGCGATGAGTCGATACGTGACGCGCTCGCCCGGCGCGACGGCGCTGTCGGTCGCACGCGTGGCATCGGCCGGAAGCTCGGCGACGCGCTCGGCCTCCTTCGCGCCGGGCCGCTCGCGCAGCAAGCGATAGCCGCGCAGGTCGGGCTCGACGTTGGCTTCCCAGGTGAGCGTGTTCGTGCCGATGCCCTGCGACGCCACGCGCAGGCCCGTCGGCGGCAGCGGCTCGCCCTTGGTGACCGCGCGCTCGGCGCCGCTCGGGTCGCCGATGCCGCCCGCCGCGTCCATCGACGCGACGCGGTAGTAGAACACGCCCAGGTCGGGCAGCTCGCGGTCGAGGTACACCGTTTGGTGACGGCCCTCGATGCGCGCGAGTTCGGCGTACACCCCGCTCGGGCTCGGGCTGCGCGAGACGACGTAGCCGGTGACGCTCGGATCGCTCGCCGGTTGCCAGCGCAGCGCGACGCGGCGGGGCAGGTGGCTGTAGGCCTGCACGCCGCCGGGCGGCGCCGGCTTCGCGGCGGTCGTGCCCGAGACGACGCTGGCGGCGGCCGCGCCGATGCGGCCGTCGCGGTCGAACGGGCGCACGCGGTAATAATAAGTGTCGCCGTGTGCGAGGCCGCCGCCGGCGACGCCGCGCGTGCGCTTCGGCGCGAGGTCGCGGCCGGAATCCACGTACACGGTCTGGAAGCGATCGGCGAGCGTCGCGATGTACGCGAACGGGCCGTCCGCGCTGACCGAGCGCTCTACCACGTAGCCCGCGACCTCCTGCTCGCGGCTCGCGTCCCAGCGCAGCGGAATCGCGCGTAGCTCGCCGTCCAGCGCGGCCACGCCCTCGACGCGCGTGAGCGCGCTGTTGGGCTCGTCGCTCAGCTCGGGCGCGGGCTCGGGGCCGCGCGGCGCGAGCTTCTGGCGCATGTCGCCTAGATCGAGCGACGTCGCGCAGCCGAGCGCGCACGCCAAGGCGAGCGCCGCGAGCCCGCGCTGCCTCACGGCTTCGCCGAGACTGGCGGAAGCGGCGCCGCGCGCAGCTCTTCGAGCCGCTCGAGCAGCTTGCCGGCGCGCGCGGCGTGTTCCTGCGCTTCCGCGTTCGCGGGATCGATCAGCAGCACGCGCTCCCACTGGTCGAGCGCGGCTTGCAGGTCTTCGCGCTGATAGTGCTTGCGGCCGGCTTCGAGTAGCGCGGGCACCTGCGGAGCGAGCGCGCGGCGCAACGACGCGAGATGGCTGCGCGCGCCAGCGTGCTGCGCATCGACGTCGAGCGCGGCGCGGTCGTAGCGAATCGCCTGATAAGCGTCGCCGCTCGCCTCCGCCGCCAGCGCGTTCTGGAAGTAACCTTCCGCGCGAATCTCCACGTCGCGCGGCCGAGCGGCGGCGCGGCGCACCGGAGTCGCGGCACCCGCGTCGGTCTGCACGTCGAAGGTCACGCCCTCCGGAGACGGCGCCCCGTCCTCTGCGCGCAGGCGCTCGATGTAGGCGAGGTTGCCGCGCGCGCTCACGTTCTGCGGATCGAGCTCGAGCACGGCGCGAAAGGCGGCCTCGGCGTCGCCGAGCTCGCCGGATTCGAGGTCGTCGCTGCCGCGCGAGACGATCGCGTCGATGCGCGAGGCGAGCGCCTCGGCGAGCTGGCGCTGACCGTCCGCGATCTCCGGCGAGAACGCGTCGAGCACGCGCAGGCTCGCGATGTGCACGCGCGCGGCGCCGAGGTCGTCGCGCGCGAAGGCGCTGCGGAAGAGCGCGAGCCCTTCGTCGCGCGATTTCGCGAGGCGGCGCGAGAGATCCTGCACGTGCAGGAGGGTCGCGCGATCGCTCGGATCGAGGCGCAGCGCGAGGCGGTAGTCGAGCACCGCTTCGGCGAGCCGCCCGCGCTCCTCGAAGTAGCGCGCACGTTGCAAGTAGCGTTCGACCAGTTGGCCTCGCTCTTCGGCCACCGCGCCGATCCGGCTCTGCGCCGACGAGTAGTCGAGCTCGGCGGTATCGATGTCCTTCCACGCCTCGATCGCCTTCTCGCGATCGCCGCGCTGGTAGGCGCGCTCGCCTTCCTCGAGCGGCGTCGTGCAGCCGACTGCGGCGAGCGCGCAGGCGAGCGCGAGCCCGGCGCCAGCGCGGGTCAAGCCGCCGCCTCGCCGGAGCGCAGCTCCACCGCGTACACGTGCACCGGCTCCTGCCGCCCAGAGAGCTGCCGCTCGCCCTCGAAGCGCAGGCGATGGCTGCCGCGCACGCGCCGCTGCACCGCTTCGGAGACGAGGATCTCGCCGGCCTTCGCGAGCTTCTCGAGGCGCGCGGCGACGTTCACCGAGTCGCCGATGGCCGTGAAGTCGGTGCGGCGATCGGAGCCGATGTTGCCGACCACGACCGGCCCGGTGTGGATGCCGATGCCCACGCCGATCACCCGCCCGCCCGTCTCGAGCTT
This sequence comes from Myxococcota bacterium, assembly GCA_036560185.1. Classification (GTDB taxonomy): domain Bacteria; phylum Myxococcota_A; class UBA9160; order UBA9160; family UBA6930; genus VGRF01. The sequence goes on from DATBRS010000160.1 coordinate 13,614, forward strand.
CGCGTTGCGCTCGTCGACGGCGCGCGCGATGTCGACCGCCGCACTCACCGCCGCAATCGGATGATCGGCGCTCGGCACCGGAGCGCCGAAGTACGCCATCACCGAGTCGCCGATGAACTTGTCGATCGTGCCGCCGCGGCGGAGGATGCAGTCGCTGACGAGCTGGAACACGTCGTTCAGAAGCGCGACGACGTCCGCTGGTTCGAGGCTCTCGCTCAGCCGCGTGAAGCCGCGGATGTCGGCGAACAGCACCGTGACGTCGCGCTGGACGCCCTTGAACTCGGCGCCCTCGGGGCTCTCGAGCAGCGTCTGCAGCACGTAGTCGCTCGCGTAGCGCCCGAACGCCCGCTGGATGCGAGCCTTCTGCTGGAGCGACTCACCCATTTCGTTGAACGCGGCGGTCAGCTCGCCGACCTCGTCGCGCGAGGTGGGCGGCACGCGTACCGCGAGGTCGCCAGCGGCGAGGCGCTCGACGCCGGCGCGCAGGCGGCGCAGCGGGCCGACCAGCAGCGCGACGAAGCCGAGGCCCGCGATCACGCCGAACGCGGTGACCGCGAGCGCGACCCACGCCAGCTGCGTGCGCGTCTCGCGCAGGATCGGGCCGACCAGGCGCGCGAGGTCGATCTCGAGCTTTGCCTCGCCGAGGCGATCCGCGCTCCAGGTGATCTCGGCTGCGACGGAGAGCACGTCGCCGCGCCGCTCGAGGTGCACGCCGTTCTCGTAGCTCTCGGCGAGCGTCGCGGGGATTCCCACGAAGGTGGGCTCGAGCGAGGCCGCCACGCGCCCGTCGCGCTTCACCAGCTGCACCGAGACGACGCCGCGCTCGGCGCCGGTGTTGCGCACGAGCGCGCCCAACGTGAGCTGGTCGTTCTCGATCAGCGCGACCTTCGCGTCCTGGGCGAGGTTCTTCGCGAGCGCGACGGCGGAGCGCTCGATTTCCGCCTCCACCGACTCGCGTTCATGCCGCGTCGCCATCCAGGCCAGCACGACGCACGCCACCACCAGCAGGGCGACGACGAGCGCGCTGAACTTGAGCTGGAGGGATCGCAAGCGCGACTCCCGGGCCGAGCCGCCCGTTACGAGGCCGAGACCCCGGCGTTCAACTCGAAGCGAATCTCGAGAATCTCGAACTCGCGCACGCCTTTCGGCACTTGCACGCGGACGCTCGCGTCTCGCTCCTTGCCCATGATCGCCCGCGCCACCGGCGAGGTGACCGAGATCATGCCGAGCGCGATGTCCGCCTCGTCCTCGCCAACGATCCGATACGCGACCTCTTCACCGGACGCGACGTCCGAGAGCACGACGGTGGCGCCGAAGCTCACCTTCTCGGTGCTCTGGCCGCGTCCGTCGATCACCTGGGCGCGGGCCAGGCGGTCGTCGAGCAGCCGGATGCGGGCCTCGATCTGCCCCTGCCGCTCCTTGGCCGCGTGGTACTCGGCGTTCTCCGAGATGTCGCCGTGAGCGCGCGCGATCTCGATCTCCTTCACGATGCGCGGGCGCTCCTGGGTCTTGAGCCGCTTTAGCTCGTCGTCGAGCATGGCTTTGCCACGCGGCGTCATGGGGATTCGGTCGGACATAGAGCCTCGAGACGACGAATGCCCTTCGATCGGGGAAGCCGAGAGGGCATCGAGAACGGGCGCAAGCTAACCACCGGCCATGGCCGACGCCAAGGAATCCGCGGCCTTGAGCCCGCAAGCCGCAGCTCGTTTCGGGCCACTGCCGCGACTACTTCCTCTCGCGCTGGCGTTCTACGGCGCGCTTTTGGGGGCCGCGGTCGCGTGGAGGTCGCTAGTCGATGGCGTGGGCCCTTGGACGGCGGGCGCCCTCTCGCCTCCCTGGCCCCTCGGCGCCCGAATCGGCGCGGGGGTCGCGCTCGGGGCGGCGTTGATCGGGACGTCCCGCGTCTGGACGTCCCGCTCCGAGGCCGGGCGCCGTCTCGCCGCCGAGCTCGGCCGCCTGGTCGGAGGCCTCTCGACCCCACGGGTCTGCCTGCTCGCCGCCGCCAGCGGCCTCGCCGAGGAAGCCTTCTTCCGCGGCGCCCTGCAGCCGCGCGTCGGCTGGCTCGCCGCGTCGCTGCTCTTCGGCCTCGCGCACTTCCACCCGAGCCGCGAGCTCCGCCTCTGGTCCCTCACCGCCGCGCTCGCCGGCCTAGCCCTCGGCGCGCTCTTCCAAGCCAGCGGCGACCTCCTCGCCCCAGCCTTAGCCCACGCGCTCCTGAACGCCGTGAACCTGCGCTGGCTAGCGAGGCGCGCCAACGAAGATCTCCGCGCCCCGTAGGACGCGAAGCACGCGGGAGGCGCGCCTCAAAGGCGCGCCGATCCGCGCCCGCAAACCACCCGCGCTCGAGACGTCGAGTCCTGCAACGAGCCTCGGCGGCGGGGCTGGGCCGGGGGCGGCTGCGGCGAAATCAAGCGCAGCGAAGGCCCCCAACCCCGAGGCCCGCGGTCAACTCGAAGCGCGCCCCAGCAATGCGCCCCGAATGATCACCGGGGCCGAAGCGAGCCATTCGCCGCAGCCGCCCCCGGCCCGGCCCCGCCGCCGAGGCGCTGCCCGCGCCCACCACCACAGGCGCTTCAGCGCGAATCCCGATACTGCACGCCCTTGAACTCCGCGAACAAAGCCACGAGCCGCCCGCGCTGATACTTCCCCGTCGACGTCACGGGGATGTCGCTCCCGAACACCACCACCTTCGGCGCCTTCCCGAACGGCAGCTTCTCCCGGCACGCGCGCAGAATCGCCGCCTCGTCCAGCACCGCGCCCGGTTCGAGCGTCACGTAGGCGCCCACCTCTTCGCCGTACCAGCGGTTCTCGAAGCCGACGGCGAGCCCGCACGCGACGCCGGGAATCGCGTTCAACACCTCGTCGATCTCGAACGGCGAGAGGTTCACGCCGCCGCGGATGATCAGCTCCTTGATGCGGCCCGTGATGAAGAAGTAGTCGCGGCCGTCGGAGCCGCGCCGGAAGAAGCCCTCGTCGCCGCTGCGGAACCAGCCGTGGGCGAAGGTCTCGGCGTTCGCCTCGGGCCGGCGGTAGTAGCCGCGCATCACGTTGACGCCGCGGATCACGATCTCGCCGCGCTCGCCCTCGGGCAGCGTGTTGCCCTCGGCGTCGTGGATCGCCATCTCGTTGGGCGGCAGCGGCGCGCCGATCGAGGGGAAGCCGTGGTCGCGCAGCCAGCCGCGGTGCGCCTCCGCGCTCAGCGCCACCGGCAGCATGCTCGAATAACAAGTCGTCTCGCTGAGGCCGTAGCCGTGGATCACGCGCAGGCCGAAGCGATCCTCGAAGCGCGCGGCCAGCTCGACGGTGAGCGGGCCGGCGCCGCAGATGAAGTGCCGGAAGCGCGCGAGCTCGTGGCCCTCGCGCCCGCGCGCCTCTTCGAGCAGGAACGCGAGCAGCGTCGGCACCACCGACACGATCTCGACGCCCTCTTGCGCCGCGGTCTCCCAGAACGTGCCCGCTTGGAACTTGCGCGCGAGCACGACGCTGGCGCCGGCGAGCAGCGGCGTGACGAGCGTGACCAGGATCCCGTTCACGTGGTGCGTCGGCAGCACGCACATCAGGCGCGAGCCCTCGCCGACGCCGTGCCAGAGCGCGAGCGCGTGGGCGTCCGCGAGCAGGTTCTGCTGCGTCAACACGACGCCCTTCGGCGCGCCGGTGGTGCCCGACGTGTAGACGATCAGCGCCTCGTCCTCGGGGTGCGGCGGTGAGGGCGGGGAGGGCGGCGCGCCCGCGGCCTCGGCGGCAGCCGGCGGCGGCGCGCTCACGTCGTGCCAGCGCACGTTCACGGCCGCGTCGCGCAGCGCCGCGGCGCGCGCGCTCGCCTCGGGCAGATACAGCGCCGCGCACGCCTCGGAGTTGCGCAGCACGAACGAGATGCGCTCGTCGTCCTCGCCGAGATTGATGGGTACGACGCTGGCCCCGATCGACCACGCCGCGAAGTAGGTGATCGGCACCTCGACGTCGTTCACGAACAGCGTGGCGACACGCCTGCCGCGCGTGACGCCGAGCGCCCGCAGCGTCAGCTCGCGCTCCGCGACGCGCGCCACCAGCTCGGCGTAGGAGAGCTCGCTGCGCTGCGCGCCGTCGCGAAATATCAGGAAGCTGCGCTCGCCGAGGATCGCGCGCGCGCCGAGCAGCGCGTCGAAGCTGCGAAACGGCAGCGCGTCGATGCACGGCGCAGTCGCGGCGCTGGTGCGCGCGCGCGCGATGCGCTTCAGCGTGGCCTCGTCGCCGAGTGTGACGTCCATCGGCGCGCAAACATCGCAGCGGCTGCGCCGAGCCGCACGCGCCCGGGCTAGTCGGTGGCTTCGCCCTCGCCCTCGTCGCCGTCCAACAGGCGCTCTTCGAGGACGCGCAGCAGGTAGCCGAGCAGCATCAGGTTCGGCAGGCGGCGCGCGGCAGACTCCTCGAGCGCCTCGCTCTTCGCGAACGACTCGGCGTAGGAGGCGAAGAACTCGAGCGCCTCGAGCGGCACGTTCTTCGCGAGCATCTCGTTGATCTGCGGCGTGTCGAGCTCGCCGAAGAGATCCGCCAACTCCCAAGCCAGCTCGGACGTGTTCATGCAGGACTCCGGCTCGTGAGGTGTGCGAAGCAGCGCGAAACGAGCCGCGGCATCGTGCCATCGCACTCCGGGGGTGTCAACGAAAACCAAGTGATCTCGCGGACTTGCGCGATTTCGCGCGGCGCGTCCGGGCTGCCGCTCGGGCGCGCGTCGCATTGTGCGAGCGCTCACGCCGTGACTCCGCGCCGAGTTGCCGGGCGCCTGCGGGCGCTGCGAGCCGGCGCAGGCACGGGCCGGCCGGCGAATGCGAGCCCTCGCGTCGCCCTAACAAGCGCGGCGCGGAGCTCGCGCCGCGTCGCGGACGGCGCTGGACGGGCGCCGAAGGAGAGCTGGTCGGGGCGACAGGATTCGAACCTGCGACCTCTTCGTCCCGAACGAAGCGCGCTACCAAGCTGCGCCACGCCCCGAAGCCGGCGCACTATGACAGACATCGCCCGCGAGAGCGAGGCGCGTCCGGACGATACGACGGCTCGCGGCTCGGCCGCGGGGAGTGAGACATGAAGCGCTTGATCTGGCTGCTCGCCCTCGTGGGCGTCGTCTACACGGTCAACGAGGTGCGGACCCACGGGCTGGAAGGCGCCTTCGGCGGCGTGCTCGCCGGCAAGCTCGAACCGCTCGAGAGCGAAGACGAGACCGAGCTGCCGCTCCAAGTCGAGTGAGCGAGCGCGCGAGCGCTCAGGCGTCCTCGGCGAGCTTGCGCAACTCGAGGATCGCGGCGGCGTAGTCGGGCTCGCGAAAGACCGCGTTGCCGGCCACGAACACGTTCACGCCCGCGCGCGCGGCGTCCGCGATCGTGTCGCGATTCACGCCGCCGTCGATCTCGAGCTCGACGTCGAGGCCGCGCTGCTCGATCCAGTCGCGCAGTTGCCGAACCTTCGGCAGCACGCTGCGAATGAACTTCTGGCCGCCGAAGCCGGGGTTGACGCTCATCACCAGCACCTGGTCGACTTCGCCGAGCACCGGCTCGACCGCGATCGCGGGTGTCGACGGATTCAGCACCACGCACGCTCGCTTCCCGAGCGCGTGAATCTGCTGCACGGTGCGGTGGAGGTGCGGGCAGGTCTCGGCGTGCACGCCGATGCGATCCGCGCCCGCCTCGGCGTACTGCGCGATCGAGAGCTCGGGCCGCTCGATCATCAGGTGCACGTCGAAGGGCAGCGCCGTGCTCTTCCGGATCGCTCGGATGATCTCCGGCCCGAGCGTGAGGTTCGGCACGAAGTGCCCGTCCATCACGTCGACGTGGATCCAGTCGGCGCCCGCGCGCTCGACGCGCTGGATGTCGGCGCCGAGCGTCGCGAAATCCGCGGAGAGGATCGACGGCGCGATGCGGATCGGCCGCTTCATCGCGCGGCCCGCCCTAGCCGTGCCGCGAAGAAGCCGTCGGTGCCGTGTCGCTGCGGCCAGGTGCGCATGAAGCCGTCTGCCTCCACGAAGGGGCGCACCGCGGCGGGAAGCTCGGTGCGCGGGGACAAGCTGAACTCCGCGTGCTGCGCGAGGAACGCGGCGACGACCGCCTCGTTCTCCTCGGAGAGCAGCGTGCACGTACTGTAAACGAGCGCGCCGCCCGGCATCAGCTCGCGCGCCGCGTTCGCCAGCAGCGCGCGCTGCGTCTCCGCGAGCGCGGCCGGATCCTCGGGCCGGATGCGCCAGCGCGCGTCGGGGTTGCGTCGCAACGTGCCGAGGCCGGAGCAGGGCGCATCCACCAGCACGCGCGCGAACGGCGCGCCGGGCAGCTCGGCGAGAGATTGCGTGCCGTCGGCGTGGGAGAGATGCACGTTCGTGAGCCCGAGCCGGCGCACCGAGCGGCCCACGAGATCGAGCCGGCGCTGGTTGCGGTCGCACGCGACGACCACGCCGTCCGCGCCGACGCGCTCCGCGATCGCCGTGGTCTTCGCGCCCGGCGCCGCGCACAGGTCGAGCACCCGCTCGCCGGGCCGCGGATCGAGCAGCTCCACCACCAGCTGCGACGCCTCGTCCTGGATCGTGAAGCGGCCCTCGCGGAACGCGGGGTCGCTGCCCGGATCGAGGCCGTGCCCGAGCGAGAGCGCGAGCGGCGCGTGGCCGGCCAACTTCACGTCGCGCCAGCGCGGCGCGAGCTCCGCGAGCAGCGCCGCGCGCGTGGTGCGCAGCGGGTTCGCGCGCGCGCTGAGCGGCGGCGTCTCGTTCGAGGCCCGCGCGAGCGCGGCAGCCTCGCTCGGACCGAGCGCCGCGAGCCAGCGCTGCGCGATCCACTCGGGCAGCGAGAGCGCGTGCACGAGGTGCGCGAGCGGCTCGGTCGCGAGCTCCGGGAACGCCAGTGCGTCCTTCTTCCGCGCGAGCTGGCGCAGCACCGCGTTCACGAGGCCGGACGCGCGCGCCCAGCCCATCGCCTGGGCGCAGCGCACCGATTCATCGACGGCCGCGCGCGGCGGCACGTCGAGGAAGAGCAGCTGATAGGCGCCGAGCCGCAGCAGCGTCAGCACTGCGGGCTCGAGCAGCGGCAACGGGCGATCGCAGCAGGCGCTGAGCGCGAAGTCGAGGCGCCCGCGCCAGCGCAGCGTGCCGTACACGAGCTCGGTCGCGAAGGCGCGGTCGCGCACGCTCAAGCGGTCGTCGTGCAGCACGGCGTGGAGCGCGAGGTCGGCGTAAGCGCGCGCGGATTCGACGCGATCGAGCACGCGTGCGGCGACCAAGCGCGCGACGGTGGGCGAGCCGCCGCGGCCCGGCGCGGGGCGGCCGCCGCGGCGGCGCAGCGGTGCGCGCGCCGGCATCAGGCGTCGTCCTCCACACCGCGCGCGGTCGCCGGCGGCGGCGTCGCGAAGCGCGCGCCGTCCGCGAGCGCGAATCCCCGTAACAACTCGGCGGTGGCGAGCGGCAGCCCTCCTGCGCGCTGCAGCCGTTCGAGCGCGAGCCAGCCGTCGCCGGTCGCGACACGCAGCGCGTCGCCCGCGCGCTGCAGGGTGCCGGGCGCGAGCGGCGCGACGCCCGGCTGCGCGTGCGCGGCCAGTACGCGCAGGCGCTCGCCGCCCAAGTGCACGCACGCGCCGGGACGCGGCGCGAGCGCGCGCACGCGGCGCGCGAGCGCCGCGGCCGGCTGCGTGAAATCGAGCTCCGCGTCGGCCGCCTCGATCTTGGGCGCGAGGGTCGCGAGCGCGCCGTCCTGCTCGGTCCAACAGGCGCGGCCGGCCGCAATCCGGTCGACGGCCTCGGTGAGCGCGTCCGCGGTCAGCCGCGCGAGCCGCTCGAACAGCGCGCCCGAGTCTTCGCTCGCGCCGATCTGGGTGGGCCTCGCGAGCAGCACCGCGCCCGCATCCATCTCGCGCTCGACACGCATCACCGACACGCCGGTCTCCGCGTCGCCCGCGAGGATCGCGTGCTGGATCGGCGCCGCGCCGCGGTGGCGCGGGAGCAGACTCGCGTGGCCGTTGATCGAGTAGCCGAGCCGCGGCAGCTCGCGGACGGCGCGCGGGATGAACTGACCGAATGCGACGACCACGCCGAGATCCGGCGCGTGCCGCGCGATCTCCGCGATCGCGGCGGGGTCGCCCACGCGCTCGGGCTGCAGCAGCGGCACGCCGGCGGCGAGCGCGCGCGCGGCGATGGGGCCGGGCGCGAGCTTTCTGCCACGGCCGCGCGGGCGATCGGGCTGCGCGATCGCGACGACCACGCGGTGCGGGCCCGCGAGCAGCCGCTCGAAGCTCGGCGCTGCGAACTCGGGTGTGCCGAAGAAGGCGATGCGCAGCGCGCCCATCGCCCTAGACCATCCGCTTGGGCGGGGCCGCTTCTTCGAGCTCGCGCTGCAGCGCGCGCTTCCGCTTCTGCACGTACAGGCTGCGCTTCAGCCGGCTGATCCGATCGATGAACAGGACGCCGTCGAGATGGTCGATCTCGTGCTGGAAGCACACCGCGCGCAGCTCGCTCGCGTCCTCTTCGCGGGTGTTGCCGTCGAGATCCTGATAACGCACGCGCACGCGGGCGGCGCGCTCGACGTCGGCGTTGAACTCGGGCACCGAGAGGCAGCCCTCGTTCCAGACGAGATCGCCCTCGCGCGAGACGATCTCCGGGTTCAGCATCACGCCGGGCTTCTTCTCTCCGTCCTCGCCCGTCCAGTCGGTGTCGAGCACGATCAGGCGGATGGCCTCGCCCAGCTGCGGCGCGGCGAGCCCGATGCCCGGCTCGTCGTACATCACCTCGATCATGTCCGCGGCGAGCGCGCGGATCTCGTCCGTCACCTTCGCGATGGGCGCGGATTTGCGCTTGAGGCGCGGGTCGGGGAACTGGAGTACGGGGCGGAGGGGCATGGCGGGCGCGGAACCTAGATGTTCGCGGCGCAGCTTGCATCGCCTGCCGCGGCGCGGCGGCGCGCGCTCGGACGCGGCCCGGGGCGCGCTAGAGCATGTCCATGGGATTCACGTCGAGGGTGGCGCGGACCGCGCTCGGCAGGCCCTCGGCGGCGTTCGCGATGCGCTCGGCGACGCGCCACACGGCGCCGGCCTCTGGGTGCTTCAGCAGGATCTGCTGCCGGTACCGGTTGCGCAGCCGCGCGATCGGGGCCTCGGCGGGCCCTAACACTTCGACGCCTTGCCCATTTGCAGCGCTCGCCTCACGGCCCGCCAGCGCCAGCGCGAGCGCGGCCTCGCGCGCCGCGACGGCCTCCAGCGCGGAGACGCGCACGAGCGCGAGGCGCCCGAAGGGCGGGTAGCCGAGCGCCTCGCGGTGGCGGATCTCGTCGGCGTAGAAGCTCTCGTAGTCGTGCAGCGCGACTGGCCGGATCGCGTAGTGGCCGGGCGCGAAGGTCTGGATCACCACGCGGCCGGGCTCGGCCCCGCGACCCGCGCGGCCGGCCACCTGCGTCAGCAGCTGGAACGTGCGCTCGGCCGCGCGGAAATCCGGGAGGTGCAGGCCGAGGTCCGCATTCAGCACGCCCACGAGGCGCACGCCGGGGAAGTCGTGGCCCTTGGCGACCATCTGCGTGCCGATCAGCACGTTCTTCGCGCCCGCGCGCAGCTCGGCGAGCACGCGCTCGACCGCGCCGCGCCGGCCAGCGGTGTCGCGGTCGAGCCGCGCGATGCGCGCGTCGGGGAACGCCGCGCGCACCTCCTCCTCGACGCGCTCGGTGCCGGTGCCGAGCAGCGCGAGCCGCTCGGAGCCGCACGCCGCGCACTTCGTGGGCGGCCGCACCTGATAATCGCAGTAGTGGCAGCGCAGCGCGTTCGCGGCGGCGTGGTAGGTGAGCGAGATGTCGCAATGCAGGCAGCGCGAGACGTCCTGGCAGTCGACGCACGCGATCTGCGAGGAGAAGCCGCGGCGATTCAGGAACAGGATCGCCTGCGCGCCGTCGGCGAGCGTCTCGCGCAGCGCGCGCGCGAGCGTCGGCGAGAGCGTGCGGCGCGCGCCGCGCGGCAGGCTCGCGCGCTCCTTCACCAGATCGACGAGCTCGACCGCGGGCAGCGGGCGGCCGCTCGGGCGATCCTGCATGCGCAGGCGCAGCAGTGCGCCGCGCTCCGCGGCGTAGCGGGTCTCGAGCGCCGGCGTCGCGCTGCCGAGCACGAGCGGGCAGCCCTCCGCGCGCGCGCGCCGCGCCGCCAAGCTGCGCGCGTGGAAGCGAAAACCTTCCTCGCTCTTGTACGCGCCGTCGTGCTCTTCGTCGATCACGATCACGCCCACGTCGCGCAACGGCGCGAACAGCGCCGAGCGTGCGCCCACCGCGATCGGCACCGCGCCGCTGCGCAGCTGATTCCACTGCGCGACGCGCTCTCCGGCGCTGAGCCCGCTGTGCAGCACCGCCACCCGATCCGCGAAGCGCGCGCGCAGCCGGCTCACCATCTGGTGCGTCAGCGTGATCTCGGGCACGAGCACCAGCGCGCTGCGCCCGAGCGCGAGCGCGTCCGCCACCAGCCGGAGGTACACCTCGGTCTTGCCGCTGCCGGTGACTCCGTGCAGCAGGAACGAATCGTGGCGCCGCGCGCGCAGCGCGGCCGCGATCGAGTCGTGCGCGTGCGCCTGCTCGCGCGTCAGCGCGTGCGGCGTCGCGCGCTCGGCGCCGGCCTCGCCGAGCACGGCCGCGCTGCTCTCGATCGCGACCAGGCCGCGCGCGACGAGTGCGCGCAGCTGCGCGGCACGCTTCGGCTCGCGCGCCGTCAGCGCCTCGAGCGGCGCGCCGGCCGCGCCCGCCTCTGCGATCTCGCGTAACAACGCCGCCTGCTTCGGCGCGCGCGCCAGCGGTCCGGCGCACGCCTGCTCGAGCGAGACGCCGGCCGGCAGCCGCGCGCGCCGCACGCGCGCGGGCTGCACACCCGCCCGCTCGAGGAGCGCGCGCTGGACGAGCCCGTCGCGCTCGAGCTCCGCGAGCTGCGCGGCCGGCGCGCCTCTGCGTGCGAGCCACGCCGCCGAGCGCGGCGCGGGCTCGAGGTGCGCGAGCCAGCTCGCGGCTTCGCCGCGCAGTGCGCCGCTGCGCAGCGCCTCGCGTCCGCGCGGCGTCAGCGCGAGCGCGCGCTCGGCGCGGGGCGAGGCGCCCGGTGGCAGCGCGGCGTGCAGCGCGATCCCGATCGGGCAGAGCGCCGCGTGCGCCTCTTCGCGAATCGCCGCGAGCAATGCAGCGGGCAGCGCGGGCTCGGCGTCGAGCACCGCCTCGACCGCGCTCAGCGCGAGGTCCGCGCGCTCCGGTGCGTCTGCGAGCTCGACGATGATGCCGGTCTCGCGGCGCGTGCGGATCGGGACCCGCACGCGGCAGCCGACGCGCGCATCGCTTGCAAGCGCCTCCGGAAGCGCGTAATCGAACAGCGAGTTCACCGGAACCGGCAGCGCCACGCGCGCGACGCGCGGCGCGTCGAGGCGGAACAGGCTGTCGCTCGTTGCGGACACGGCGGGAAGATGACGCGGAAGTGCAAGCGAAGCGCGCAGCGAGGCGAGGGTTTCGGAGCCGGGCGGAGTCGAAGCGAGGCCTGCGCGCGTGGCTGAGCGTCGCGTCCGCCTGATCGTGCGCGGCAAGCGGCGCGAGCTGCGCGTCGACGGCACCTATGCCTCGTCCTGGACGCCCGGCGAGATCGCGACGCGCTCGGTGTGGGACGCCCTCGCCGCCAGCGTGCTCGCCCTGCCGCCCCCGAGGCGCCGCAGCGTGCTGCTGCTCGGACTCGGCGCGGGCTCGGCGGCGCGCCTCGTGCGCGCGCTCGCGCCGCGAGCGCGCATCGTGGGCGTCGAGCTCGATCGCGACGTCGTCGCCGCGGCGCGCCGCTGGTTCGAGCTCGATGCGCTGCGCGTCGAGGTGATCGTCGGCGACGCGCGCGCCGTCGTCGCGCGGCTGCGCGGCCGCTTCGACGTGGTGATGGAGGACGTCTTCATCGGCCGCGAGGCCACGCTTCGCAAGCCGGACGGATTCCCGCTGCCCGTACTCGCGCACGCGAAGCGCTTGCTCGCGGCCGGCGGCGTGGTCGCGAGCAACACCATCGACGAGGGCCCCGCGGTGCGCCGCGCGCTCGCGGCGCGCTTCCCACGCGTGCTGGAGATCGCGGTCGCGGAGCACGACAACCGCATCTACATCGCGGGCGGAACGGAGCTCGACGCGAGGCGGCTACGCGCGGAGCTCCGCGCGAGCCCGCTATTGGGACCGACGCTGCCGCGGCTCACGCTTCGGAATTGTACGCCGCGCTGAGCGCGCGGCCTCGCGCTAGCGCTCCGCCAGGAAGTGCAGCACCGCGGCGTTCAGCTGCTGCGCCGCCTCCGCCATCACGAGATGCGCGCCGTAGAGCGTCGCGAGCCGCGCGTTCGGCAGCTCGTCGGCGAGCTCGCGGTGGAGCTTCGGCGGCGTCAGCTGGTCGTTGCGCCCGCACAAGACCAGCGTGCGATGCGGCACGTTGCGGAGCTGGTCGAGCACGTCGTGGCCGAGGCACGCATCGCACTGGCGCACGAGCAGGTCGCCGCTCACGGTGGCGCCTTCACCGGGGAAGCTCGCGGACATCGCCTCGATCAGATCGCGCTGCTCGAGCGTCTCGTCCTGCAGCGTCCAGAGCAGCCGCTCGCGCACGAAGATGCCCGGCGCGACTCCGGTGCGCGCCATCTCGCGCCACTTCTCGAGCAGCAGGCGGCGTTTCGCGTCGGGGCGCGCCCAGGTGCCGACCAATACGAGCCTCCCCAACAAGTCGGTGTGCCGCAGCGCGAACTGCTGCGCCGCCATGCCGCCGAGGAACGCGCCGAGCACGTGCGCGCGCGTCACGCCGAGCGTGTGGAGCAGGCCGGCGAGATCGTCGGCGAGATCCGCGGTGGTGAACGGGCCGCCGGGATCCTCGGACTCGCCGACGCCGCGGTTGTCGAAGATCAGCGTGCGGAAGCGCTGCGAGAACTCCGGCACCTGCAGCGGCAGCCAGCCCTTGCACGACCCGCCCATCCCCATGACGAGCACGAGCGGCACCCCCGAGCTCGGGCCGTGCGACTCGTAGTAGACCTTGCGTCCATCGACGGATACGAGCGGCATGCCGCGGATTCTATGCCCGCGGCACGCGAGAGTGCGAAGTCTCTCGAACCCGGTCGGCGTCCACCGCGGGCAGCGGTGCCGGCGCCGCGTGTGCAACGAATCCAGCGCGGCTCAACGCCGCGCTGGATTCGCCCTCCCCAAACGAACGGTGGTGCCGCTCGCTCCTCCAAGCGACGAGCGCCTCGCGGCGGGCTGGGGCCGGCGGAGCGCAAATCAAGCGGAGCGAGGCCCCGCGAACACGCGTGTCCGAAGCTCGATGCATCGCGGCCGGCCAGCAATCCGGCCGAACAGGCCCCGCGCCGAGCGAGCCATTGCGCGAAGCCGGCCCCAGCCCGCCGCGAGGCGCGGTGCGACGAAGGTGGCCCTACCGCCCGAGCTTCTTCAGATCCGACAGCACCAGCTTCGCCACGTGCTTCAGCGTCTCGAATACGCCGGTGCCGCTCTGGGCGCAGGCCTCGAAGTCCGGCACGCCCATCGGATTCAGCGCGCGCCGCATCTCGTCGAGCGGCGCAGCGTTCGGCAGGTCGCGCTTGTTGTACTGGATCACGAACGGGACCTTGTCGAGCTCGTAGCCCTGGTCCTTCAGGTTGATGCGCAGGTTGTCCATGCTCTCGAGGTTGGCTTCCATGCGCTCGATCTGGCTGTCGGCCACGAACACCACGCCGTCGACGCCCTTCAGGATCAGCTTGCGGCTGGCGTCGTAGAACACTTGGCCGGGCACGGTGTAGAGGTGGAAGCGCGTCTTGAAGCCGCGGATCTGGCCGAGCGCGAGCGGCAGGAAGTCGAAGAACAGCGTGCGCTCGGTCTCGGTCGCGAGCGAGATCATCTTCCCCTTCAGGTCGGGGTTCGTCTTCGTGTAGATCCACTGCAGGTTCGTGGTCTTGCCACACAGCCCCGGACCGTAATAAACGATCTTGCAGTTGATCTCGCGCGACGAGTAGTTGATGAACGACATGGGGTGGGGGAGACCTAATCGCTGAAGAGGTTGTCGATGTCGTCGTCCGTGATCTCGGCGAACGGCGACGTGCCGCCGGCCGCTTCGGAGTCGGCCTTCTTCTTGAGGTCTTCGAAGACCTTGTTCATGTCCCCGGTCGCCTTTTTCACGCGCAGGCGCACCAGGCCGAGCGAGCTGCGCTCGTCGAACACGACGACCAGGATCCAGCGATTCGCGACCATCGTGATGTGGAGGTTGTCCTTCACGCCCTGATGGAAATGCACCGGGAAATCTTGCTCGCCGATGATCTTGGCGAGCCCACCCGTCGCCGCGATCGAGCCGGCCACCAGCGACGCGAGGCTCGTCGTGTCGATGCCCCGCACTTCGCCCGCTTCGGCGATCAGCTGCCCGTTGCGGTCCACGACGAACACGCCCTTGGCGTTCGCTTCCCGCACGAGGCGACCGATCACGACGAGGATCTTCTTGTGATCCTCCTCGTACATCACACTCTGCGTGTCCATCATGCGCTCACCCGCAGCTTTCGTCGGCCGGCAAGAGCGTTGCCAAGTCTTCGGGCCTGCGAGCTCCCCCGCCCGCGCGCGTAGGTAGCGCCCGAGCTTCGGCCCCGCATCCCGGCTTCCGCTCCGTTTCGGCCGAGTCGCCGGTCGTCTTGAGCATTCCCGCCGGAGATTTCCCGCATGGGAGCGCATAGGATGCCGCGATGGATCCCGACTCCGCGATTCGCGCCGGCGCGGCGCCGGGCGCGCGCGCGTTCGCCGCGCCCCAACGCGAAGTCGCAGGCGTGGGACAGCGGCGATCGAGTCGCGCGCGAGGGCCGGGGCTCGCGGGCGCGAGGAGCGCGCGCGAGGTGAGTGCTCGATGACGGGCGGCGACGTCGCGCTGGTGATGAGCGGGGGCGGTGCGCGCGCCGCTTATCAGGTCGGGTTCCTGCGCGCGCTCGCGCGGCGCATCCCGGAGTTCGCGCCGCCGATCCTCACCGGCGTCTCAGCGGGCGCCATCAACGCGGCCTTTCTCGCCGGCCAGACGAGCTCGTTCGCGGCGAGCGTCGAGGCGCTCACGCGGCTCTGGACGACGCTCACCGTCGACCGCGTGTTCCACGTCGACGCGCTGCGCCTCGGGGCGCGCGTCCTGCGCACCGGCGCGAAGCTGGTGAGCGGCGGCGTCATGGCCGAGCGTCGGCCGTACTCGCTCGTCGACACGACGCCGCTGCGCAGGTTCCTGGACATCGCGCTGCACGCGGACGAGGGCGCGCTGCCGGGCGTCGCGCAGAACCTCGCGCTCGGGCGCCTGCGCGCGCTCGCGATCACGGCGTCGAGCTACTCGACCGGGCAGTCCGTCACCTTCGTGCAAGGGCAGGGCGCGACGCACTGGGAGCGCGCGGACCGCAGGAGCATCGCCTGCGAGATGCGCGTCGAGCACGTGATGGCGTCGTCCGCGCTGCCGCTCTTCTTTCCCGCGATCGCGGTCGACGGGAGCTACTACGGAGACGGCGGCATCCGCCTGACCGCGCCGCTCTCGCCGGCGGTGCATCTCGGCGCGCGCCGCATCGTCGCGATCTCGACCCGCTACGGGCGCAGCCAGGAAGAGGCGGGTCAGACGCTGATCGACGGCTACCCGCCGATCGCGCAGATGCTCGGCGTGCTCTTCAACGCGGTGTTCCTCGATCTCGTCGACGCCGACGCGCTCGCGCTGCAGCGCATCAACGAGATCATCGATCGCATGCCGCCGGATCAGCGCGGCGCGCTGCGGCGCGTCGAGCTGCTGCAGCTGCGTCCGACGCGCGATCTCGGCAAGCTCGCGAGCGAGTACGAAGCGGAGCTGCCGCGCGCGTTCCGGTTCTTCACGCGCGGGCTCGGGACGCGGCAGACGCGATCGAACGACGTGCTGTCGATGATGATGTTTCAGCCCAACTACCTGACGCGGTTGATCGAGCTGGGGGAGGCGGATGCGGAGGCGCGGGCGGGGGAGATTGAGGAGTTCCTGGCGTAGAGCGCGTCCGCGGCGGGGCCGGGGCCGGGGGCGGCGGCGGCCGATGGCTCGGCTTCGGCCCCTCTCTTCTGGGTGTATCGCCAGCAGAGGAGAGCGCGTTGCTTCGCGGCGTTGCGTTGCCGGATGCTCGGGGCCGGCCTGCGCTTGATTCGGTCGCCGCCGCCCCCGGCCCCGCCGCGGACGCTCGTGCTGGGATCGCGCGCGGGCGTGCGAGGGCGCGAGCTTCGGCTGGCAGTTGGCTTTCACGGGTGGGGGGCGCGGGTCGGCGCGGCTTTGGGCCGCGCCTCCCGCGCTCTGGCGCGTGGGGTCGGGGGGGCGAGGCGTGCTCGGCGCGCTTCGGGGACTCGCGCGCCCGCGGGCTTGGGAGGGGGGGGGTGTTAGAGCTCTTTGCGGTTTGCGAGCGAGCGGCCGACGGTGACGTGGTCGGCGTATTCGAGATCGCCGCCGAGGGGCATGCCGTAGGCGATGCGCGTGATGCGCGCGCCGAGGCCGTGGAGGCGCTCGGCGATTAGGTGGGCGGTGGCGTCGCCCTCGGCGTTCGGGTTGGTCGCGAGGATCACCTCGCGGACGCCGCCGTTGCGCACGCGCACCTCGAGCTCGGCGATGCGCAGGGCATCGGGTCCGATGCCGTCGAGGGGCGAGAGCGCGCCGCCGAGGACGTGGTAGCGGCCGTCGAAGCCGGCGCTGCGTTCGATCGCGGCGCGGTCTGCGGGCTCCTCGACCACGCACAGCACGCCCGGATCGCGCTTCTCGTCGCGGCACACGCCGCAGGGCGATACGTCCGTCAAGTCGAAGCACTCGGCGCACAGCACGATCTCGCGCTTCACGCGCGAGATCGCGTCGGCGAGCTCGGCGACGACCGCCTCGGGCGCCGTCAGGAGGAAGAACGCGAGGCGCGTGGCGGATTTCTCGCCGATGCCCGGCATGCGCCGCAGCGCCGCTACCAGCCGCTCGATCGGGGCGGGCGTGCGCACGCCCTAATTCCCTCTGCCCGGGCGCCGCGCGCTCAACTCGCGCCTCCGAGCGGGCGGATCTCGTCGATCTCGGCGCCGAGGATCTCGAGCGCGGTGTTCACGGCCGGATGCGCGAGCGCCTCCTGCCGGCGCTTGCGCGCGAGCTCGCCGCCCGCCGCCCGCGCGCCGCTGGCTGCGCTCGCGCCGCCCGCGTCGACCACGAGCTCGACGCGCAGCGGCTTGCCGAAGAAGCGCGCGATCACGCTCTCGAGGTCGGCCTTGCGGGATTCGAGGCGGCGCGACGCGATCGCGGAGGGCAGGGCGACGCGCAGCGCCGCGTCGCTCTTCGCGAGCAGGCGCCCGCCTTCGAGCGCGGCGAACAAGCCGCGGTTCTCCTGCTGTGCGAAGGCGCGCAGGCGATCGAACACCTGCGTGAGCGGCGCCGGCGCGTTCGCCCGCGGCGCGCTCGCTTCGAAGCTCGCGAACGCCTCGGGCGGCGCGTCCTCGAGGAGCGGCGGCTCCTCGTCACGCTCCGCCGATTGCGGTTCGGGGCTGAGCGCTGCGGGTTCCTCGCGGGCAGGGGCGGGACCAGGGGCAGGACCAGGGGCGAGCGGCGCCGCGCTCGCGTCCTGCGTCGCCGCGCGGACGTCGCTGCTGCCGCGCGCCGTGGGCGCCACGCCCGAGCGGGGCGACGCGCCGCCCCCCGCCGCGCCGCCGGTCTCGGGGGTCTCGCCGCGCAGGCGCTTCTCGAGCGCGTCGATGCGCGTGAGCAGCGCGTCCACGTCGTCGCCGCTCGGCATCGACGCGAGCCGCACCAGCGCCACTTCGAGCACCGCGAACGGATCGGGCGCCCAGGCGAGATCTTCCTGCTCCCGGAGCAGCGCGCGGAACATCCGCCGCAGCCGCGCCTCTTCCGCGCGCGCGGCGAGCTCGGCCAGCGCCGCGACGTCCGCTTCGCCGCCCTCGACCAGCCCGGCGCGCGGCGCGACGCGCAGCACCACCAGATCGCGCAGCGTCGCGAGCAGCTCGCCGCCGAGGCGCTTCGCGTCGATGCCGCGGTCCCAGGCGCGGCGAATCGCAGTGAGCGCGGCGGCGGCGTCGCCGTCGATGCACGCGCTCGCGATCGCGAGCAGCAGCCGGCGGTCGACGAGGTCGAGCACCTCGGCCACCTGCGCGTCGTCCACGTTCGTGCCGCCGTAGGCGAGCAGCTGGTCGAGCAGCGTCTGCGAGTCGCGCAGGGAGCCCTCGCCGGCGCGCGCGATCGCGGCGAGGCTCGCGTCGCTGATCTGGATGCCTTCCGCCTTCGCGATGCGGCGCAGGTTCGCCGCGACCTCGCTCGTGGCGATGCGGCGCAGGTCGTAGCGCTGGCAGCGCGACAGCACGGTGAACGGGATCTTCTCGGGGTTGGTCGTGCAGAACACGAACAGGCTGCGCGGCGGCGGCTCCTCGAGCGTCTTCAGCAGCGCATTGAACGCCGCCGTCGAGAGCATGTGCACCTCGTCGACGACGTAGATGCGGTGCTTGCCGGGCGACGGCGCGTAACGGATCGATTCGATGATGTCGCGCACGTCGTCGACGCCGGTGCGGCTCGCGGCGTCGATCTCCTGCACGTCGGTCGAGTGGCCCGACTGGATCGCGACGCAGTCGGGATCGTCCGGATCGAACGACTCGCTCGGGCCCTTCGAGTTGTTGAGGCAGCAGGCGAAGATGCGCGCGAGCGTCGTCTTGCCGGTGCCGCGCGGGCCCGTCAGCAACAGCGCGTGGGGGATGCGGCCGGTGCGGACCGCGTTGCGCAGCGGCCGCGTGACGTGCGCCTGGCCGTCCACCTCGTCGAAGGTGCGCGGACGCCACTTCCGCGCGAGCACCATGTGCGCCACTTGGGGTGAGTCCTCGCCTCGGGTCTGCGGCTCGGGATCGAAACGACGCAACGAGAAGACAGGACCGCAGAGCTTGCCGGCCACCGCCGGATCACCGCTACCGCTGCTTCCTTCCGGACCTGACGGGGTTCACGGGCCACCGACTCAGCCAGGGCCCTGCGGTCGTGTCTTCTCGTTCCGCGCACGGTAGACGATTCGCGCAGCCGGGCGTAGCGCGCGGCGTCGTTACCGTGGACGCTGCATGCCGCCGCGCGCCGCTGCCGCCCTTCCCGAACGCTTGCTCCGCGTCGAGCGCGCACTCTCGCGCCGGCTTGGCGAGCTCTCGTTCGGCGCGCCGGTGACGCACGTGTACGACCCGCTCGCCTACGCGTGGCGGCCGCACGCCGCGTTCGTGCGGCGCTATGCGCGGAGGCGGGTGCGCGTCGTGTTCCTCGGCATGAATCCCGGCCCCTACGGGATGGCCCAGACGGGCGTGCCGTTCGGGGAGGTCTCGGTCGTGCGCGACTGGCTCGGGATCGAGGCACCGGTGGGAAAGCCGGCGCGCGAACATCCGAAGCGGCCCATCGACGGCTTCGCTTGCTCGCGCAGCGAGATCAGCGGCGCGCGGGTTTGGGGTGCGGTCGCGGCGCACTACCGCGAGCCCGCACGCTTCTTCGCGGACGCCTATCTGCTCAACTACTGCCCGCTCGTCTTCATGGAGGCGAGCGGGAAGAACCGCACGCCCGGCCAGCTCGCGCGCAGCGAGCGAGCGGCGCTGTACGCGCACTGCGACGCCGCGCTGGCCGAGATCGTCGCGCTGTTCGCGCCGCGCTGGGTGGTCGGCATCGGGAAGTTCGCGGCCGAGCGCGCGCGCGCGGCGCTTGCGGGTCAGGACGCGCAGATCGGCGAGATCCTGCACCCGAGCCCCGCGAGCCCGGCGGCGAACCGCGGCTGGGCGCGGCAGGCGTCCGCGCAGCTGCGCGCGCTGGGCGTCTGCAAGCGCTGATCGCGCTGCGACTTTCGCGCCGCCGCGCCCTGCTACACCCATTCGTCATGCCCGCACCTCGCTGGTTGCGCCGTCTCGCGCGCGGTCTCGACTGGGCGCCGCTCGCCGCGCCGGGCGCCGTGCTCGCCGCGCTCGCGGGCGTCGCGCTCTGGTACTACGGCTTCCGCGAGCTCGATCTGCTGCTGCTCGTCGCGGCGGTCGCGTGCTTCGCGGTGCTCGCGCTGTGCGCGCTCGCGGTGGTGGCGACCGCGCTCGCGCTGCGACGCTGGCTGCGCGAGACGCCGCCGGCCGCGCTGCCCGAGCGCATCGAGACCGACGTCTGGCTACGCACTGGATTCGCGCTCCCGGACTGGCCGCTGCCGTGGATCTCGTTCGCGCTGCGCTGGCAGGAACCGGCGGGCGTCGCCTGCCGTCTGCTCCCGCGCGTGGGAGGCGGCGCGTGGCTCGAGGAGATTCGCGCCTCGCGCCGCGCGGAGCTCGCGCGAGTCGAGCGGGTGATCGAGGTGCGCGACGTGTTCGGACTCACGCGGGTGCGCGTTCGCGATGCGCGGCCGGCGCGCACCTGGATCCTGCCGAACCCGCACCGGCTCGTGAACGCGCCGCCGGTGATCACGCGCGCGGGCGGGGAGGGCGTGCCGCATCCGTCAGGCACGCCCGAGGGCGATCGCGCCGACATCCGCCGCTACGCGCCGGGCGACTCCGCGCGCGACGTGCTGTGGAAGACCTTCGCGCGCACCGGGCTGCTGATGGTGCGCAAGCCCGAGCGCGCGCTCGAGCCGGCGCGGCAAGTGAGCGCCTACCTGATGGCCGATCCGCGCGACGAGGCGGCTGCCGCTGCGGCGCGCATCGTGCTCGAGAGCGGCGCGCTCGGGGAGGGCTGGCGCTTCGGCGCCGACGGCGCGCGCGCGGTGGCGAGCACGCTCGGCGACGCGCTGCACGCGGTCGTCGAATCCGGCGCGGCGCGCGGGCCGACGCAGCTCGGCGCATTCCTAGACGGCGCCTCGCGCGCAGATCCGTGCATCGTGTTCGCGCCGGCGCACGATGGTCCGTGGCGCGCGCAGGCGCTGCGCTGCGCCGAACGCCACGGGCCGCGGCTCTCGTTCGTGCTCGGCGCGCACGGCGTGACCCGTGCCCAGAAACGTTCGCGGCTCGAGGCGCTGCTGCTCACGAGCGAGCGCCGCGAGGGCGTGCTCGATCGCGAGCTGCGCGCGCTCGCGGCACAGCTCGCGGCCCACGGTGGCGAAGTGCGCGTGCTGGATCGCTCGACCGGCGCCGCGCTCGACGCCCAAGGCGGGGCGCTCGCGTGAGCGCGGCCGGTGCCGTGCGCGGCGCGACCGCCGAGCCGAACGCGAGCCCGCTGCGCGCGCTTCCGGCGGCGGCGTGGCTGCGCGCGCTCGCGCTCGCGCTCGCGGCGACGGGCCTCGCGTGGAGCTACGCCGCGACGCCCGGCGTCGTGGCCGCCGCGCTCGCAGCATTCAGCGGCGCGATCGGCGCGGAGCTCGCGAGCCGCGCGACGCCGCTCGGGCGCGCGCTGCGCTCGCGCGGCGCGGCGCTGCTCGCGCTCGCGGCGGGCGCGGCGATCGGCGGCGTCGCGTTCGCACTGTCCCGCCTCACATCGTTCGGCGAGCTGCTCGGGCCGACCACGGCGCTCGGCGTCGTCGACGCGCTGCACGCCTTCGCGTGGATCGGCGCGCCCGTGTTCGCGCTGCGCTTCGCGGCGACGCGCAACGCCCTCGCGGGCATCGCCGAAGTCGCGCTCGCCGCAGCGGCGCTCGCCACGACCTTCGCGCCGCATCGCGCGGGCATGGTGCACCGCCCGTTCGCGATCGGCGATTTCGCCTGGGGCAGCGGCATCGATCCCGCTGCGTTCTACCTCGGCATCGGCGCCGCGGGCGTGCTCGTGCTCGCCGCGCTGCTGCTGCGCGACGAGCGCGCGCGCAGGCTGCCGCTGCACGCCGCCGCGCTGCTCGCGCTGGCGTTGTTACTGCTCGTCGGCCTGCGCATCACCGGGCTCCCCACCGGCCGCCCGCCCGCGAGCCTCGGCTTGGACGGCAAGCCGACCGCGAGCTCCGACAAATCGAAGGCGAGCCGCACGCAGAGCGACTTCAAGGACGACTACTCGAACGACGGATCGGAAGCCCCCGTCGCGATCGTCGTGCTCCACGACGACTACTCGCCGCCGACCGGCGTCTACTACTTCCGCGAGACGGCGTTCTCGCAATACAACGGCCGGCGCCTGATCGAGGCGCAGCGCGACGACGCGGACCGCGACGTGCTGCGCCAGTTCCCCGCCGCGCTGCAGGAAGTCCCCGCGCCGCCGCAGGGCGCCTTCGGCCGCAAGCAGCTCGCGACCTCGACGGGGCTGCTCACCGATCACGCGCGGCCCTTCGCGCTGGACGCGCCCGCGACGATCGCGCCCTCGTCGCTCAAGAGCTCGTTCCGCTTCCAGCGCAGCTACCGCGTGGTCTCGCGCGTGCCGACCGCTTACTACGAAGAAATGCTCGGCGGTCGGGCCGGCGATCCGGCTTGGGGCGACGCGCTCTGGCGGCTCTACACCGAGGCGCCGAAGAACGGGCGCTACGGCGAGCTCGCCGACGAGATGCTCGCGCAGCTGCGGCCCGAGTACCGCGACGATCCGCTCGCCCGCGCGCTGATCGTGAAGCAAGTGCTCGAGGAGACGGGCACCTATTCGCGCAAGAGCCAGCATGCCCAGGCAGACGATCCGACCGCGGACTTCCTGTTCGGCGACCGCGTCGGTTACTGCGTGTACTTCGCGCACGCCGCGGTCTACCTGATGCGCGAGCTCGGCTTGCCGGCGCGGGTGGCAGCGGGCTACGCCGTCAACGAATCGGACCGCGGCGACGGCTCGGCGATCCTGCTGCGCGGCGGCAATGCCCACGCCTGGCCGGAGCTCTACTTATCAGGGGTCGGCTGGGTGGTGGTCGACATCGCGCCCCAGAAGACGCTCGACGACCCGATGACGCCGGCCGACTACTCGCTGCAGCGCATGCTCGGCGAGATGCTGCGCGAGCAGCAGGGCGAGCCCGGCCAAGAGCCGCCGATCCCGACGAAGCAGCGCGCGCTGGCGCTGGCGCGCTGGCTGCTCGCGGCGCTCGCGCTCGCACTGGTCGTGAGCTGGCTCGCGAAGCACTGGCGCCGCGTCGCGCCCGCACTCGCGCGCGAGCCGGCGCTGCCGCGCATCGCCTATCGCGCCGCGCTCGATCGCCTCGCCGAGCACGGCGCGCTGCGCGGCCGCGGCGAGACGCGCGAGCGCTTCGCCGCGCGCGCGGCGCCGCTCGCACCCGAGTTCGCCGCGCTCACGCACGAGCACCTGCGCGCCGCGCTCGGCGCTGGGGCGAGCCGCGACGGCGCGGCGCTGCGCGGCCTCGCGGGCGGCGTCGCGGGCAATCTGCGCCGCACGCGGCCGGCCTGGCGACGCGCGCTCGCCTGGCTCGATCCGATCAGCTGGTGGCGCTCGCGCTGAGCGCCGCGACCCTTCGCCGACTCGATCCCCAACTCACGTACGCCAACCCAACGGAACCCTCGCACGCCATGTCGACCCAACCGCTCGCTGCCGACGCCCCTGATAACTTGGCGCTCACGCTCGCCGAATCCGTGCTCTCTCGCCTGCGCGCCCGGCTGCGCGCGCAGGTGATCGGCCGCGACGAGGTGCTCGATCTCGTGATCGTGGCGCTGCTCGCCGATGGGCACGTGCTGCTCGAGGATTACCCAGGCTCGGGCAAGACGACGCTCGCGAAGGCGCTCGGGAATGCGATCGAGGACGACCCGAGCGGGAAGTTCGCGGCGTTCCGGCGCATCCAGTTCACGCCGGATCTGCTGCCCTCGGACATCACCGGCGTCTCGGTGTTCGACGCACCCACGAGCTCGTTCCAGTTCCGGCCGGGCCCGCTGTTCGCGCACGTCGTGCTCGCGGACGAGATCAACCGCACCTCGCCGAAAGTGCAGTCCGCGATGCTCGAGGCGATGGCGGAGAAGCAGGTCACCGTCGACAACGTCACCCACGCGCTCGACGAGCTGTTCTTCGTGATCGCGACGCAGAATCCGCGCGACGTCGCCGGCACCTACCCGCTGCCCGTGCCGCAGCTCGACCGCTTCCTTTTCAAGATCCGCATGGATCACATCGGCCGCGACGAGGAGCTCGAGGTGCTGCGCACGCGGCGCGAGCGCCGCGACACCGAGCGCGGCGACCTGCCGCGCGTCGCGCGCGCCGACGTGATCGCGGCGCGCCGCGCGATCGATGGCGGGGTCGTGGTGCACGACGCCATCCACGAATGCCTGGTCGACGTGTCGCGCACGCTGCGTGCCGACGAGCGCGTGCGCGCCGGCAACTCGACGCGCAGCCTCGTGCTCGCGGTGCCCGCGCTGCAGGCGCTCGCGGTGCTCGCGGGCCGCGACTTCGTCTCGAGCGAGGACGTCGAGCGCCTGCTGCCGTTCGTGCTCACGCACCGCGTCGAGGCCGCGCTGGGCGCGACTGGTGCGGACGAGGTCGTGAAGGAGTGCATGGTCGAGCCGCTCGAGCGGCTCGCGCGGAGGACGCTCGCGCGATGAGCGCGCGCGTCGCCGCGTGCGCGCTCGGCCTCGCGCTCGCGAGCGCCGGCGCACACGGGCAGGGCGCGCCGCCGGCGGAGTCCGGCAAGCCGTCGGTCTCGATCGACTTCGATCTCGCCGAGGAATCCGCGGGCTTCTCCGAGCTCTCCGGGCCGCAGCTGACCGCGCTCGAGGCCTACGCCGCGCTGCGCGGGGGCGAGCCGATCCGCGCCCGCGAGCTCGCGCAGCAGCTGCTGAAGGACGACCCGAATTCGATCGAGGGCCACGTGCTGCTCGGCAGCGTGCTCGCCGAAGTCGAGGGCGACCTCGCCCGCGCGCGGCACGAGCTGCTGCGCGGCAAGGAGCTGTTCGAGCGCCGCTACGGCCGCAGCGCGAAGGACGTCGACGCGCAGTTCTGGCACGCGCTCGCGCTCGGTGAGCTCGATCAGATCGCGGCGGACATGGGCGAGGAGCGCGAGTCGCTCGCCTACCAGCGCGAGTGGAAGGAGGTCTACCCGGAGCAAGACGCGCGCTGGCCGGCCTGGATGTGGATGCGCCAGGGCGAGCTCGACAAGGCGCGCGCCTATGCCGAGGCCGCGCTCGCGAGCGCGACCAACGTCGACCAGCGCAATCAGGCGCGCACCGCGCTGTGCGCGGTCGAGGCCGAGCGGCTCGACCGCGAGGGCACCTACCACGCGTGCGTGGAGGCCGCTCACGCGAGCCGCGCGGAGGGCGGCGAGGACGCGGTGGTTTGGTGGAACGCCGCCGAGGCGGCGAGCATGGGGCTGCGCCTCGACGAGATCGAGAGCTTGTTATTGCGCTCGACCGAGTACGGCGTGCAGGACTACATGAACCCGTGGTCGGATCTGGTGCGCCTCTACACGAGCCAGGGCCGTCTCGCCGAGGCCGCCGCAGCGCTGCGCGAGATGATCGGGTGGCGCGAGGCGCAGAAGGGCTACGCGCGCGCGCAGAGCTGGGCGTGGAGCGACCTGGCGGCGAGCACGTTCCTGCTCGCCGCGGGCCGCGCGGCCGAGGCGGAGCACATCGTCGCGCGCGCGCTCGCGGCGCCGGATCGCTTCGGCGCGAGCAACGAAGATCCCGAGCAGCGCATCGGCGCGACGGCGATCGTGCAGGCCGCCGTGCTCCGCGCGCGCGCGCAGGAAGAGCGCGAGGCGGCGTCTTGGGAGGTGTGGTGGCGCGCCGTTCCGCGCTGGTTCTCGGCGGCCTGGCTCGAGCTGCGCGCTTGGCTCGCGCAGCGGCAGGCGGTCGACGCGCTCTCGCACTCGCGGCTGCTGATCAACACGCTGCGCCCCTACATGGCGGACCAGCTCACGCTGTACCTCACGGAGTGGCTCCAGCCGGATCTGGTGCGCGTGCTCGGGCCCGGCCTCGCGAGCGCCGCGCTCGAACAGGCGCGCGCCGCGGAGACCGATCCGCGCGCGAACGCCTGGTTCGCCGCGTTCGAGGCGGAGATCGCGGCGGCGCGCGGCGACGAGCAGGGCACCGGCGAATGGGCGCGCCGCGCGCTGATCGACTTGCCGCAGAGTGAAGTGCTGTTGCGCGCGCGGGTCGCCGCGCTGCACGGCGACGCCGCGCGCCGCGAGGGCGATCTCGCGCGCTCGATGGCCGCCTACGACCTCGTGCTGCAGCGCGACCCCGGGGCGGTGCGGCGGCTCGGGCTTGCGCTGCCGGCAGTGATTACGGCCGGCGGCGGCGAGCTCGCTGAGCGAGCTGCCGATTGCCTGCGCGCTTCGCCGCGGCTCGCGGAGGCCGAGACCGGCTTTCGCGTCGCGGTGAGCGCACAGGGCGAATCGGGCCGGGCCTGCCTGCTCGGCGCGAACGGCGAGCAGATCGGCTGCGGGCGCGTCGAGCCGCGCGCGGGCGAGGACGTCGCCGCGCGCGCGCGCCGGCTGGCGGCGGCGTTTCACGAGGCCGTGTTCTCGGCGCGCATCTCGCTCACGCAGACGGATCTGCGCTCGCTCGACGGCTCGCCCCTCACCGGCGGGCGCGGCGCCGTCGACCTCGCGCTGCCGGAGCTGCTGCGCGCGCCGACGGACGCTCCCCGCGGCGATTAGGCGCGCGAAACCTCGCGTTTCCTTTGCTATTGGACAGGCCACTCCCCCCAAGGAGCGTCCCGTGCGCCTCACCCGTCGCGAGCTTCTCATCGCCAGCGCCGCAGCGGCTTGCCTGCCGCGCGCCTCGTTCGCCGACGCGAGCGCGCTCTCCGCGGCAGCGCATGACGCCCTCGGCACGAGCCCGCTCGTCTACGTGAGCGCGCTCAGGCGCGACGGCAGCGAGAGCCGTTGTCACGCCGAAGTCTGGTTCGTGCGCGACGCCGACAGCGCTCTCGTCGTGACGAGCTCGCAGGCGTGGCGCGCGCAAGCCATCGGCAAGGGACTCGCGCGCGCGCGGCTCTGGGTCGGCGATTTCGGCGGATGGAGCGGGAAGCCCGACGACCAGCGTTATCAGGCAGGGCAGGCCTTCCTCGCCGAAGCGACGCTCGAGAAGGCGCAGCCCGCGCACGACCACGCGCTCGCGCTGTTCGGCTCGAAGTACACGAAGGAGTGGGGCAGCTGGGGCCCGCGCTTCAAGAACGGGCTCGCCGACGGCTCGCGCGTGCTGATCCGCTACCGCGCGATTCCGGCCTGAGCGCGTCGCCAGTATGCCGCGCAGCCTCGACACGCTGAGCGACGAAGCGCTGCTGCGGCTGCGGCTGCGCGATCTGCCGGTCGCGTGGCAGCGCGCGTGGGTGGCGCCGGTCGTGCGCCAGATGTTACGGGAGCTGGCGTCGCGCGGGCTGCGCGCGACTCCGCACGTCTGGGTGTCCGACGAATGGTTCTCGCCCGATGGCGTGCCCGGCGTCGCGATTCCGTTCTACCTGCTGCACCCGCGGCTGATGCGGCTCGAGCGCAAGCAGGTGCTGCAGGTCGAGGGCGGCACGCGCGAGACCTGCCTGCGCATCCTGCGCCACGAGGCGGGGCACGCGCTGCAACACGCGTTCGGGCTGCACCGCTCGAAGCGCTGGCGCGAGCTCTTCGGCAGCGCGGCGCAGCCCTATCCCGATCACTACCAGCCGAATCCCGCGAGCCGCCGCTACGTGATTCACCTGCCGTACTGGTACGCGCAGGCGCATCCGGCCGAGGACTTCGCCGAGACCTTCGCGGTGTGGCTCGCGCCTGGGCAGCGCTGGCGCAAGCGCTACGCCGGCTGGCAGGCGCTCGCGAAGCTCGAGTACGTCGACGAGCTGATGCGCGATCTCGCCGGCGCGCGGCCGCCCGTGCGCAGCCTCGCCAAGATCGACCCGATCGAGCGCAACGACCAGACGCTCGCCGCGTACTACGAGGAGAAGCGCGGGCGCTATCGCGTCGACTCGACCGAGATCTACGACGAGGATCTGCTGCGCGTGTTCGCGGAGCCGGCGAAGCGTCCCCACGGAGAGAGCGCGGCCGCGTTCCTCGGCCGGCACAAGACGCCGCTGCGGCGCATGGTCGCGCGGCACACCGGCAAGCACGAGCTCGCGCTCGACGTCGTGCTCGGCGACATGATCGCGCGCGCGCGCGAGCTCGGGCTGCGCACCCAAGGCGCGCCGCGCGCGCTGCTGGTCGAGCTCGCGATCCTGCTCGCGGCGCGCTCGGTCGAGTACGTCTACCGCGCGCGCGAGTGGCACGCGCTGTGAAGAAGCCCGCGCCGAGCGAGGCCGAGACGGCCGTCGCGGCTGCGGCCGCGGAGACGGCGCCGATCGCGCGCTCCGCACGCAGGGCGCACAAGAAGCTGCGCGTGACCGTGCTGCTTCATCGCGACTTCGTCCCGCCCGACGACCTGAGCTCCGTCGACGCCGCCGAGGCGCATCGCGTGAAGAGCGAGATCAG
>DATBRS010000161.1:0-16996 GCA_036560185.1 Myxococcota bacterium
CGCGCGCGCCTGCGCCGCCGTCTCACCGGGCTACTCGGATTGTTGGGTCTCACTCGGGCGCGCGCTCGCAGCGCAGCAAAAGAACGGGGAGGCCGAGGCCGCGCTACGCCGCGGGAGCGAGGTGGACCCGACGGACGCGGCCCCGCTGCTCGCGCTCGGAGATCTCTACGTCGTGGCGGGCGACGATGCGCGCGCGATGCGCGCGTACGAGGCTGCGATCGAGGCGCGCGAAGGCAGCCTCGAAGCGCACTGGCGGCTCGCGGCGCTGCGCTTCTCCGCGGGCGACGCGGCCGCGGCTCGCGCCCTGCTCGAACGCCTGCCGCGCGACGAGCTCACGCGCCCCGAGGTCGCGCTCACGCTCGCCGCGGGCGAGATCGAAGGCGGCTTCCGCGCCGAGGCGCGCGCGCGGCTCGAGGCAGCGCTCGCGCGCGACCCTGAGAGCTCGGCGCTGCGCGATCTGCTCGCGAAGGCCATGGAGCGGTAGCGCGAGCCGGTCTCGCAGCTCAGGCGCCGTAGCCCTTGAGTCGGTTGTAGAGCGTCTTCAGGCTGATCCCGAGCACTTCTGCGGCGCGGCGCTTCTCCGCGTAGCGATCGAGCGTCGCGAGCGTGAGCTTGCGCTCGGCGCTGGCCAGCGTCTCGCCGACGCGAACGTCGACCGCGTCGCCCCCGGTCGCGGGGGTCGCCGAGCTGACGAAGGGAAAGCACTCCGGTCCGATGTCGCCCTCGGCCATGATGCAAGCGCGCTCCACCGCGTTCTCGAGCTCCCGCACGTTGCCCGGCCAGTCGTGCAGGAGGAGGCGCTGCTTCGCCGCAGCCGTCAGGCGCCGGCGCTCTCCTGCCTCGCGACTCCGCTTCTCCACGAAGTGGTCGGCGAGGATCAGGATGTCGTCGCCGCGCTCGCGCAGGGGCGGAATCTGGATTGGGAAAACCAGCAGGCGATAGAAGAGGTCTTGGCGCAGCTTGCCCTCGGCGACCGCGGCGCGCGGGTCGCGGTTGGTCGCCGCGATCACGCGCACGTCGACGCGGATCTGGTGCTCGCCGCCGATGCGCTGGATCTCGCGGCTCTCGAGCGCGCGCAGCAGCTTGACCTGCAGGTCGAGCGGCATCTCGGTGATCTCGTCCAAGAACAGGGTGCCTTCGTGAGCCCGTTCGAAAACTCCCTCGTGGCGCCGGAGCGCACCCGTGAAGCTCCCGCGCTCGTGACCGAACAGCTCGGACTCGATCAAGCTCGCGGCGACCGCGCCGCAGTTGATCGGACAGAACGCCTTGCCGGAGCGCCCGCCGAGCTCGTGGATCGTGGCGGCGACGACCTCCTTGCCCGCGCCGGTCTCGCCCGTGATCAAGACGGTCGCATCGGTGGGCGCGACCTTCTGGATCTGGTCGTACATCTCCTGCATCGCCGGCGAGCGTCCAATCAGCCGTCCGAAGCGCCCGAACTCGCGCAGCTCGCCGCGCAGCGAGCTGACCTGGCCGCGAAGCCGAGCGGCTCGTCGCGAGCGCTCGAGGATCGAGCGCAGGCGCGTGGTGTCGATCGGCTTGGTGAGATAGTCGACGGCGCCGCCGCGAAAGGCCTCGACCGCGCTCTCGACGGACGCCTGCCCCGTAATCAGCACGACGTCGGTCTCCGCCCGCAACGCCGGCACGAGATCGAGGCCGCTGCCGTCGCGCAGGCGCAGATCGACGGCCGCCACGTCGAAGCGAGTCGACGCGAGTGCGGCGAGCGCCGACTCGATCGAGGCGCACGCGAGCACCTCGAAGCCTTCGGCCTCGACGAGCTTCTGCAGCGCTTCGAGCTGAGCCGGATCGTCTTCGACGATGAGAGCGCTCGGCATGGCGACTCCTCTCTGCAACACCTTCCACGATACGCTCGCGGCCGGAGCCGAGCCACGCGCTGGGGGCAGGATGCTCGACCGATCGCGGCTGATGCGTCTGATTACGTACTGCGGGCTGCTCGCGGTCGCGGCGATTGCCGCCTCTGTGATCGCCGCCGCGTGCTTCGGCACACGGGATCTTCAGCAACTCGCGCTCGGCGGCGGGCCGATTCGGCCGGTGGTCGCCGGGGGCCTGCTCGCCTGCGCGCTCGGGGCCGTGCTCGCACCGCGCGGGCCGGCGCTGGCGCGCTTCTCGAACGCACTCGGGGCGGGTGCGCTCGCGCTCGGCGCGGCTTCGCTGGCTCAGACGGTGTTACGCGTCCCGCTCCCCGACCTCGGCATCGTGCGCGCCGCAGCGGCGGGGCTGAGCATGCCGCCGAACTCGGCGATCGCGCTCGGGCTCGCGGCGTCCGCGGTGCTGTGTCTGCGCCGGCTTCCCTCCGCCGGAGCGCTGCTCGCGGGCCTCTCCGCCGCGATCGGCGCGACGGCGCTGCTCGGCTACGCGACCGGCATCGAGCCCGCTTACGGCTGGGCGCGTCTCGAGGGCATGGCACCGGGCACGGCAGCGTGCCTCGTGTTGTTAGGGACCGTGCTGTGGTCGCTGGCGAGCGCGAGAGCGAGCGCAGGAGAGAGCGACGGCTCGCTCGCGCTGTGGAGGGGACCGGTGGTCGCGGGCGTCGCGACGCTCTCGGTCTCGCTCCTGTTCGCGCAAGCCTTGCGCGAGCGCGAGGAGGATTTCCTGCGGACGCTGGTCGCTCTGGGAGCGCGCCGCGCGGAGGCCGAGCTGCGCTCGGGCCTGTCGGAGCGCAGCGCGCCGCTCGCGACCCTGTCGCACGAATGGGAGAGCCGTTGGATCCGGTCGCGCACCGGCTGGGAATCGGACGTTCGGCTGCTGATGGCGCGCGCTCCGGAGCTGCGCGCGATCGAGTGGATCGACGCGCGCGGCAACGTGTGGTGGAGCTTCCCGGAGGACGCGCGGCTGCCGGCGCCGCGCGTCGGCGAGCCCGGCGAGCCCCGCAGCGGCGTGTTCTTCTCGCCGCCGCAGCCGCTCGACGGGAGCGCGGCCTGCATCCGCGCGCTCGCGCCGATGCGCGACTCCGACGGGAGCGTCAACGGCTGGGTCTCGGGCGTCTTCGACGCGTCGC
Source organism: Myxococcota bacterium (assembly GCA_036560185.1). Classification (GTDB taxonomy): domain Bacteria; phylum Myxococcota_A; class UBA9160; order UBA9160; family UBA6930; genus VGRF01. The sequence continues at coordinate 3,017 of DATBRS010000161.1, forward strand.
AACTTCTCGGGACGGTGCTCGCCGATCTCGACTCGTCGTTCTCCGTCTCCGTGTCCACGCGGGACGGCGAGCTGTTCCGCACCGCCAACGCAGACGGGCCCGAAGTGCGGCGCCCCATTTCTCGGCGGCGACTCGTCCTCTCGCACGGCCTCGACCTGCGCGTGCGCGTCGAGCCGTCGCGCGATCTGCTCGCCGCGACGCGCTCGTCGCTGCCGCAGCTCTCGCTCTTCGCCGGCCTCGTCGTCTCGTCGCTGCTCACGCTCTCGCTCGGCATGCGCGCTCTCGCCGTCGCGCGCACACGCGCGCTCGCGCGCGAGGCGCTCGCGCGCGAGGCGGCGGCCGAGGAGGTGAGCCGCCTCAACACGGAGCTCGAGGTGCGAGTGCTGGCGCGGACCGCGGAGCTCACGCACTCGAACGAAGAGCTCCGCCAGTTCGCGTCGTTCCTTTCCCACGAGCTGCGTCAGCCCCTGAGCGCGCAGGGTGTTTGGGCGGATCTGCTCGAGACCAAGCACGGCGCGGCGCTCGACGAGGAAGGAAAGCGCTGCGTCGCGCAACTCCGCTCCGGATCCGCGCGCATGGCGGAGCTCCTCGACGCTCAGCTCGCGCTCGCTCGCAGCGACCGCCGCGCGTCCGCCGGCGAGGCCGTCGATCTCGAGCCGATCGCCCGCGCGGTGCTCGCCGATCTCGAGCCCGTCCTGCGCGAGATCGGCGGACGCGTCGACGTCGGCGCGCTCCCGGTCGTGCGCGGCGAGCGACATCAGCTCGAGCAACTGCTCCGCAATCTGCTCGAGAACGCGATCAAGTACCGCAGCCTCGCTGCGCCGCTTCGCATCCGCATCCGCGGCGTCGTCGAGGGCGCCGACGCGCTGCTCAGCGTCGAAGACAACGGCCGCGGCTTTCCGCTCGCCGACGCGGAGCGGATCTTCGAGCCGGCGGTGCGTCTCGAGCCTGATGACGGCGGCGGGCAAGGCCTCGGTCTCGCGCTCTGCCGCCAGATCGCGGCCGGCCACGGCGGCTGGATTCGCGCACGCGGCTCGCCGGGAGGAGGCGCGGTCTTCACCGTCCTCCTCCCGGCGTCTCCACGACCCGGCGACTCCCTGGATCGCCGGGTCGCCCCTGGCTAGTTGGCGTAGCCGCTGCGCGCCATGCAGTCGGCATAGGCCGATCGCGCCGCATAGGTGCGCTTGTTCTCCTCGTTCAAACCGAACAACGTGCCTGCGGTTGCGCCGACGATCGCGCCGACGCCGGCGCCCTTCTTCGGGCCCTCGTCTCCGCCGGCGATCGCGCCGCTCGCCGCGCCGACGCCCGCTCCGATCGCGCCGCCCACCGCGGCATCGCCCACGACGCGCCCGGCGTCGCGCTTCGCAGCCGCGGCGTAGCGGTTGCAATCCTCGATCACCGAGACGGGCGGTGCTGCGCTCTCCGGGGTTTCTGAGCTCGCAGGCGCCGACACGTCCGGCTCGCTCGACTCGAGCGAGCTCGGTTCGTCGCGCGACGCCGCGTCGTCCCGCAGTGGGAACTGGCCCGTCGCCCAAGCGATCGCCGCGAGCGCAAGCAGGGTTCCGACGATCCCGATCAACACCATCTGTCTTCGCACGTTGGTCTCCTCGATCTTCATGGCGTTCCTCCTGGTGACGGCGCGGGGTGCGCACGTGAACGTTCCCAATCGCAATCCGCGTGCCGGCGAGGCAGGGCCGTCACTCGGCGCTCCGCAGGCTCGCGCGCAGCGACCGAAGCACCTGCTCGGCGACGCAGTGCCCGCGCGGTACCTCTTCGAACATCGCGTGCAGCGCGAGACGCGTGCAGAGCTCGGCGGCGTGCGGATCCGCGACGTGCAGGAGCGCGGCTCGGAAGCAGCGCGGGAAGAAGCGCTCGTACACACGATCGAAGTCCACACGACTGCCAGCGCGCGCGCGCTCGAGCTGCCGGGCGTCCACTTCACATCGCGCACGAAGCGGACACGTCGCGCGATCGCCGAGCAGGCACTGCTCCGTCCGTCGGGCGACGAGCTTTCGCGCGCAGCGCAGCGGAGCCCTGGCGAGCGAACGCTGAAGCGCAGGGATCCATCGCTTGCGGCGCCGATCTCGGACGATCACGGGTCGCGCTCCTCGCGCTCCGCCGGAGCAACGCGCGTGCCGGAGCCGCGCCGCGCCCGGGAGATCGCTCACGCGCGGATGCGACGCCGCTGCCCGCGGGACGGAAGAGTTGACGCGTAAGCCTTGCCGACGCCGCGCCCGCAGCGCGGCGCGTTCGGCGCGCTCATCGCTTCTCAGGGAGATCGAGGTGAGAGCGCTCACCATGCGTGCGCGACGGCACGGCGCTTGCTCCCACTCGCGGTGCGATCACAGAACGATCGCGGGAGGGTCGAGAGAATGCAGACGAAAAGAATCGCGTTGGCAGCGGTGGCAGTGCTGGGCATCGCGTCGCCGGTCTTCGCACAGGCGTCCGATCAGCCGGCTCCTGCCGTGGACGAACCCAAGGCGCCGCCGGCCGAGATGGCACCGCCCGCGCAGGCGCCCCCGAGCGAGCCGGCGCCGTCCGCGCAAGCCGACTACGTCGTGCTCGAGGGCGACACGCTCGCGCGCATCGCGGAGAAGCTCACGGGCGACGAGTCGAACTGGCAGGCGATCGCGCAGGAGAACGGAATCGACGACCCGACTCGGCTTCAGGTCGGGATGCGACTGCGGATTCCGGCGTCGCTGCGCTCGACCTGAGCGCGCGCTCTCGGGGGCGTCGCAGCCCCCCTCCATCGGCCCGGCGCCACCGCCGAGAGTTGCGCCACGACGCGGCTGCCCGCCCTAACAGGCGGGCAGCCGCCAGGAGATTTCCGATGCTACGACCGATCGCGCGCCTCGCACTGCCGCTGGCGATCGTCGCCTTCGGCTTCTTGCCTGCGGATTCCGCTGCGGCGGGCACGCTCGCCGATGCTTGGCTCACGACCAAAGTGAAGGCCGCGCTCGTGAAGGCACCGAGCGTCGAGAGCCTCGCGATCGACGTCGACGCCTTCGGCGACCTCGTCACGCTCCACGGCGTCGTCTCCGACGAAGCCGAGCGAACGCGCGCCGGCAGCGCCGCGCTCGACATCGACGGCGTCGGCGCAGTCCGAAATCTCATCGCCGTGGTTCCGGACGCCGAGCGCGCCGACGTGCAAGCCATGGATACGAGGCTCGAGCGCGAGATCGAGCGCGCGCTGGCCTACGACGCGGCGCTCGCGCGTAGCCAGGTGCAGGTGAAGTCCATTCACGCTGGGATCGCGCTTCTCGAGGGCGAGGCGGCATCTGCGAGCGCGCATCGTCGAGCGCTCCGCGTGGCCCGCACCGTCGCGGATGTGAGGCGAGTCGCCAGCGAGATCCGCAGTCCGAACGCCGCCGCGGACCTCGCGCTCTGGGAGCAAGACGGCGCGATCGAGCGGCGAGAGTCCGCCTCCGGTGTCGCGTTCTCCGACGCGTGGATCACGACCAAGGCGAAGCTGCGGCTGAAGTCAGAGCTCGGGTTGTCGCTGCGGGAGGTGCACGTCGAGACGAACGAAGGTCACGTGACCGTATTCGGAATCGTCCCAAGCCAGCGCGCGCGCGAGCAGGCCGAGGCGCAGCTCCTCCGAATCGACGGCGTGCGCCGCGTCACGAACGGCCTGCAGGTCGCCCCCAACGCGTAGCCCGAGCGAGCTGCGCGCGTGGCGCAGCTCACCGCGGCCTCTCTCGCGTGGCGCTTAGGTAGACGCCGCGTCCCCTGACTCTCGATCGCGAGGTGTGCGATGGACGGAATTCTCGGGCCGATGGATCGCCTGCTACTCGCCGGTCCGCTGGTTTCGATGGGTGTACTGGTTCTCGTCGCGCTGATCGGCGGCGAGGTCGCGGCGCGCTGGCTGCGTCTCTCGCGCATCGTCGGCTACGCCGCGACCGGTATGGCGCTCGGCGCCCTGGGCGTCGTGCCAGCGGAGCTGCGCGATCAGGCGCGCGTCGCGATCGATCTGTGCGTCGGCGCGATCCTCTTCGAGCTGGGCGCGCGGATCGATCTCGGCTGGCTGCGGCGCGCGCCCTGGCTCGCGGCGCTCGCGGTCGGCGAGAGTCTCGTCGCGGGCGCCGCGTTGTACTGGATGCTGAGCGCCGGCTTCGGTCTGCCCGCTGCGCTCGCGGCCTGCGGTGCCGCGCTCGGCGTTTCCACCTCGCCCGCCGTCGTGCTGCGCGTCGCGCGCGACCTCGGAGCTCAGGGGCAGGTCACCGAGCGCATGCTGATGCTCTCCGCGACCAACACGGCGATCGCGGTGTTGGCCCTCGCCTGGATCACTCCCGCGCTCTCGGCGGACGCGGCTCTCACGGGCTCGGCGATCGCCGTTTCGCTTTGGGTCGTATCGGGCTCGCTCTTCGCGGCCGGCGTGCTGGCCGCGCTCGGTCTGCTCGTGTTCCGAGTCGTCGGCAAGCGGCGCGAGAGCCAAGTCGCCGCAGCGTTCGGGTTGATCGCCTTGGCCTCGGGCCTCGGCGTCGCACTCCACTGGTCCACGCCGCTCACCTGCCTCGCGCTCGGCGCGAGCATGCGCGCCACCGACCACGGCCAGCGCATGATGGCGGTCGACTTCGGCAAGGCGGGGCAGCTGATCTACGTGCTGCTGTTCGCCCTCGTCGGCGCGAACCTCGATCTGCGCGCGCTCGCCGGCGCAGGCGCCGCCGCGCTCGCGTTCCTCGCGACGCGCGCCGCCGCGAAGGGCGTCGCGGTGTTGGCGCTCGCTCGCGCCACGCGTCAGCCGGCGCGCAAGGCCGCGCTGCTCGCACTCACGCTGCAGCCGATGTTCGGCCTCGGCGTGGTGCTCGCGCAGGACGCGGCGCGCGTGCAGCCCGCGCTCGCCGAGACCGTGGTTCCGCTCGTGCTCGCCGCGGTGGTGGTGTTCGAGGTGCTGGGCCCGCTCTGCGTGCAGGTCGGGCTGCGTCTCGCGGGTGAGGCCGAGCCGTCGCCGGCCTGAGGAGACACGATGCCGTTCCACTTCGCCGAATCCGAACCGCTGACGCTCGGCGTGGAGCTCGAGCTCCAGATCGTCGACCGCAGGAGTTGGAACCTGACGCGCGGCGCGAGCGACCTGCTCGCGGCGCTGGGAAAGCGTGAGCATCGCGGCGAGATCAAGCCGGAGGTGACCGAGAGCATGATCGAGATCGCGACCGGCGTCGCGCGCTCGATCGGCGACCTCGCGGCGGACCTCGACTCGATCCACGCGGTGCTCGCGCCGGCGGCTCGGGCGCTGAATCTCGGACTCTGCGGCGGTGGAACGCATCCGTTCCAGAAGTGGAGCGAGCAGCGCATCACCGACGCGCCGCGCTATCGGCGCGTGTCGGAGCTCTACGGCTACCTGGTGAAGCAGTTCACCGTCTTCGGGCAGCACGTCCACGTCGGATGCCCCGACGGAGACCAAGCCGTGCGGCTCACCCACGCGCTCGGTCGCTACGCGCCGCACCTGATCGCGCTCTCCGCGTCGTCGCCGTTCGTGCAGGGAACGGACACGGGCTTCGACTCGGCGCGTCTCAACGCCGTGAGCGCGTTCCCGCTGTCAGGAACGATGCCGCCCGCCGCGACCTGGCGCGAGTTCGAGGACTACTTCGAGACCATGCGCAGCTACGGAATCGTCGAGAGCATGAAAGATTTCTACTGGGACATCCGGCCGAAGCCCGAGTACGGGACGGTCGAGGTGCGCGTCTGCGACACGCCGCTCACGCCGCTCTGGGCGGTCGCGCTCGCCGGCTACGTACAGGCCCTCTCCGCCTGGTTGCTCGACGTCCCCCGGCCTCGCGACGACGCCGCGCTCGCGCGGGTCTACGCGTACAACCGCTTCCAGGCTTGTCGCTTCGGGCTCGGGGCGACGCTGATCGATCCCGAGCGTCAAGCGCTGGTCGATCTCCAGACGGACCTGCTCGCGACGCTCCGGCAGCTCGAGGGCTACGCGGACAAGCTCGGCGCGACGGACGCTCTCCAGCTACTCGACACCGCCGCGCGCGAGCGACGCAACGACACGGCGCGTATCCGCGAGCACGCCAGCGCGCACGAAACGCTCGCCGACGTGGTTCGCTGGCAGTGCGAGCTCTGGAACGAGGGAGCGGCCTGAGCGGAGGCGCGATCCGCTCCGACGATCACTGCAGCAGGAGCGCGCGAAACGCCGCGACCTCCGCATCGTCGAGGCCGAGCGCGTCGCGCCGATAGGTGTCGAAGTCGCCGTAGTTGTCGTCGATCGCGGCGAACGCAGCTTCGAGATAGGCGGGCTCCACGCCGAACAGCGGGCGCAGCGCATCGCGGTCGACGCGGAACAGCGAGTACGCCTTGATCATCCACAGCCGCCTCTCCGTCGCCGCGGCGGTGTAGAAGTTGGTGAGCAGGTAGTCCTCCATCACCGTCTCGCGCGGCACGCCGAGCACGCTGAGGATCATCGCCGAGGCGAAGCCGGCGCGATCCTTGCCGGCGGTGCAGTGCACCAGCGCCGGCAAGTTCTCAGGCTGCGTGATGCGTTCGAACATCGCGGCGTACTGCGGCGCGAACGTCGTCGCGAACTGGCGGTTGCCCTCGATCATCATGCCGCGCAGGTCGACGCCCGCGAGGTCGCCCGACTGGATGCGCTCGCGCAGATCCTTCACCACGAAGTTCTCCGCACCGATCTCCAGCTCGGCGACCGCGGGCGGATGGGCCGCGGGCAGGCGATCGGGCTCGTCCTCCTTCTCCTGCTTCGCGCGGAAGTCGCAGACCAGCTGGATGCCGAGGGCGGAGACCCGCTCGAGGTCCGCATCCGTCAGCGACGCGAGATTGTCCGAGCGATACAGCTCGCCCCACTTCACGCTGTGTCCGTCGCTCGTCTCGTAGCCGCCGAGGTCGCGAAAGTTCGGCGCGCCTTCGAGCGCGAGATGCCGCTTCTTCACGTGCTCCGGCATGCCGGCGTAGCGATCGCCGCCGCCGCACGCCGAGAGCGAGGCGGCGATCAGGGTCGCGAGGATCGTGAGGGACGCGCGGCGCATGGAGCCTCCGGTCGAGATTGCGCGCGGGCGTTAGCGCAGGCGTCCGATGCCGGGAAGGAAACGGCCCGTGCCGCTCGCCCAGCTGCGATAGGGCTCGCCGTGCACGCCCAACAAGTACGGCTCCTCGACGAGCCGCACCTGCAGCTCGATGCCGAGGACGAGCACCCCCACGGCCCCGAGCGCCCAGCCGTTCGGCACGAGCAGCGCGAGGCCGATCGCGATTGCGATCATGCCGGTGAAGATGGGATTGCGCGCCAGCGCGAACGGGCCGCCGGTCACGAGCTGCGTGCGCTCGCTCGGATCGACGCCGATGCGCCAAGACGCGCCCATGCGAAGCTGCGCGGCCAGCGTCAGCGCGAGGCCCGCGGCGTAGAGAACGATGCCCAGCGCGGCCTGCGCGGCGGCGAGCTGCGGAGCGCCGCGCTGCAGGGCCGCGAGCGGCGACGCGAGCCCGAGCGCGAGCGCGGCGACGAGCAGCGCGCCGACGAAGCGTTCGAGCCCGCCGGCGCGCGACACGTCGACGAGCCCGCTCTTGCCGGTGGTGCGCAGCTGACGCCACGTGCGCCAGCCGAAGGCGAGCGCGACGTAGAGGGCGTAGAGGGCGAGCGCGAGGCGGGGCATGCGGTGACTTTCGGCGCGCGGCGGGTTCGTGCGCGGCTAGAGTGCTCCGCCTCTCGGCGGAGGACCAGCCATGACGATGCCCTACGAAGACGCGGTCGCGGCGCTGTCGGGTCCCGGCGGCATGTTCGAGGTGATCGAGGCCGACGTGCGCGGCACGCGCATGAAAGTGTTCAAGAGCACGCCGCCGTCGATGCGGATGCTGTTCGGCCTGGCGAAGCTGCGCGCGGCGCAGGAGTTCGTCGTGTACGAGGACGAACGCTGGAGCTTCGGCCGCATGGCCGAGTCCATCGACGCGGTCGGCCACGCGCTCGTCAATCACTACGGCGTGAAGAAGGGTGATCGCGTCGCGATCGCGATGCGCAACTTTCCCGAATGGATCGCGGCGTTCGCGGCGATCACGTCGGTGGGCGGCATCGCGGTGCTGCTGAACGCGTGGTGGACGCCGGACGAGCTCGCGTACGGCCTCGAAGACTCCGGAACGAAGCTGCTCGTCGGCGATCTCGAGCGCATCGAGCGCGCCGCCGGGTCGCTCGATGCGCTCGACATTCGCGCGCTCGCGGTGCGCAGCGAGGGCAAGCCGCTGCCGCCGCGCACCGATCGCTACGAAGACGTCGTGCGGCTCGGCTCGCCGCTGCCCGAGGTCGCGATCGCTCACGACGACGACGCGACGATCCTCTACACGTCGGGCACGACGGGGCATCCGAAGGGCGCTGTCTCGACTCACCGCGCGGTGCTCTCCTCGCTCGGCGCGTTCGCGAGCCGCGCCTCGGTGCAGGCGATGCGCTTCCCGAAGGACAAGGAGAAGCAGTCGCATCCGACGTGCTTCATCCTCACGATCCCGCTGTTCCACGTGACGGGCTGCGTCGCGGTGATGCTCACTTCGTTCGCCGCCGGAACGAAGCTCGTGATGATGTACAAGTGGGAGCCCGAGCGCGCGCTGCAGCTCGTCGAGCGCGAGCGCGTCACGAACTTCGTGGGCGTTCCCACCATGGCGTGGGATCTGCTCGAGTCGCCCGCATTCGCGCGCTACGACACGTCGAGCCTCGTCTCGGTGGGAGGAGGCGGCGCGCCCGCCCCGCCGCAGCTCGTGCACCGCATCGACAAGAGCTTCGGCGGCAAGGGGCGCCCGAACATCGGCTACGGCATGACCGAGACGAACGCTTATGGCCCGCAGAACGCGGGCGACGACTACGTGCGCAAGCCCACGAGCGCCGGCCGCATGGTGCCCGTGGCAGAGGTGCGCGTGACCGACACCGATGGCCGCGTGCTCGCGCCGGGGCAGGTCGGCGAGATCTGGTTCCGCGGCCCGCACCTGATCCGCGGCTACTGGAACAAGCCGGAGGCGACCGCGCAGACGATCGTCGACGGCTGGCTGCGCACGGGCGACATCGGCCGCATCGACGACGAGGGCTTCGTCTACGTCGAGGACCGCGCCAAGGACATGGTGCTGCGCGCCGGCGAGAACGTGTACTGCGCCGAGGTGGAGGCCGCGATCTACGAGCACCCGGCGGTGTACGAGTGCGCGGTGTTCGGCTTGCCCCACGAGCGGCTCGGCGAGGAGGTGGCGGTGGCGATCCACCTGCGGCCCGGCGCCGCGCTGTCCGAGGCGGAGCTGCGCGCGCACCTCGCGAAGCAGATCGCCGGCTTCAAGATCCCGAGCATCGTCGAGTGGAAGCACGAGGCGCTGCCGCGCAACCCGGCGGGCAAGATCCTGAAGCGCGAGCTGCGCGACGCGCTCGCGAAGCAGCGCGCGCAAGCGCCGCGCTAGCGGCGCGCGCAGCGAGCCGGAGGCGAGCGAAGTCGAACGGTGGCCTCGGTGGCGCGACAGATGGTTCCGCGACGCGCGCACCGCACCGCTCTGGAGCAAGGCATGAAAGTCGGCGTCTGTCTCCCCTACATGAAGCCCGGGCTCGACCGCGCGGCGCTGCTCGGCTTCGCGCGCGCGATCGAGGCGGGCCCCTTCGACGCGATCTCGTGCGGAGAGCGCGTCGTCGGCCCGACCGTCTCGCTCGGTGCGACGCTGGCCGCGGCCGCGGCGGTCACGTCGCGCGTTCGCATCGTGCCCACGCTCTACGTGCTGCCGATGCACGACGCGGTCGCAGTGGCGCACGAGATCGCGACGCTCGACGCGATCGCGGGCCCGGGCCGCGTCGAGGTATGCGTCGGCGTCGGCGGGCGCGCGGCCGACTACCGCGCCGTGGGCGCGAGCTTCGAGAAGCGGCATCAGCGGCAAGACGAGCAGGTCGCACGCATGCGCGCGATCTGGCGCGGTGAGCCGCCGTTCGAGGGCGCCGACCCGGTCGGCCTACGCCCCTCGCGCGCAGGCGGGCCGCCGCTGCTCGCGGGCGTGATGGGGCCGCGAGCGTTCGCGCGCGCGGCGCACTGGGCCGATGGCGTCTACGTGTGGAGCGGCAACGGCGAGAAGCACGAGATCGCGCAGTTCCTGCAGCGCGCCGACGAGGCCTGGAGCGCGGCGAAGCGCACGGCCGCGCCGCGCAAGATCGGCGGCTTCTGGTACTCGCTCGCGAGCGGCGACGCGCAGGCCAAGCTCAGCAGCTACGTGTTCGAGTACACGCGCGTGTTCGGCGACGCCGCGGGCCGCGCGATGGCGAACATGGTGACGCGCGCGACGCCCGACGCGCTGCGCGAGGCGCTCGCCAACCTCGAAGCCGCGGGCTGCGAGGAGTGCTTCCTCGTGCCCGCGACCGCGGAGCTCGCGGAGGTGGAGCGCGCGGCGGAGATCGTGAGCCGGCGCTGAACCCCCGCGCGGTTCGTCGCGCGCGCCGCGATACGCTGCGCTCCCCTTCGAGGAGGCTCCGATGTCCGATGCCACCCGCCGCGAGCGCGGCGTCGCGATGATGAAGCGCGTCTACGCCGGCGACGTCGTCACTCCGCCCGCGGGCGTGATGCCGTTCAGCGACCTGATGCTCGAGCAGCTGTTCGCCGAGGTGTGGACGCGCGAGGACAAGCTCAGCGTGCGCGATCGCCGGCTCGTGCTGATGGGCATCATCGCGGCGCTCGGCGAGAAGGACACGTTCGCGATCCAGGCGAAGGCCGCGGTGAAGAACGGCGAGCTCGCGCCGGAGCAGGTGCGCGAGGTGCTGATTACGGTCGCGAACTATGCGGGCTATCCGCGCGCGGCGGGCCTGATCGGCCCGCTCGAGCAAGCGCTGGCGCAAGCCGCGAAGGATCTCGCCGCGAAGCCTTGACGCGCGCGCCCGCGCGCGCGGCGCCAGTGCGCTTGCGGCGCGCGCGCCGCGAGCGAAATCGCGGTCGCAGCGGCCGCGCCGTCCAGCGTAGACTGCGCCAGCCCCGATTCCGGAAGCCGGCCGCCGCTCGGGTGCGAGGAGATCGCGAGTTGGCGCCCGAAATGCACCAAAGCCCGGCCCTACCCGAGCCACCGCAGCGCGCGCTTCCGCCGGCCGCGCGCGGCGCGTCGTCGCCGCTCTGAGCCCGAGCCGCCCCGTGCTGCGAGTGCGGCGCTTCGCGGTCCTCGCAGCGGCGCTGCTCGCGGCCGTTTGCGCCCACGCGGGCGAGCTTCCGCTGCGCGCCGGCTTCGGGCGCGCGCCGATCACGCCCGTCGTCGCCGACGCGTGGACCGACGTCGACGGCGACGGCGTCTACGACGAGGAGATCGACCGCTATCACGACCGCAACAACAACGGCCGCTTCGACGCCGTGTACATGGCGGGCTTCCAGAGCCCGCGACCCGCGGCCGGCGTGCACGACGAGCTCGAAGCCGTCGCCGTGGTGTTCGACGACGGCACGACCCGCGTGGGCATCGTCGCCGCGGACGTGATCGGCCTCTCGCACTCGTTCGTCGAGAAGGTGCGCAACGTCTACGCGAAGGAGCTCGGGCTCGACTACCTGGTCGTGCACGCGACGCACAATCATCAGGGCCCCGACACCCAAGGCATCTGGGGCCGCTCGCGGCTGCGCACCGGCATCGGCGACGGCTACCTGAAGTTCCTGCGCCAACAGATGGGCACCGCGCTCGCGCAGGCGGTGCGCCGGCTCGAGCCCGCGGAGATCTCGGTCGCCGAGATTCGCGGCCGCGATCGCCTGATCGGCAGCGCCGACACGCGCAAGCCCGAGGTGATCGACGACGGGCTGCGCGTCGCGATCGTGACGCGCGCCGGGGGCGACGACGTGCTCGGCACGCTCGTGAACTTCGGCAACCACGTCGAGCTCACCTGGGATCGCAACTTCGAGCTCACGGCGGACGTCGCGGGCTGGGCGCGGCGCGGCCTCGACGCCGGCCTCGTCTACGACCGCGAGCTCTACAAGGCCGGGCTCGGCGGCACGACGCTCTGGCTCACCGGCAACATCGGCGGACTGATCACGACGCCGCCCACGCTCGGCGTGATGGATCCGCGCAGCGGCGCGCTCGTCGCCAAGCCTTCGCAGGAGAAGGCGCGCGCGCAGGGCTATCAGATCGCGGAGGCGGTGATCGACGCGCGCGCGGCGGGCGTGTTCGCGCGCGTCGCCACGCCGCGCGTCTCGGTGGTGAAGCGCGACATCGACGTGCCGGTCGCGAACTGGCCGCTCGTCATGGCGGGGACGCTCGGCGTGCTCGACCGCGACGTCGATCTGCGCTTCGGCTTCGATACCGCGAGCGAGGTCGCGCTCGTCACCGTGGGCGACCTGTGGATCGCGTGTGTGCCGGGCGAGCTCTACCCGGAGATCGCGATCGGCGGCATCGAGAATCCGCCGGGCGCGGACTATCAGGTCGCGCCGGTCGAGGTGCCGCCGCTGCGCGGCGCGATGCGCGGGCGCGTCAACATGATGGTGAACCTCGCGAACGACGCGCTCGGCTACATCATCCCGCGCAGCGAGTGGGACGAGGACGAGCCATGGATCTACGGCAACACGGAGGCGAGCTACGGCGAGGTCGTCTCCGCGGGGCCCGACACTGCGCGAATCGTGCATCGCGCGCTGCTCCGGGTGTTCGCGATCGCGAGCGGCGCGAGCCCGGCGCGGAAGCAGTGAGCGCAGCGGGCGCGGAGGAGCGGCGCCGATGAGCGAGATCGCGGTCGTGTTCCACTCCGCGACCGGGACCACGCGGAAGCTGGCGGAGGCCGTCCAAGCCGGCGCCGCGGGGGTCGCCGGCGCAGCCGCGACGCTGCACGAGATCCGCCCGCTCGACATCGTCGACGGCCGCTGGAAGAACGACGCGCTGCTCAGCGCGCTCGATGCGGCCGACGCGATCGTGTTCGGCTGTCCCACGTTCATGGGCGGCCCGTCGGCGCAGATGAAGGCGTTTCTCGACGGCACGCTGCCGCGCTGGTATGCGCGCGTCTGGGTCGGGAAGCTCGGCGCCGCGTTCACCGTCTCGAGCACGCCGAGCGGCGACAAGCTGCAGACGCTGACCGCGATCGCCGTCACCGCGATGCAGCACGGCATGCTCTGGGTCGGCGTCGAGGATTCGCCGCTGAACGCCGCGCAAGCGAATCGCCTCGGCATCTACGTGGGCGCGGCCGGCCAAGCGGACTACACGACGCAGCCGCCGGGCGTGCAGGCGGCGGACCTGCGCACGGGGGAGCGCCTCGGCGAGCGCGTCGCCAAGCTCGCACAGCGTCTGCGCGCCACCGCCTGAGGAGATCTCCCATGCTCGAGCTTCGGCCGGGCTGTGAACGCTGCGACCGCGATCTACCGCCGGATTCCGCGGACGCGCGGATCTGCAGCTTCGAGTGCACGTTCTGCCGCGACTGCGCCGAGACGCAGCTCGCTGGGCGCTGCCCCAACTGCGGCGGCGAGCTGGTGCGCCGCCCGATTCGCCCCGCCGAAAAGCTCGCGCGCTCCCCGGCCAGCACGAAGCGCGTGTTCAAGCCGCCGCCGAGCGCGCGATGAGGCCGCCCTGGATGACGGCGATGGCCGCGCTGTGTGCGTTCGGCTGCGCCTTCCTCGTCGTGCGCGACCTCGCGCTGCCGGAGGTGCGCGACGTCGAGGTGTGGTTCGGCCTCGAGCTGCGCGGGCGCGCGGCGCTGCTCACGGCGCCGCTGCACTGGGCGATGCTCGGCGCTGGCGCGTGGGCCTATTGGACGCAGCAGCGCTGGATCGCGCTCGCGACGGCGCTCTACCTCCACTACGTCGCGCTCTCGCACCTGATCTGGAGCGAGGCGAGTCCGAACGGGCGCGGCTGGCTCGTCGGGCTCGGGCAGGCCGCGTTCTTCAGCGCGCTCGCGATTCCGTTCTGGATGCAGCAGCGGCGCCTGCGCGCGCGATAGGATCGCGCGCTGCCAATCTTTCCATCGCGCCCCCGGGAGTCCCGATGTCCGATCCCAAGCCGCGCACGCTCGGTGCAATCCTCTATCCGCAGTTCGAGCTGCTCGATCTCTACGGGCCGCTCGAGATGTTCGGCGCGCTCGAGAAG
>DATBRS010000162.1:0-21431 GCA_036560185.1 Myxococcota bacterium
CGCTGGCCCTCGGCGTAGAGCGTGTCGAACGCGAGGGAGGATTTGCCGCTGCCCGAGAGCCCCGTGATCACGACCAGTCGCCCGCGCGGGATGTCGACGTCTACGTCGCGCAGGTTGTGCACGCGCGCGCCGCGAATCGCGATCGCGCTCGGCTCACCGCGCGTGCTGCCTCCCGCTCGCATGTCGAGGCGCAACGCTCGGGTCAGCCGCCGGGGGCCGCCGCCGGCTCGAACTCTTCGATGCTCGCGACCGTGCCCTTGCGCTCGATGTAGGTGTGCGCGCGCAGCTCTTCGATGAACTTCGCGTACTCGCCCTGCAGCCGCTCCGAGTAGAGCTTGTTCATGATCGCGCGCTGCGCGTCTTCGAAGGCGATCGGCGTCACGGCGCGGCGCTCGACCAGCTGCACGAACGCGCAGCCGAAGGGCTCCTGGCTCACCTCGCTCGACTGGCCCGCCGCGAGCGGGCGCACCGCCGCCTCGATCCACGGCGCGAGCAGGCTCTCGTGCACCCAGCCGAGCTCCGGGTCCATCGTCGCGATGCCGTTCGCGACGTCGAGCAAGTCTTCACCCGCGACCACGCGCGCGCGCGCCTCGCGGACGCGCGCGCAAGCGGTGTCGGCGTCCTTGGGCGTCGTCGGCGTCACCACGAAGGTGCGCGCATGAAACTCCTCGCCCGTCTGCGGCCGCGCGGCGAACTCGCGCTGGTAGATCTCCTGCACCTCGTCCGGCTTGATCTCGACGCGCGAGCCGATCAGGCCGTTGATCACCTTCGAGTGCTCGATCTCGCCCTTGATCTTCTCGCGGTACGCCGAGTAGGGCAGCCCCTGCGCTTCGACGCTCGCGCGCAGCTGCTCGGGCGTGATGCCGTTGTCGGTGGCGATGTCGCTGATCGTGCCGTCGATCTCCTCGTCGCTCGCTTGCAGCTCGGCGCGCTTCACGACGATGCGCAGCAGCGCCTTCTCGATCAGGCGCTCGAGGGCCTGCGCCTCGATCCGGCGGAGGTCGGCGTCGGTCGCGCCCGCCGCCTTTGCGCGGGCGATCATCGGCGCCTCGAGCTCGCGGACCTCGGAGACGAGCACGATGTCGGAGCCGACCTGCGCCGCGATGCCCTCGAGCAGGATCGAGTCGTCGGCGGCGGGCGCCTGCTTCTCTTCGATCAGCCCGGCGAGGGCGTCCTGCCCGGCTGCCGGCAGCGCGAGCAGGAGGAGAGAGGCGGCGAGGACGGAACCGGGGCCGAGGAGCCGAGGGGTGGGCATAGGGCGCGCACCTTAGCGCCGCGGACCGGCGTAGCCGCTAGCAAGCGAAGCGCGCAGCGAGGCGGAGTCTCCGGAGCCGAGCGGAGTCGAACAGTGGCCTCGGAGTGCGCTGGACCCTCGGTGTGCGGGGATCGCGCATCGCGAGTCGGTCGCCGCCTAGCGCACGGCCGGCCGCCAGCCGTAGCGCGCGAGGTCGATGCGGCCGCGCGCGTCGAAGCGCACGCCTTCGCGCTCGAGCAACACGCGCTGCACGAGCTCGCCGCCGGGATCGCTGCGCGGGCTCAGCTCGCCGCGCGCGTTCACGACGCGCTGCCACGGCACCCGCGAGCCGCTCGGCAGCGCGTGCATCGCGTAGCCGGCTTGGCGCGCCGCGCGCGGCAGGCCCGCCAGCTCCGCGAGCTGTCCGTAGGTCGCGACTTTGCCGCGCGGGATCGCTGCGGCCACGCGCCAGATGCGCTCGTAGGCCGACGCGCTGCGCTCGGGCCCGGGCCGGCGAGCGCGGCTGCGAGCCTTCCCGCGCAGCGGAGCCCCCCGTCCTCCGCGCGCCGCCATGCGCCGCTACGCCTCGCGCGCCGGCTTGGGCGCGGCTTCCGCGACGAGCGCGAAGAACGCGGCGAGCTTCGCGCGTCGCTCCGGGGGCAGGTACGCGAAGTTCGAGCCGCGATCGGTGATCTCCCAATAGTTTGGAGACACCTCGCGCTCCAGCTCTTCGCGCGCGGTGAGCATCAGGCCGCGGCGCTCGCCGACGAGATCGGCGGCGATGCGGCGCGCCGGCGCGAGCTCGCCGCGCGCCAGGAAGTACGTGCCGAGCTGGATTTGCGCGCGCCGCACGCCCAGCAGATTCTCCGCGCCCTCGTGATCGATCGCGAGCAGCACCTCGAGCAGCGCGTCGCGCGCGGTCGCCTTGTCGCCGGCGGATTCGACCATGTGCGCGAGGTCGTAGGCGGCGACCTCCAGCAGGAACGGCAGCTCGCTCGCGCTCGCCAGCCGGCCGTAATAACGGATGCGGCTGGCGACCTCGAGCGCCGCGGGCTCGAGGCCCGCAGCCAGCAGCGCCTCCCCCAGCAGCCGGTATTGATGCAGCACGTAGTAGGCGGTACGCGGGTCGCGCGCGTTGATCGCGGCGCGCAGGTAGCTGTGAAAGGCGCGCTGGCATTGCTCGACGAGCGGCGGATGCGCGAGTGCGTAGCTCTCGGCGACGCGGCGCGTGTGGATCGCGATCATGCTCGCGACGTCGCGGGCGTTGCCGACGGCGTCGCCGAACAGCGCGAGGCATTGGCGCAGGATCTTGGACTCGAACCAGCTGCCCTCGCGCGCGACCTCGTCGATCGCCGGCGCCGCCATCGAGACGAAGTCCGCATCGCGCGCGATCGCATCGTCGACCACGAACCAGTCGCTCGGCAGCTCCCCGCGCAAGCGCGTCACGTCGGAGAGCAGATCGACCAGCGCCTCCACCGCGGCCATCGCGATGCCGCGGTCGCTGTGCTGCATCGCACTGCGCGCGACGTCCTCGAGCTCCTCGACCGCCTCGATCACGCGCGCCTTCGCCTCGCGCACGTTGCCCGGGCGCGCGCCGCGCACGCGCGCGAGCGCGACGGCGCGAATGCGGCGGATCACCGCCAGCGGCGAAACGAAATGGAACACGTACACGAAGTACGGCAGCAGCATCAGCAGGCTCACCGTCATCATGCCCATCGCGAGCATGAAGCCGCCGCGCGGCACGAACGGCGCCTCGCCCACGGCGCCCGAGAGCGCGACCGCGAGCCATACGCACAGCACGGTCGTCAGCACGAAGAAGGTCATCACTGCGACGTTCACGGGATCGCGCACGAACAGCTGCGTGATGCGATGCGTGTAGCGGGTGGCCGCCAGCTCGAGCACGATCGCGACCACGGTGATCAGGATCGCGAGCACGCCGGCCACGATCTGGGCGGCGCCCGCGAGCACCGCGAGCGCGGCCGAGGAATCGAGCGTGGAGAGCCAGTGCAGCGGGTTGCGCCAGGCCGCGCTGCCCTCGAGCCAGCTCGCGAGCGCGAGCAGCGCCGCGGCGAGCGCAGCGAGCGCGAGGAAGACGCCGAGGCCCAATCCGCCTTCGCGTTCGCTCGCCTCGTCTCCGGCCACTTCGCGACCCTCCGCGCGCCTCAACAACTCGCGCCGCGCAGACTGCCGCGGCGCGCGGGCGTGCGCCAACCAGCGCCCACGCGCGCTCAGCCGAGTGCGAGCCTCACGACCGCGTCGCGCGGCAGCTCGCCGCCCTCGGCGAAGAGCGCGTCGAAGCGCTCGCCGAGCGCCGCGCGCAGCGTGGCGAGCTCCTCGTCGTAGCGGCGCCGGTTGAACGCCTGGATCGGCGCGCCGATCTCGCTGCGCAGCGCCGCGGCGTTGCCGAGCAACCGCGCGGCCCGCTCGGGGCGGCCCGCGTGCGCGTCGAGGCTGCCGATCTGCTCGAGGCAGTAAGCGATCGCGACCAGGTGACCGAGGCGCGCGTAGAGCGCCAGGCTCTCGCCGTAGAGCGCCGCGGCGCGCTCGGCATCGCCTTGCTGCTGCACGACCTCGCCGAGGTTCACGAGCGCCGTCGCGGTGCCGTTGGCGTCGCCGAGCTTGCGTCCGAGCTCGAGGCTCTCCTCGTAGTGCGCGCGCGCGCTCGTGAGATCGCCCGCCAGATGGGCGAGCGCGCCGAGCCCGACCAGCGTGAACGAGATGCGCTCGAGATCGCCCACGCGGCGGAAGACCGCGAGCGCCTCGGCGAGCGCGCGCGCCGCTTCCTCCGTGTCGCCGCGCACCTCGTGGATGTAACCCTGCTGACTGAGCACTCGCGCCACGCCGGCGTCGTCGCCGCTGTCGCGGAAGAGCGCGAGCGCGTCCTCGCAGGCAGCGAACGCCTCGTCGGTCTGATCCTGATGGCGCGCGAGATCGGCGACGCCGTACAGCGCCTGCGCGCGCAGGCGCGGAGGCGCGGACCCGTCCCGTTCGAGCGCGCGCTCGAGCCACTCGCGGCCCTCGGTCCAGTAGCCGCGCTGATACCAGTAGAACCAGAGCGCGCCGCTCAGCCGCAGCGCGAGCTCCGGAATGCGGCCCTCGAGCGCGCCGGTGAGCGCGGCGCGCAGATTGTCGTGCTCGCGCTCGAGCCGCTCGAGCCACGCGCTCGATTCGCTGCCGCGCAGCTGCGGCTCCGCGCTCTCCGCGAGCGACAGGCACCAGGCGCGATGCCGCTCGCGCAGCGCGGCGCCCTCGCTCGCGGCGTCGAGCTGCTCGTTCGCGAACTCGCGCAGCGTGTCGAGCATGACGAAGCGCACGGCCTCGCCCTCGGCGCCTGCGCGGACCACCTTCTCGGGCCCTTCGCCGCGGTGGAAGCCGAAGCTGATCAGGCTCTTGGCTGCGAGGCTCGCGAGCGCGGTCTCGAGCGAGAGCTCGCCGCTCGGGTCGCACACCTCTTGGGCGACCGTGCGCGTGCAGCCGCCGACGAACACGCCGAGGCGGTTGAAGAGCGTCTTCTCCGCGGGCTCGAGCAGGTCGTAGCTCCACGCGATCGCGTCGCGCAGCGTCTGCTGGCGCTCCGGCAGGTCGATCGGCCCGTCGGTGAGCACGCTCAGCCGGCTCGACAGCGCCCGCAGTAGCTCGGCCGGCTCGTAGGCGCGCGCGCGCGCCGCGGCCAGCTCGATCGCGAGCGGCAGGCCATCCAGGCGCCGGCAGATCTCCGCGACCGCGGGCGCGTTGTCCGCGTTCAGCGCGAAGCCCGCCCGCACCGACTCGGCGCGGTCGACGAACAGGCGCACGGCCTCGCTCTTCTCGATCTCGTGGAAGCGCGCTCGGCCGCCGCGCTCGGGCACGCCGAGCGGCGCGACCGGCACCTCGTGCTCGGCGAGCAGCCGCAGCGGCTCGCGGCTGGTCGCGAGCACCTTGAGCCGCGGGCACGCCCGCAGCAGCTCGGCCACCTCGCGCGCTCCGGCGCGCACGCGCTCGGAATCGTCGAGCACGAGCAGCAGGTCCTTCTCGCGCAGCTGATCGGAGATCGCCTCCACCAGCGTGGCGCCGCGCTTCTCGCGCACGCCGAGCGCCTTGGCGATCGCCGAGGGCACGAGCCGCGCGCTGCGCAGCGTGCCGAGCGGCACATAGAACACGCCGTCGGCGAAGCGGTGCAGCAGCTCGCTCGCGGTGCGCAGCGCGAGCCGGCTCTTGCCGGTGCCGCCGGGGCCGGTGAGCGTCACGACGCGCACGCCGACGCGCAGCACCAGATCGCGCACCGCCGCGACCTCGTGGGCGCGGCCGATGAACGGCGTCGGCGCGCTGGGCAGGTTGTTGGGGCGCGTCGCCTGGGTGCGCAGCGCCGGAAAGTCCGAGGGCAGCTCGGGGATCACGAGCTGATACAGGCGCTGCGGCGCGGCGATGTCCTTCAGCTGGTTCTCGCCGAGATCGCGCAGCGTGAGCCCGTCCGCCTCGAGCGCCGCGGCGACCAGCCCGGCCGTGCGCTCCGAGAGCAGGATCTGCCCGCCGTGGCCCGCGGAGCAAATTCGCGCGGTGGTGTTCACGTCCATGCCGACGTAACCCTCGTCGGTACGCACGGGCTCGCCGGTGTGCACGCCCATGCGCACGCGCACCGCCGCGCTCTCCGGCCAGGGATGGGCCGCGAGCGCGCGCTGGCACTCGAGCGCCGATCGGAGGCACGCGACCGCATCGGGGAAGGCGACGAAGAACGCGTCGCCTTGGGTGTCGACCTCGGCGCCGCCGTGCCGCAGGAACGCCGCGCGCATCAGGTCGCGGTGCATGCCCAGCGTCTCGCCGTAGCGATCGCCCAGACGGTGAAGGAGCCGGGTGGATCCCTCGATGTCCGTCAGCAGCAGCGTGACCATTCCGCCGGGGAGTTCGCGCACGGCGCGCAAGATAGGGCCGCGCCCGGCGAACGCGACGCGCCGAGCGGGCGCGCGCCCGCCCGGCACATCTTGTTACGGCGTCAGCGTGAACGTCAGCGTTTGATCCGCGAGCTGGTCGCTCGCGCGGCGGATCGTCTCGACCCGGAAGTCGAGCGGGCTGGAGCCGTTCCAACCGATCGCGCTCGCCGGCGCCACGAGCCGCACGCCCGTCGGCAGCAGGCTGTAGCTCGCGCCGGGCGGATAGACGTCGGCACCGCTCAGGTACATCACCGTGCCGAGCGCCGGGAAGGACACCTGATACTTGAAGTCCGCCGGCGCGGGCGCAGCCGCCACGTTGAGGTCGAAGCTGACGCTGCCGCTCGGAGCCGCCGCCGCGCACGACACGACGTCGCCGCGCGGGTTCTCGAAGTCGCCGAGCGGGTCGCCGCAGTTGTAGAGCACCGCGCTGTCGGTACCGCCGGCGCCCTGCGCACTGACGCGCGCCACCACGGTGAACGCATTGCCGGTCGCGCCCCGGTAGTCGTGCTGCACCGTCACGATCGCGGAGCCGTCCGGCTGCAGCTGGACGTTCGCGGCCGGGTTCCCGTTCGCGTCAGTCAAAGGCAGGAACACGCTCGTGCCGTCGCCGAAGTCGATCTCGAGCACGGGCCCGAGCAGGCCGGTGAACGCGCCGATCTGCACGCGCACGGTGGTCAGGGCGGTGCTCGAGAAGACGCTCGTCTGGATCTCCACCGGGATCGCCTCGAACAGCTTCCCCTTGAAGCTCTTCAGCAGCACGTTGCCAGCGCCGTCGATGTACTGGAGCGAGATCAGCTTGTGCAGCGCTCCGGGCAGCGTGAGCGAGAAGGGGCCACTCGATCCGGTCAGGTTTCCGGTCGAGAAGGCGACGGCGCGGCCGGGCCCGCCCGGAACCGTGTCGAGATCCTCGTACACGAGGGCGATCACCTCGCGCAGCCCGCTCGCGTCGGTCGCGTCGAGCGTGAGCTGGACGTCGCCGCTGTTGGGATCGGCGATCACGTCCTGGCGCGTCACCCGCGGCGGCACGAAGTCGCCGTCGAAGGCGGCGGAGGTCGGATGCAGCGCCTCGATCGTCGCGGAGGTGAAGACGCGCGCGTTGCCGGTCACCGGTGCCACGCCCTGCGACACGGGCGGCAGCGTGCACTCGAACTGGGTGCCCGTGAACAGCAGCGTCTGCGTGGTCTGGCCCGCGACGTCGATCGAGTTGACCGTGCCGATCTGCGTCGGCGACATGGTGTCGACGCAAGCGCGCGGTTCGGGCTGCGACTGCAGCCAATCCTGCGTGAAGGTCGCGATCACCGGGTCGAAGCCGAGAATCAGGTCGTAGTTTCCGCCGCGCAGCGCCACGTCGTGCACGCGCGTGCCGACGGCCGGCCGATCGCTGAACACGCGGAGGGTGCCCTGCACGGCGCGCGCTTGGGGCGCGTCGGAGCTGCCGTCGAGCGTGAAGTACTGGCCGCGCGGCGTCGTGACGCGAACGATCGAGGCGTCGCGCGTGACAGACGTGCCCTGCTCGCGCACGGTGAGCCGCAGCGCGCCGTACGTGCTCCCGGGCGGGGCCCCCGGCGCCGGCGAGGGCGGCATGACGGAGCCGGGCGGCGCGATCCGCCACTGCGGCAGGCCGAGCAGCGCCAGCGAGATCACCGAATCCTCGTCGTACACGTCGACCTGGCGCAGCGCGAGCAGATAGCTCGCCTTCGCTTCGACGAGCGCTTGGCCGAGCGTCAATCCACCGGCCGCGCGGCGCGTGACCTCCGTGACGAGGCCTTCGGTTCCGCGGTCGGCGAAATCCGTGTGCCCGATGCCGTAGTTGATCGGCCGGATCTGAACGCCCGCTTGCTGCGCCCAATCGAAGCCCGGATCGACGCGGAGGCCGAATGCCTGAGGAATCGACCAGCGCTTCGGGACGTCGAGGCCGGTGTGGCAACCGATCGACACCGTGAGCGTTTCGCCGAGCCGCCCGTAGAGATCGGTCGTGTCGACGAAGTCGGCGTAGTCGCCGGTGTTGAAGCCGCGCGCGGACAAGCCGGCGAAGTGCGTGCCGTGGAAGTTCACGGCGCCGACGGTCGGGATCTCGCAGACCTGCTCCGTGCCCGGCGGCGGCGTGCCGAACGCCTCGCAGCGCAGGTCGTTCGCGCTCCACGTGCTGCTGTTGAGACTGCGCGTGTCGGGGTCGAGCCGGCGCAGCACCTGCTCGGTGCGAGCCGTGCCGTCGCTGAAGAAGTCGTAGCCGGTCGCGAGCGCGGTCGCGGAATCGAGCCGGCCGCCGCGCGCAGCGAAGGAGGCGAGCTCGCTCGCGATCTCGGCGGGAAGCTTCGCGAGCCGCCCGATCGCGAGCTGCTCGAGCCAAAGCTTGCGGCCCCCGAACGAGAGCCCGGACGCGGTGTAGAACGCGTCGGTGAGATTCAGCCCGGCCGCGATCGTCGCGGCGAGCGGCGAATCCTCGCGCACCAGCGAGTCGCCGCCGTAGAAGCGCTCGTTCGCGATGTCGGTGCCGTCGGTCTCCGCGTAGTGCGGGATCACCGCCTGGTCGCCGAAGATCACGATCGACGTTGCCGACGGCGCCGCCGCGAGCTCGCTCTGGATCCGCGCCTTCACCTGCGTCGCCGCAGCGTTCTGCGCCGCGACGTTGCACGGGGACACGTCCGCGGCGTCGAAGATCGTGCTGGGCAGGGAGACGAGCCGCATCGCGAGCTCGGCGTGATCGAGCGCGGGCGCGATCTGCGCGAGCCAGGCGGCGAACTGCGCATCCGAGAGCCCGTTCTCGCGCTGGAAGCGTTGGCGCTGGATCACGCCGATCGATTTCGGCGCGCCCGGTGGGGCGTGCAGGATTTCCACCGCCGAGGTCGCGAGCGCGGCCGGCACGCGCGGGGTCGCGACGCAGTTCGCCGCGAGGCGCGCCTCGCGATCGAACGGCCGCGAGACCTGGAGGCCGAGGCGGAACGGCGCCGCGCTGAAGCCACCGTCGTGGGAGACGACCGCGACGAACAGCGCCGTCTCGTCGGGGCCGACGCGCACGAGCGAGCGCTCGGACGCGCTGCCGAGGCGCGCGGAGATCGCCTTCACCACCAGGCTCTCGCTCTGGAGATTGGCGATGTCGAACGAGCCGAGCTCGTCGAGCCCGATGTCGGACGCCGAGACGGTGCTGCCGTCGGGCGCGCCCGCGAGCTGCGAGAGCGGCACTTCGTCGAACGCGAGCGGGCTGTTGAGGAAGGGAGAGTTGAGGAACGGGCTGTTCAAGAAAGGGCTGTTCAGGAACGGCGAATTCAAGAACGGGCTGTTCAAGAAAGGAGAATTCAAGAACGGAGAGTTCAGGAACGGGCTGTTCAGGAACGGCGAATTCAAAAAGGGCGAGTTCAAGAACGGGCTGTTCAGGAACGGGCTCGTCTTGAGCGCTTGGCCCTCGAACACGGTGAGGCCCGGCGCGCGGCTGAGCACGATCAGGTCGTAGTCCGCCGTGGCGTCGAGCGAGATCTCGACCTCGCTGTTGGCCGGCAGGGCGCCGCCGTTCGGGAGCCGCACCTCGAACACGTCCACGTCGTGCGGCGTTCCCAGATCGAACGCGTAGCTCCAGCCGGCCGCGAGGCGCGGCGCGGTGTTCGACGAATCGTTCGCCGGCTCGGCGCGGCCGGGAGACGGCGCGAGCACGCGCACGAGGAACGAGGCCGTGGCGGTCGCGCCCTCGTCATCGCGAACGGTGCAGCTGCCGGCCGAGTCGCCGAGCGGCAGCGCGCTCGCGTCGAAGTGCGCGCGCGCGATTCCCGTCGCGTACGCCTGCTCGTTCTCCGTGACCACGGTCGCCGGCAGCGTCGTGCCCGCGACCTGCAAGCTGACGGTGTGCGCGTCGAGCACGCCGAGGTCGAGGTAGCGGCAGAGCGCTTCGCCGCTCCCGCCTTGCGGGATCTCGAGGCTCAGCGCGCTGACGATCGGCGCGGAGTTCTCGACGTCGAGCGCACCGGCAGCGACGAAGTCGCTCGAGGTCGCGGCGCTGGAGACGCCGTCGGAGACCGTGAGCGTCACCAGCAGCGAGGGGTCGCTCTCGGGGAAATTGAAGATTGCGTAAGGGCCCGTCACGCTGCGCGTCTCGATCGTCGAGCCGCTGACTTGCCAGAGGCACGTGAGCTCGCCGCCCTCGTCGAACGAAGAGCCCGTGCAGTCGAAGAACGCGAAGTCGCCTTCGACCTGACGGCTCGGAGGCGAGATCGTCATGCGCGCGACGGGCGGTCGGCGCGCCTCGTCGAAATACACGAAGCTCGGCTTGGAGCTGTTCGTGACCATGCCGAGCCGAAGCGTGAGCTGCCGTCCGTCCGTCGGCAGGCCGCTGATCTCGAGCGTGCGCCAACCGCTGTCGAGCAGCGGGTTCTTGCCGCCCATGCGGACCGTCAGCGCGCACGGCGTGGTGCTGCAAACCGCGGCCGCCGCGCCCGGAAGCGGCAGAGAGAACGGTTGCCCGGTCGCGGCGTCCGTGAGCGTGAACTTCGCAGAAGGATTGGCGGCGTCGTTCAGCTGCAGCACGAACTTGTCGCCGCCGGCTGTCTCCCAGGAGAAGAAGCGAGCGGCGATCAACAGCTGCGGCGACGTCGACGAGAACGTCTGGGTGGCGAGGCTCTCGCCGCTCGGTTGGCTCAACACGCGGCCGCGCGGAATCCCGAGGCGGAGCG
Organism: Myxococcota bacterium; assembly: GCA_036560185.1. GTDB lineage: Bacteria > Myxococcota_A > UBA9160 > UBA9160 > UBA6930 > VGRF01. The sequence continues at coordinate 10,803 of DATBRS010000162.1, forward strand.
ACTTCGCTCCGCGGTACGGAGTGACCGTGATGCCCTTGTCGTGATACAGCTCGAAGGCCGTGGGGCCCTCCGTAACAACTGTCACCACGGGGTCGCTGCCGGTCGCGGTCCACGCCGGCGGCACCGAACCCGCCGCGCCCGCCTCGAAGCCGGGGTTCTGCACGCCGGTCGCCTGAGCGAAGGCGCTCGCTGCGAATGCGACGGACGCCGCCGCGATGGCGAGCGAGGCAAGACGACGAGAGGCGGGGGACGACATGCGAGGCTCCAGCAAAGGTGAGCAGCAGCGCGCTCTCGCGCGCGCGTATTGTCAACCGTTCTTGCGCTCCGCGCCTCGCCTGTTCGGAGGAGATCGCACGATTTCCCGAGGCGCAGCGCGTGCGCAGGCGAGTCGAGCAGGCGCGCGCCTCTGCGCCGGAAAACACCCCGACTGGCCTCTCCTCGGCCAGAGCGCTCCGTTGCAGCGCAGTCGGGGCTAGCGGTAGCCCTCCGCCACCGGCCGCCTCGGCAGCTCCCACCAAATCGCCTCGCAAGCGGCGCGCAGCGAGTCGTCGAGGGCGAGCTCCGCGGCCGCCAGCGACGACGTGAGCTGCGCCGGCTTGCTTGCGCCGATGATCGCGGACGTGATGCCCGGCTGCGCGATCACCCACGCCACCGCGACACTCACGAGATCGAGCCCGCGCGCCTCCACTTCCTTCTTCAAACGCTCGACCGCCGCGAACTGCGCTTCCTGCCAGTAGCGGTGGCGATACATCTTGCCCGCCGCGCCGAGCGTGAAGCGCCCTTGCTGCTCGGGCTCGGGCGCGAGCTTGTGCTTGCCCGACAGGAACCCGCCGGCGAGCGGGTTGTAGACGATCACGCCGAGCCCCTGAGAGACACAGAGCGGAATCAGCTCGGTCTCGATGTCGCGATACAGGAGGTTGTATCGCGGCTGCACCGAGACGTAGCCCTCGCTGCCGAGCTGGCGCGCCGACGCCAGCGCCTCGGCGAGACGCCACGCCGGATAGTTCGAGCAGCCGACGTATCGCACCTTGCCCGCGCGCACGAGATCCTCGAGCGCGCGCAGCGTCTCCTCGATGCGCACGTCGGGATCGAAGAAGTGCGTCTGGTAGAGATCGATGCGGTCCGTGCGCAGCCGGCGCAGGCTCGCGTCGCAGGCCGCGAGCACGTGCTGGCGCGAGAGCCCGACGTCGTTCGCGCCGCGCCCCATCGGCCCGCGGCACTTCGTCGCGAGCACGATGCGATCGCGGTTGTTGCGCAGCTGCATCCACTCGCCGATCAGCTCCTCGGTGCGGCCGACCGTCTCCGCGCTGCCGCCGAGCGGGTAGACGTCCGCGGTGTCGAGGAAGTCGAGGCCGCCCTCGAGCGAGCGGTCGAGGATCGCGAACGACGTGTCGCGATCGCACTGCAGGCCGAACGTCATCGTGCCGAGGCACAGCACGGGAACGCGCAGCCCCGTGCGGCCGAGCTGACGAGTCTTCATGGAACACTCCTCCCGAGCGCGCTCCGACGATGCCACGAAACGCGCACCCGGTGCGCTCAGCTCCCCAACGAGCGAAGCGAGAGCGCCTCGAAGGCGCTCTCGCTTCGCTCTCAAACCGAAGACGGTGGCGATCCCGGGCTCCACCGGACGCCGCCGGCGCAGCGGCGGGCGGGGCGGCGCGAGTTGCAGCGAAGGCCCGCTCCGAAGCACCCCCGCCGCACGCCTCCGCGCCAAGCTGCGCGGCCCGAGCGCGCAAGCGCGCCCAATCCGCACCGCACTCTCCTCCACCGAGCCCGCACGCCTCGAAGCCAAGGGCCGGAGTCGCAACCGCCCGCCCCACCCGCCGCTGCGCCGCCTCGATCTCCCTCGCGAGCGCGAACCCCCGCCGCGATACCGTCGCAGCTCAAGCAAGGAGGAGTACGCCATGACCAACCGCACGATCGACACCGGCACCGACCACCTGCTCGCGCACGTCGAGGAGCGCGTCGCGACGCTCACCATGAACCGCCCCGAGCGCCGCAACGCGTTCTCGGGCGAGATGCTCGCGGGCCTCGCGCGCGCGCTGGAGGAAGCGGAGAGCGCCCACGACGTGGGCTGCGTGGTGCTCACCGGCACGGGCGCCGCGTTCAGCGCCGGCGGCGACGTGAAGGGCATGAACGAGCGCAACACCGGCGCGGGGGCGGGTGGCGACGGCGGCGGCATCGACGCGCGCATCCACGCCCAGCGCCTCTCGCAGCGCGCGACCGCGGGCCGCATCTACACGATGCCGAAGCCCGTGATCGCGGCGCTGCCCGGCGCCGCGGCCGGCGCCGGCTTCGCGCTCGCGATGGCCTGCGACCTGCGCATCGCCTCGGAGAGCGCGGTGCTGCTCACCTCGTTCGCGCGCGTCGGCTTCTCCGGCGACTACGGCGGCACCTTCTTCGCGACGCGCGTGGTCGGCGCGGCGCGAGCGCGCGAGCTCTACTTCCTGAGCGAGCGCGTGAGCGCCGCGGAGGCGCTGCGCGTCGGCCTGGTGAACCGCGTCGTGCCGGCGGGCGAGCTCGAGAAGCAGACGCGCGAGCTCGCGCTACGCCTCGCCCACGGCCCGGCGGTCGCCTACCGCTACATGAAGGAGAACATCAACCGCGCGGCCAGCGGCGCGGACGTGTTCGACTGCCTCGACCTCGAGGCCACCCATCATGTCCACACCGGCCTGACCGAGGACCACCGCGAGGCCGCGCGCGCCTTCGTCGAAAAGCGCGAGCCGACCTTCCGCGGGCGCTGATCTCGCGGCGTCCCTGAGGCAAGCTCCGCCGCGGAGGCCGACCCGGTGTCGCGCGAACCCGTCGATCGCTGGAGCCTGCGCCCGTTCGACGCCGCGTTCGTTTCGTTCCCGAAATGTGGACGCACCTGGGTTCGCCTGATGCTCGGCCGCCTGGTCGCGTTGCAGCACGGAGGCGCGGAGAAAGCCGACGACCTCGACGCGCTCTTCGACGTCTACGAGGCGACGCGCGGCCTGCGCGACACGCCGACGGTCGTGTTCACCCACGACGACTGGCCGCAGCACCACCGCGCGGACGAGCTCACGCGCGACAAGGCGCCGCTGTATCGCGACAAGATCGTCGTGCTGCTCGTGCGCGATCTGCGCGATGTGATGGTGTCGAGCTTCTTCCAGCTGACGCGGCGCGAGCAGAAGCGGCACGACCCGAGCCTCTCCGCCTATCTGCGCTCCGAGGTGGGCGGCGCCGATTCGTTCACGGCCTTCTACAACAACTGGTGGGCGAACCGCGGCGTTCCGAAGCAGCTGCACGTGGTTCGCTACGAGGACCTGCACGCCGACCCGCTCGCGACGCTGCGCGCGATCCTGGACGGCATCGCGTGGCCGCCCGTCTCGCCCGAGTTGTTGGGCGACGTGGCGGCCTGGAGCGCGTTCGAGAACCTGCGGAGCAAGAGCCTGCGCTCCGAGCGGCGCGAGCTGCAGCCGCGCCGGGCCGAGGATCCGGAGTCCTTCAAGATGCGGCGCGGCCGAGTCGGCGGCTTCCGCGAGTACCTGAGCGCCGACGACGTCGCGTTCCTGAACGAGCGGATGCGGCGACTCGACGCCGGCTACGGCTATGGAGCGTGCATTGAAGATCGCTGAGCTGAACGAGACGAGCGCGAGGCCGGCGCGCGGCGAGCCGCTCGCGGAGATGACGCAGAGCTTCGGCCTCGTGATCCAGCCGAGCGAGGTGTACCCCGACATCGCGGCGCTGAACGATCGCGCGGCTGCGATCGAGCACTCGTTGCGCGGGTGCGGCGCGGTTCTGCTGCGCGGCTTCGGCTTCGAGCTCGCGAGCATGGAGGAGCTCACCGCGCGCTTCGGCACGCGCTTCACGAGTCACCACGCGACGGCGATCGGCAGGCGCGAGCGCGTCACGGAGACGACCGCGACCGTGAATCTCGGCACGCGCCCGTTCGCGTGGCACCGCGAACGCGGCTACGCGCCCTTCGCTCCGGACCTGGTGTTCTTCTTCTGCGAGCGGCCCGCGCGAACAGGCGGCGAGACGTTCCTCAGCGATGGCTGCGCGATCTTCGAGCAGCTCACGCCGAGCAGCCGCGACTTCGTGAGCCAGTCGTCCGTCGAATACCGCTACCCGTTGCCGCGAGAATCGTGGCCGCTCGCGCTCGGAGCGGCGGACGAGGCCGGCGCGGAAGCCGCGCTGACGCGCATGGCGGAGCGCCTGAGCAGCGTGGAAGCGCTGAGCTGGAAGTTCTCCGCGGAGGGCGTCAAGGCGCGTTACCGCGCGCCCATGCTCACGAGCGTGCGCTGGACGGGGCGCGCCTCGTTCTGCAATCAGGTGATCTTCCGCGCGCCGCGCATTCTGCTCGGGGACGGCAGCAAGCTACCGGCCCGCCTGCTGCGCGAGCTCCAGCAGCTCGCCGACGCGAACAGCTACCCGATCGTCTGGCAACGCGGCGATCTCGCGCTGATCGACAATTCGCGCGTGATGCACGCGCGCGGCCAAATCGGCGACCCCGAGCGCAGGATCCTCGCGCGCATGTGTCACGTCGACGCGTGACGTCCGCTCTGCGCCTCCGCGAGCGCGTACGCCGGCCCGAGCATCACGCGCAGCAGGCCGTCGCTCGCGTACAGCCGCTCGCCCGCGAGCTTCGTCTCGCCGAACACCAAGATGCCGATGATGCGATGCCGCTCTCGCGCCGCCCCTGGTAGCGCGAGATCGAGCCAGTACTCCTCGCCGAGGCCCTCGTCGCTGGCCCACTGATTCACCAGCTCGAAGCCCGCGATCCATGGCTGGAACGTGCCGAAGAAGTGCTCGTAATAGGTGCGCGCCGCGAGCTTGCCGCGGAACGAGATGCCGAGCGTGGCGAGCTCGTAGACCGGATCATCCTCGAGCGTCGCCAGTGTGGTCGCGAGGTCGCCCTCCGCTTCCGCTCGCGCGTGCCGCTTCGCGACAGCGACCAACGCCTCTCGATCTGCACGCATCCCCGCTCCTCGCGCGACCGCGCATCCTAAGCGAACGCGTCGATTCCCTGCCGGGGAAGTGCGCGCGCGGCCCGAGGCGCTTGCCTTACGCTGCGCGCGGCCCCATAGAACCGGAGAGAACGAAATGTCGACCCTTCCCGACGGCGTGCGCCAACTCGTCGACGGCGCGATCGTGCGCTCGCCCTATGGCAAGCTGCTCGGGCTCACGCTCGTGAGCGCCGAGCCGGATCGCGTGCGCGTGCGCCTGCCCTATCGCCTCGAGCTCACGACGCTCGGCGACACCGTGCACGGCGGCGCGATCTCCGCGCTCGTCGACGCCACCGCGACCGCCGCGTTCTGGGCGCATCCCGATGCTTCGCCCCAAGCGCGCGGCACGACGATCGGCTTCAGCATCAACTTCGTCTCGGCGGGGCGCGGGCAGGATCTCGTCGCCGACGCGCGCGTGCGGCGGCGCGGCCGAGAGATCTGCACCGGCGAGGTGAGCGTCGCGGACGCGGCGGGGCGCGAGGTCGCGGTCGCGCTCGTCACCTACAAGATGTCGCTCGGCGCCTGAGCCTCGGAGGTCCGCTCTGGCGCCGCGACGATCGCGAGGCCCGCGAACGCGGCGCCAAGGCCGGTTCCAGCGCTTGAATGCGCCGAGCACGTTCCCTAGCGATCGCTTCGGCTGGAGGACGACCCATGCCGAGCACGCCGCCGCTTCGCGCGATCGTCACGGGCGCGAGCCGCGGCGTCGGGCGCGGCGTCGCGGAGGCGCTCGGCGAGATCGGGGCGCACGTCGCGATCGCGGGGCGCGACGCGGCGGCGCTCGCGCAGACCGCCGCGTCCGTAACAAGCCTCGGCGGCCGCCCGCTCGCGCTGCGCTGCGATCTTCGCGACGACGCGCAGAGCGAGGCGCTCTTCGCGCTCGCGCTGCGCGAGCTCGGCGGCCTCGACCTGCTCGTGAACGGAGCCTGGGGCGGGTACGAGAACATGAGCGAGAACGGCGAGTTCACCTGGCCGCGTCCGTTCTGGCAGCAGCCGCTCTGGCGCTGGGACGCCATGCTCGCCGCGGGCGTGCGCGCCGCCTACGCGTGCTCGCGGCTCGCTGCGCCCACGCTGATCGCGCAGGGCAGCGGGCTGATCGTCAACCTCTCGTTCTGGGCCGCGCAGAAGTATCTCGGCAACGTCGCCTACGGCGTGGCGAAGGCCGCTACCGATCGCCTCAGCGCCGACTGCGCCCACGAGCTGCGCGACCACGGCGTGGCGGTGCTGTCGCTGTATCCGGGCCTCGTGCGCACGGAGCGCGTGATGGAAGCCGCCGCATTCCTCGATCTCCGCAACAGCGAATCGCCGCGCTTCACCGGCCGCGCGGTGGCGGCGCTGGTCCGCGACCCGGAGGTGTTGCGGCGGAGCGGGAGCGCGCTCGTCGCGGCACAGCTCGCGCGCGAGTACGGATTCACGGACGTGGACGGGAAGCAGCCGCGGGCGCTCACGCTCGACGACGTGTGAACGCAGAGCGCGCTCACACCCAAATCCGCGGAATCAGGTTCAGCTCCCGCGCCTCGCGCGCCAGCGCCTCGCGAAAATCCGGGTGCGCGAGGGCGATCAGCGCGGTCGCGCGCTCCGGCACCGACATCCCCTTCAGGTTCACGCAGCCGTGCTCGGTGACGACGTACATCACGTCGGTGCGCGGCGTCGTGACGATGTTGCCGGGCGTGAGCGTCGTGACGATGCGGCTCTTGCGCACGCCTCGCTTCTCGTACGTGGAGGGCAGACACAGGAACGCCTTGCCGCCACGCGACGCGTAGGCGCCGCGCACGAACTGCAGCTGGCCGCCGGTGCCGGAGATGTGGCGATGCCCGTCGGACTCGCTCGCGGCTTGGCCCTGCAGGTCGAGCTGCGTGGTGCTGTTGATCGCGATCACGTCGTCGTTGCGCGCGATCACGTCGGGCGCATTCGTGTAGTCGACCGCGAAGCTCTGCGCGGCGGGGTTGCGGTGCGCGAACGCGTAGAGCGCTCGCGAGCCGCCCGCGAAGGTGCACACCATCTGGCCGCGGTTCAGCTGCTTGCGCGCGCCGGTGATCACGCCCGCCTCGTACAGCTCGAGCATGCTCTCGGTGAGCAGCTCGGTATGGATGCCGAGATCGCGCACGCCCGTCTCGCGCAGCAGCGAGCACACCGCATTGGGCATGCCGCCGACGCCGATCTGCAGGCACGCGCCGTGCTCGATGTGCTCCGCGATGCGCTTCGCCACCGCGCGGTCGACGTCGCTCGCGGGCGGGTTCGGCAGCTCCGGCGGCGGCGCGCCGTCACCCGGGATCACGTAGCTCACGTCGCTCGCGTGGATCGCGTTCTCGCTGCCGAGCATCACGGGCAGCGCGGGGTTCTCCTCGATCACGACGCATCTCGCGCGCTCGGTGATCGCGCGGACGTAGGTCGCGGCGACGCCGAAGTTGAACCAGCCGCCGCCCATCGGCGCGGCTTGGATGCAGATCAGGTCGACGGGCGGAAGGAAACGCCGGTAGTAGTCGGGCGCTTCGCCGAAGTTCATCGGGATGTAGTGCGCGAGGCCGCGGTCGGCATAGGCGCGGTCGTAGGCGCTCATGTGCCACGACAGCCACGTGAAGTGCTCGCCCGTGGGATCCGCTTCGAGCACGGCGCGCGCTGCGCCGGTGAAGTTCGCGCGGATCTTCACGCCGCGCAGCTCGGGCGCGCGCGCCGCGAGCGCGCGGTCGAACGCGCTCGGCTGCACCGCGCCGGCGCCGTAGTCGATCCAGTCGCCGCTCTTCACCAGCGCGGCGGCTTCCGCGGGCGAGATCCGCTTCGGCGTCGAACGCACGTCTCATCCCCCTCGCTCACGCGCGCGCTCAGCCGAAGATGTCGCTCGCCCCGAACACGCCGCCAACGCCCTGGTTGTTCTCGAAGAAGTCGAAGTCGATCGAGACGGCGGCCGCGAAGATCACCGCGCGCTCTTCCGGCGCCCAGCTCGCCTGCGAGAAGTCGACGCCGAAGGTGTCGGCGTCGGCGAACACCTCGCGCAGCACGCCGCCCCACTTCTTGCCGATCGTCGCGTCGCGCCCGTCCTCGGCCCGCACGAAGAAGGTCCAGATGCGCCAGAAGGGGCTCTTGACGCGCGCGAAGGTGCGGCCGTGCGCGTCGCGCAGGTCGTACTTGCGGTAGAGGATGCCGAAGCGGCGATGCACGCTGCCGATCGTCACGCCTCGCGCGTCGCTCACGTTCAGATCCGAGAACAAGAAGAAGAACGGGCGGCTCAGCCGTAACACCACGGCGCCGAGGCGGTCGCAGAGCGCAGCGTCGAGCGGGCGATGCGAGCGCAGCAGCCAGCGCGTCAGCACGCGCCCGAGCCCGCCGCCTTCCTCCGCGAGCGTGCCGACCTCCTCGCCGCGGCTGCCGAACACCGCGTACTGATTGCGCGTCTCGAAGTCGACGAGGATCTCGACCCACTCCTTGCGCTGCTTCAGCGACAGCTGCGGGTGGCCGGCGATGAACGTGCCGGCGAGGGCGCTCACGACCACACGCGCGGAATCAGGTTCCGCTCGCGCGCCTCGCGCCCGAGCGCCTCGCGGAAATCCGGGTGCGCGATGCCGATCAGCGCGCTGGCGCGCTCGGGCACGCTGAGTCCCTTCAGGTTCACCATGCCGTACTCGGTGACGACGTACATCGTGTCGGTGCGCGGCGTGGTCACGATGTTGCCGGGCGTCAGCGTCGTCACGATCCGGCTCTCGCGCTTGCCGTTGCGCTCGTAGACGGACGACAGGCAGATGAAGGACTTGCCGCGCAGTGATTGGTACGCGCCGCGCACGAACTGAAGCTGCCCGCCGGTGCCCGAGATGTGGCGGTGCCCGCTCGACTCGCTCGCGGCCTGGCCCTGGAGGTCGAGCTGCGTGGTGTTGTTGATGGACACCACGCGCTCGTTGCGCGCGATGTTGTCGGGCAGGTTCGTGTAGTCGACCGGATAGCTCTGCGCGCCGGGATTCCGGTCGATGAACTCGTAGAGCCGCGGCGAGCCGAGCGCGAAGGTGAACACCATCTGCCCGCGGTTCAGCTGCTTGCGCGCGCCCGTGATCAAGCCCGCCTCGTACAGCTCGACCATGCCGTCGACGAGCATCTCGGTGTGCACGCCGAGCTCCTTCACGCCCGCGTCCTTCAGCATCGAGCACACCGCGTTGGGCATGCCGCCGATGCCGATCTGCAGGCACGAGCCGTCCTCGATCTCTGCGGCGATCAGGCGCGCGACGATCTTGTCGACCTCCGTCGGCGGCGCGGCGGGCAGCACCGGCGTGGGCTGGCCGTCGCCCTCGATCACGAAATCGACCTCGCTCGCGTGCACGCCCTCTTCGCAGCCGAGCACGCGTGGATAGGAGGGGTTCACCTCGACCACGAGCTTCGTGGCGCGCTCGGTGACGGCCTTCAGGTAGGTGACCGCGGCGCTGAAGTTGAAGTAGCCGTGCTCGTCCATCGGCGCGGTCTGCAAGCAGGCCACGTCGACGCGCTCGATGAAGCGCCTGTAATAGGCGGGCGCCTCGCCGAAGTTCATCGGGATGTAGTGCATGATGCCCGCGTCGTGGGCCTTGCGGTCGGCGCCGCTGAAGTGCCAGCCGAGCATGTGAAAGTGCTCGCCGCGCGGATCGGCCTCGAGCACGGCGCGCGGCCGCAGCGCGAGCCCGCTGCGGATCTTCACGCCGCGCAGCTCGCTCGCGCGCGCCGCGAGCGCGCGGTCGAACACGACCGGCTGCGAACCGTTGAGCCCCCAGTCGACCCAGTCACCGGACTTCACGAGCGCGGCGGCCTGCTCCGCGGAGACGACGGGCGGCTTCGAGAAGGAAGGCACGGATCAACCCCTCATGGACACGAGCTGGATGGCGGACTCCGGACACGCGTCGACGCAAAGGTTGCACGCGTGGCAGTCCAGCGGCTTCACCACGAACGCCTGCCGGTAGGCGTGCGCCCAGCCCTTGAGGCGCCCGAGCCACGAGAGCGACGCGCGCTGCGCCGGCGGCAGCACGCCCATCTCGAACACGCCGTAGGGGCACACGCGCACGCAGTCGGCTTTGCCCTCGCACTTGTTGCGGTCGATCGCAGGCGCGACGCGGCCGGGCTCGCCCCGGCAATCCGGTGCGCTCACGCGAGGCCCTCCACCGCGATCCTTGCGTGATCGAGGAAGCGCGCGAACGGATCGCGCGCGGGGTCGCGCTGCCACTCGTACTCGGTGATCTCCGCGACCTGCTGCGCAGCGGACGCGCCCCACAGCTTCGCGATCACGGCGAGGGCCATGTCGGTGCCGGCGGAGACGCCCGACGACGTGACCATCTTGCCGTCCTCGACCCAGCGCGCCTCCTTCACCCAGTCCGTCTTCGGCCCGCTCGCGCAGGTCATCGAGAAGAACTGCTTGTTGGTGGTGGCGCGGCGGCCGTCGAGCAGGCCGGCTGCGGCGTAGAGCGCGGCGCCGGTGCACACCGACATCGCCACCTCGGCGCGCGGCGCGCGCTCGCGCAGGAAGCCCAGCATCTCCTTGTTCTCGAGCTGCGGGAACGTTCCGAAACCGCCCGGCACGAGCAGCAGGTCGAGCGGCGGCGCGCTGGCGAACGAGTGCTCGGCGACGGTGCACGGGCCGGGCGTGGAAGCCACCGGGCCCGCTTGCTCCGCGACGGTGACGATGCGGAGCGCCGGACCGAGGCAGCCGAAC
>DATBRS010000163.1:0-12985 GCA_036560185.1 Myxococcota bacterium
GCCTGGAGCGCGCCGTCGAGGCGCGCTCCAGGCACTTTCGCATCGCGACGAGCGTTGGCGCGGTTGACTGGCACGGACGGCGTCGCGCAGATTCAGCGGATGAAGTTCCGTGTGCTCGGCCTCGACCACGTCGTGCTGCGCGTGCGCGATCTCGATGCCGCGCTGCGGTTTTATCAGGGCGCGCTCGGCTGTGAGATCGAGCGGCGCGTCGATGCGATCGGTTTGGTGCAGCTGCGTGCGGGCGCTTCGCTGATCGATCTCGTGCCGGTCGATTCGCCGCTCGGCAAGGTTGGTGGCGGTGCGCCGGCGCCGGACGGCAAGAACGTCGACCACATCTGCCTGCGCATCGACGCCTTCGATGCGGCGGCGCTCTCGGCGCACCTGCGCGGGCACGGCGTGGAGCCCGGCGAGGTCGGCACGCGCTACGGCGCGGAGGGGAACGGGCCGTCGATGTACCTGCGCGACCCCGACGGCAACGTGGTCGAGCTGAAGGGCCCGCCGGCGAGCTCGCGCTGATTTCGGCGCGACGAGAGTTCTCGCGCGCGCTGCCTATGTTCCCGCGCCCATGCCCCTCCTCAGCTTCGAAGGCGTCGCGATCGCTCACGGCCGCGGGCCACTGCTCGAGAACGCGAGCTTCCAGATCGAGCCCGGCGAGCGCGTCTGCCTGATCGGCCGCAACGGCGCAGGCAAGTCGACGCTGCTGAAGCTCGTGGACGGCGAGGCGCAGCCCGACGCCGGCGTGATCTGGCGGCAGCCGGGCCTGCGCGTCGCGCGGCTCGCCCAGGATCTGCCCGAGGCGGAACACACGACGGTGTATGACGCGGTCGCGGAGGGCGTCGCCGAAGTCGGACGCCTGCTCGCGGCGTATCACCACGCGGCGCACGAGGCCGCGAACGGCGAGCCGGCCACGCTCCGCCGCATGGAGGAGCTGCAGCACGAGATCGAGGCGCGCGGCGGCTGGAGCCTCGGCCAGCGCGTCGACCAGATCGTGGCGCGGCTCGCGCTGCCCGCGGACGCCACACTCGGCTCGCTCTCCGGCGGCTGGAAACGCCGCGTCGCGCTGGCGCGCGCGCTCGTCTCCGAGCCGGACTTGTTGTTGCTCGACGAGCCCACCAACCACCTCGACATCGAGGTGATCCAGTGGCTCGAGGAGCAGCTCCAAGAGTTCCGCGGCGGCGTGCTGTTCGTGACCCACGACCGCGCGCTGCTGACGCGCCTCGCGACGCGCATCGTCGAGCTCGATCGCGGCGCGCTCACGTCGTGGCCCGGCGACTACGCGCGCTTCCTCACGCTGAAGCAAGCGGCGCTCGAGGAAGAGGAGCGCAACAACGCGCTGTTCGACAAGAAGCTCGCGCAAGAGGAAGTCTGGATCCGCAAGGGCATCAAGGCGCGCCGCACGCGCGACGAGGGCCGCGTGCGCGCGCTGCTGCGTCTGCGCGAGGAGCGCGCGCAGCGGCGCGAGCTGGAGGGCGCGGCGCGGCTCGCCGTCGATGCCGGCGAGGCCTCGGGGAAGCTCGTCGCGGACGTGCAGAAGCTCTCGTTCGCGTGGGGCGGGCAGCCGCTCGTGCGCGATCTCTCGCTGCGGATCATGCGCGGCGACCGCATCGGCCTGATCGGCCCGAACGGCGTCGGCAAGACCACGCTGCTGCGGATCCTGCTCGGCGAGCTCGCGCCGGCGACGGGCAGCGTGCGACTCGGAACGCGGCTCGAGGTCGCCTACTTCGATCAGCTGCGCGACACGCTCGAGCTCGAGAAGACCGTGCTCGAGAACATCGCCGAGGGCCGCGAGTACACCGAGATCAACGGCGAGCGCCGCCACGTGCTCAGCTACCTGCAAGATTTTCTGTTCGAGCCCGAGCGCGTGCGCACGCCGGTGAAGGCGCTCTCCGGCGGCGAGCGCAACCGCCTGCTGCTGGCGCGCCTGTTCGCGCGCCCCGCCAACCTGATCGTGATGGACGAGCCCACGAACGACCTCGACCTCGAGACGCTCGAGCTGCTCGAAGAGTTGTTGATGGAGTTCCCGGGCACGCTGCTGGTCGCCTCCCACGACCGCGCGTTCCTCGACAACGTCGTCACCTCGACGCTGGTGTTCGAGGGCGACGGCCGCGTGCAGGAGTACGTCGGCGGCTACTCGGATTGGCAGCGCCACGCGCGCCGCGCTGCCTCCGCGGCGAAGGCGGCGGAGAACAGCGCGCGCGCGCCGGCGAAGGCGAGCGACGCCGAGGGCTCACCGAGCGCTGCGACGACACGGCCCAACAAGCTCTCGTTCAAGGAGTCCCGCGAGCTCGCGGACGCGCCTGCGAAGATCGAGACGCTCGAGCGCGAGCAGGAAGAGCTGAACGATCGTGTGAGCGACCCCGCCTTCTACCGCAGCGACCCGAGCTCCCAGAAGCGCGTGCAGGCGCGCATCGCCGCACTCGCAGAAGAAATCGCGGCGGCGTACAAGCGGTGGGAGGAGCTGGAGACCAGGCGGGGGTAGCCTGGCGACCCGCCGACTTCAGACCGACTTAAGAGCCAGGGGAGAGACTTGCACGAGTCGCAGCAAGCGTTCCTCGACCGAATCGAACGCGGCGAGAAGCGCCTTCGCTCGAAAGGTTGGATTCTCGGTGCGTCGCTCGTGGCCGCGGGGCTCGCGATCTGCGCACTCCTTCTCATACCGACCAACGTGTCGTTTGCCGATGGGACGATCGAGTCAGTGCAGATGCACCCTTCGGACTACGAGAACGTTCCAGTCGCCCAGGTTCGTCTCGAAGACGGCCGGCGCGTATCCGCCAGCCTCCCGCAGGGCGCACTCCCGCCGGTAGGCGCTCATGTGCGACTCAGTGCGGCCAAAACTCTTGTCGGGGCGGTTCGCTATCGGGTGCTGAGCTTCAAATGACGCCGCAGGATGCAATCGAGCAACCTACCTTCCTCCCCGTCACCCACGCCCACAGAAAATTGAATCCGCCGATCCTGCCGGTGACGTCGAGGATCTCGCCGGCGAAGTAGAGGCCGGGGACGAGGCGCGATTCGAGGGTGCGCGTCGCGACCTCTTCGAGTGGCACGCCGCCGCCGGTGACTTCCGCGGTGCGGTAGCCCTCGTCGCCCGCGATCTCGAGCGGGCACGCGCCGAGCGTCTCGGCGACGCGCCTGCGCTCCTCGCGCGTGAGGCGCGCGAGCGCGCGATCGGGATCGACGCCGCTGCGCGCAACGAGCGCATCCGCGAGGCGCTTCGGCAGGTGCGCGCGCGCGAAGCTCTGCACGCTGCGCGCGCCGCCTTTGCGCAGGCGCGCATCCCACGCAGCGACGTCATCGCCGAGCCATGCGGCGTGCAGGGCGACGCCGTGATGCCCGGCCCGCGCGAGGCAGTGCGAGACGTCGAGCACGACTGGCCCGCTGAAGCCGCGGTGGGTGAAGAGCAGATCGCCTGTGCGCTCATCGAGCACCTCGCTGCCGCGCCGCGCGCTCAGCTTCGCGCGCAGGCTCACTCCGGCGAGCTCGCCCCAGCGCGGGTCGCTCGCGAGCAGCGGCACGAGCGCGGGGTAGCGCGGTCGGAGGCGATGCCCGAGGCGCTCGGCGGCCTGATAACCCCAGCCGTCGCTCCCGGTCTTCGGGAGCGAGAGGCCGCCGGTGCAGAGCGCGACGCGCTCGGCGCGAACGAGCTCGCCGCTCGCGAGCGCGAGCTCGAAGCGTGCGCCGTCCGCCGCGCCCACAGCGAGCGCGCGCAGCGCCTGCACGCGGACGCCCGCCCGCAGCGCGACGCCGGCGCGCTCGCACGCGCCGAGCAGCGCGCGCGTGATCTCGCCCGGGTCGTCGCTCAGCGGGAACACCTTGCCGGTGTCCTCCACCTTCAATGCGACTCCGAGATCGCGCTCGAAGAGCTCGCGCACTTCTTCGAGCGGCCACGAGCGCAGCACGTTGCGCAGCGCGTGGTGCGAGCCCTCGCTGTGGAAGTCGCCGGGCTCCGCGTGGGACGGCAGCACGTTGCAGCGTCCGCCGCCGCTGACGCGAATCTTCGCCCCGGGCTTCGCGTGGGATTCGAGCAGCAGCGTACGCACGCCGCCGCGCGCAGCGAAGAGCGCGGCGAGGAGACCCGCGGCGCCGGCGCCGATCACAATGAAGGGCCAGTGCGCGTTCGCGTCGCGCCAGCCCTCGGCTATCGCATCGCGCGCGGAACCGGGCTTCACTCGCACCTCACTCGCGAAAGGAGCCACGATGACGCAGGAAGAGCGGAACCGCGCGCTGGTGGAGCGCTTCTGGCACGCGGTCTACGTCGTGCGCGACTACGACGCGATCGGGCGCTTCTTCACCGAGGACGGGCTCTATCAGGACGTCTCGGCACCGGACCCGGGCGGCGTCGGGCCGGCGGGCGTGGCGCGGCGGCTGCGCATCGGACACGAGCCGGTGCGGGCGTTCGACCACGAGATCCATCGCATGATTTGTCAGGGCGACGTGGTGATGACCGAGCACACCGAGACCTGGAAGTTCCACACCGGCGAGGTGATCCCGCTGCCGTTCGTGTCGGTGCAGGTGATCCGCGGCGACAAGATCGCGCTCTGGCGCGACTACTCGGATCTGACGCAGCTGCTCGGCAAGATGCCGAAGTGGTGGCTCGAGCACATCGCCAAGGCCGCCGCCGCGGGCGCCTAACTCTTCCGCGCCCAGACGTAACGGAGCCCGCCGCCCGGCAGGATCTGCTGCGTGCCGACGGCGGCGAAGCCCGCGCCGCGCAGCGCGGCCTCGAGGCGCGCGAGGTCGGGCAGCCCCGACAGGTTGGCGTGGGCGCGCAGGAACAGATCGAAGGTGGCGAGCGTCGCGCGCATTCCGGTCGCGCGCGCCAGCACACCGTCTGGCAGCACCGGCGTCTGGATCGCGAGGATGCCGGCGGGTGCGAGGTGCTCGGCGACGCGCGCGAAGAGCGCGGGCCAACGCGCTTCCTCGAAGTAGTGCAGGTTGTTGCTCAGCAGCGCGAGGTCGAAGCTGCGCGACAGCTCGGCGCTGAAGAAGTCCCCGACCTGCAGCGTGCAGCGGCGCTGGACGTGCGCTGCGTCGAGCGTCTCCTGCGCGCGCTCGGCGACGCTGGCATCGAGCTCGATGCCCATGCCGAGCGCGTCGCGGTAGCGCGCGAGCAGCCGGGCGAGCATGTGCGCCTCGCCGCAGCCGATGTCGAGGATGCGGCGCGCCTTGCGCGCGTCCGGGATGCGGTGCAGCGCGGCGAGCGCGCGGCGCTCGCTGAGGCGCGACGCGCGCGCCGTGCGCAGCGCCTCTTCGCGCGAGCCCCAGTGCGGGCGCCGCTCGCTCTGCATGAGCTCGGGCAGATGCGAGAGCACGGGCGCGTAGGCGTAGGCCGATTGATCGAGCGCGGCGCGCGCGGCGTCGGCATCGGGGCCATCGAGCAGCCAGCGCGCCAGGCCGGTCACGCGGAAGCGCTCGCCCTCCCGCTCGATCAGCGCGTGCGCCTCGAGCGCGGTGAGCCAAGCGAGGCACAGGTGCTTGTCGAGCGCCTGCGCGGCGGCGAGCGCGTCGGCGCTGGTCCACTCGCGCAGCGCGCCGAGCAGGCCGGAGCGCAATCCCGAGCGCAGCAGCGCGGCGCGCCCTTCGGCGCGCATCAGAGCCGCGAGCGCGGCGCCGTGTCTCAGGTCGGCGAGCATCCAGCGCTCATCGGCAGGCCGGCCGCGGGCCCCGAGCGTTCACCCGAGCTCGAGGTTCGCGTAGCGCACCAGCACGGTCTTCACGCCCGCGCGGTCGAACTGGATGCGCAGCTTCTGGGCAGGCCCGCGGCCGATCACTTCGAGCACGACGCCGGCGCCGAAGATCGGGTGCCGGAGGCGCGTGCCCTTGCGCACGCCGGCGTCGCTCGCCGCGTCGTCGGCGCCGCCCTGGTCGTAGCTGTAGTCGTAGTGCCGGCCCTCGCTGCGCGGACGCGGCGCCGAGGCGTGTTCCGGCGCCTGGCTGAAGCCGGCGCCGCCGCGGAAGTCGAGCAACTTCGTCGGGATCTCGCGCAGGAAGCGCGACGGCGAGCCGAAGCTGTGCTGGCCGTAGCGCCTGCGCTCGCGCGCGTAGCTGAGCGTCAGGCGCTCCATCGCGCGCGTCATCGCGACGTAGCAGAGCCGGCGCTCCTCCTCGACGTCGCGCCCGTCGCGCGCGGCCGCCTGATGCGGGAACACGCCCTCTTCCAGGCCGGCGACGAACACGACCGGGAACTCGAGCCCCTTCGCGGAGTGCACGGTCATCAGGGAGACGCGGTCGTTGCGCAGCTCCGCGCTGTCGAGATCCGAGACGAGCGCGACCTGATCGAGGAAGCGTTCGAGCGGAGTGCGCGCCTCGTCCACGACCTCGGCGCTGTCGGCGGCGAAGTCTTCCGCGCTGGCGACCAGCTCGCGCAAGTTCTCGAGCCGCGACTCCGCTTCCGGCGTGTTCTCGCGCTCGAGCGCGAGCAGGTAGCCGCTGCGGCGCAGCGTCTCGGCGATCGCCTCGGCGGGCGGCAGCGCGGCGACGTCGCGGCGCAGGGCGTCCAGCAGCTCGAGGAACGCGACGAGCTTCGGGCGCGCACGGCCGGCGGCTTCGCTCGCGGCGAACGCGCGCAGGCCCTCCTCGAGCGAGACGCTGCGCGC
The DNA here is from genome assembly GCA_036560185.1 of Myxococcota bacterium. Classification (GTDB taxonomy): domain Bacteria; phylum Myxococcota_A; class UBA9160; order UBA9160; family UBA6930; genus VGRF01. Next base: position 6,594 of record DATBRS010000163.1, read on the forward strand.
GCGCGCCAGCTCCTGCGCGCGCTCGAGCGTGGTGTCGCCGATTCCGCGCGCGGGCCGATTCGCGATGCGCCCGAGCGCCGCCGCATCCGCGGGGTTCACGACGGCGCGCAAGTAGCAGAGCACGTCCTTCACTTCGGCGCGGTCGTAGAAGCGCACGCCGCCGACCACGACGTAGGGCACGTCGTACTTCAGCAGCTCCTCTTCGATCGGCCGCGACTGCGCGTTGGTGCGGTAGAAGACCGCGCAGTCGCCGTACTTGCGCCCGCCGTCTCGCACCTCTTCGAGGATGCGCCGGACCACGTGCTGCGCCTCGTCGCGCTCGTCGCGGCCCTCGAACAGCACGATGCGCTCGCCGGCGCCGCGCGTCGCGATCAGCTGCAGCGGCGAGCCGCGATTCTTCTCGACCACCGCGCCCGCGCCGCTCAGGATCTCCTGCGTCGAGCGGTAGTTGCGGACCAGCCGAACGCTGCGCGCGCCCGGATTGTCGCGCTCGAAGTCGAGGATGTTGTTGACGTCGGCGCCGCGCCAGCCGTAGATCGATTGTTGGGGATCGCCGACGACGCAGACGTTCCCGTGCAGCGCCGAGAGCTGCTTCACGAGCCGGTACTGCACCCGGTTCGTGTCCTGGTACTCGTCGACCAGCAGGTACTGCCAGCGCTCTTGGTAGTGGCGCAGCACGTTCGGGAAACGATCGAACAAGTCGACGGTGAGCAGGAGCAGGTCGCCGAAGTCGAGCGCGTTCGCCTCCGCGAGCAGGCGCTGGTAGGTCGCGTAGATCTCGGCGCTCTGCCGCGCCTCGATGTCGCGCGCGCCCTCGGCCGCCGCGGCCGGCAGCTCGCCCGCGTTCTTCCACTGATCGATGCGCCAGCGCAGGCGCCGCGCGTCGGGGCCCTTCGGATCGAGGCCGTGGCGGCGCATCGACTCTTGCACGAGCGAGAGCGAATCCGCTTCGTCGTACACCACGAAGCCGCGCGAGCGGCCGAGCTGGCCGATCTCGCGGCGCAGGATGCGCACGCAGGTCGAGTGGAACGTCGCGAGCCACACGCCGGCGCCGTCCGGGCCGAGCAGCTTCGCGACGCGCTCGCGCATCTCGCCCGCGGCCTTGTTGGTGAAGGTGACCGCGAGGATCGCCTCGGGCGCGATGCCGCAAGCGCCGATCAGGTACGCGATGCGGTGGGTGAGCACCCGCGTCTTGCCGGAGCCGGCGCCCGCGAGCACGAGCACCGGGCCCTCGGTGGCGAGCACGGCCTCGCGCTGCTCGGGGTTCATGCCCGAGAGCAGTTCGTCGACGACGAGCACGAGCGATCTCCGCGAGGAAGGAGCTTCGGGGAATGCGGCGGGGGAAGAAGGCGGAGGAGCAGGCTAACCGCTAGCGCCGCTCGTCGCCTCGCGATCTCCGCCCTACTCGACCGTCACCGACTTCGCGAGGTTGCGCGGCTGGTCGACGTCCGTGCCCTTCAGCGTCGCGACGTGATACGCGAGCAGCTGCACCGGAATCGTCGCGAGCAGCGCGGTCAGGTGCTCGCCGAGCTCCGGGATGCGGATCACGGCGTCGGCCTTCTCCGCGATCTGTTCGTCGCTCTCGCTCGCGATCGCGATCACGCGCCCGTCGCGTGCGCGCACCTGCTCGAGGTTCGAGATCATCTTGTCGTACACCGGGCTGCGGTTCGCGATCACGACCACGGGCATGTTCTGATCGATCAGCGCGATCGGGCCATGCTTCATCTCACCGGCGGCGTAGCCCTCGGCGTGGATGTACGAGATCTCCTTCAGCTTGAGTGCGCCCTCGAGCGCGATCGGGTACATGATCCCGCGGCCGAGGAACAGGAAGTTCGGCGCGCGGAAGTAGCGCTGCGCGACGCTGCGGATGTGGGGATCGAGCGCGAGCGTCTTCTCGACGATGCGCGGCAGGCTGCGCAGGCTCGTGAACGCTCGCTTCAGCTCCTCACCGCCGAGCGTCTTGCGCGAGATGCCGAGCTTCAGCGCGATCAAGTAGAGCGCGAGGAACTGCGCGGTGAAGCACTTGGTCGAGGCGACGCCGATCTCCGGGCCCGCGATCGTGTAGAGCACGTCGTGGCTCTCGCGCGCGATCGCGGAATCGCGCGTGTTGCACACCGCGAGCACGCGCGCGCCGCGCGACTTGGCTTCGCGCAGCGCGGCGAGCGTGTCCGCCGTCTCACCCGACTGCGAGACCGGAATCACGAGCGCGTGCGCGCCGACGATCGGACGCCGGTAGCGGTACTCGCTCGCGAGATCGACCTCGCACGGGATGCCCGCGATCTGCTCGATCAGGTACTTGCCGACCATGCAGGCGTAGTACGCGGTGCCGCAGGCGAGCAGCGTGACGTGCTCGATGTTCTTCGCCGCGGCGGGCGAGAGATCGATGCCGTCGAGGTCGAGATCGAGGTCGTCCTCGCGCAGGCGCGTGCCGAGCGTGTCGCGCAGCGCGCGCGGCTGCTCGAAGATCTCCTTCTGCATGAAGTGATCGAAGCCGCCCTTCTCCGCCGAGACGGGATCCCATTGAATGGTGCGCGGCGCGCGCTCGATCAGGTGGCCGTTCGCGTCGACGAGCTGCACGCCGTCGCGCGAGAGCACCGCGAACTCGCCGTCCGCGAGGAACAGCATCTGGCGCGTGTGCGGCAGGATCGCCGGGATGTCGCTGGCCAGGAACGACTCGCCTTGGCCGAGGCCGAAGATCAGCGGGCTGCCGCCGTTCTTCGCCACCACGATGTGATCCGGCGTGCGCGTCGAGAACACCGCGAGCGCGTACGAGCCGAGCAGGCGCTTCGAGACGGCGCGCGTGGCGGTGAGCAAGTCGACTCCGGCCATCACCTGCTGATCGATCAGGTGCGCGACGAGCTCGGTGTCGGTCTCGGAGAGAAGCGTGCGCCCCGCGGCCTCGAGCTCGACGCGGATCTCGCTGTAGTTCTCGACGATGCCGTTGTGGATGATCGCGACACTGCCGGCGAGATGCGGGTGCGCGTTCGGCACGCTCGGCTTGCCGTGGGTCGCCCAGCGCGTGTGGCCGAGGCCGACCTCGCCCGCGAGATCCTCGTGCCGAATCTCGGCGTCGAGATTCGAGAGCTTGCCGACCGCGCGGCGAATGCGGAGCTCGCGGCCGTCCCACACCGCGATGCCCGACGAGTCGTAGCCGCGGTACTCGAGGCGGCGCAGGCCGTCGATCAGCACCTCTTGGACCGCGCGCTTACGGCCGACGTACCCGACGATTCCGCACATCTGCTTCTCCTGTTCGGTCGCCCGTCGACGGATCAGCCGCGACGCAAAGCGGCGCCGGCTGCATCCGCGCCTCCCGAGTGACGGCCATCCTCGATCAAGTGGTTCCGTGCCCGCCGTGCTTGCGGCGCTTCTTGCCCCAGCCTTCGACGTTCTTCTGGCGCCCCGCGCCGACCGCGATCGCGTCGCTCGGGACCGTCTGCGTGACCGTCGTGCCCGCCGCCACGTAGCTGTCGCTCTCGAGCGTGACGGGGGCGATCAGGTTCGCGTTGCAGCCGATGCGCACGCGCTCGCCGATCGTCGTGCGGTGTTTCTTCTCCCAGTCGTAGTTCACAGTGATCGCGCCGCAGCCGAAGCTCGAGTCTTCGCCGACGTCGGCGTCGCCGATGTACGCGAGGTGGTCGGCCTTCACGCCGCGGCCGAGCACGCTGTTCTTCACCTCGACGAAGTTGCCGATGCGCACGCCGCTCTTCAGGCGCGAGCCCGGGCGCAAGTGCGCGCTCGGGCCCACCACCACGTCGTCGTCGAGCACGCTCGACTCGATCACGCAGTGCGCCTTCACGTGCGCGCCCTCGCCGATGCGCGTCGCGCCGGTGATGACGACGCCGGGGTCGATCTGGGTGTCGCGACCGATCTCGACGCCGGTGTCGACGTAGACGTTCTCGGGATCCACGAAGCTGACGCCGTTGGCCATGTGCGCCGCGACGTTGCGGCGGCGCTGCACGGCGGCGGCGCGCGCGAGCTCGGCGCGCGTGTTCACGCCGAGCGCCTCGTCCGCGTCGTCGAGACGAATCGCTTCGACCGCGAGCCCGCGCGCGCGCGCGATCGCGACGACCTCGGTCAGGTAGAGCTCCGCCTGCGCATTCTTCGGCGAGAGCTGCGCGACCGCGCTCGCGAGCAGCGCGCCGTCGCACAGGTACACGCCGGTGTTGCCCTCGCGGATGCGCAGCTCGTCGGGCGTCGCGTCGGTCTGCTCGACGATGCGCTCGACGCCGCCGTCTGCGCTGCGCACGACCAGGCCCGGCAGCGGCTCGGGCGAGCTGAGGATCACCAGTGTTGCGCCCGTCTCGCGCCGCTTCGCTCGCATGCGCGCGAGCGTCTCGCCGCGCAGCAGCGGCGTATCGCCGTACAGCACGAGCACGTCGCCGGCGAAGTCGCCGAGCTTGGGCAGCGCGATCTGCACCGCGTGCCCGGTGCCGCGCTGCTCCGCCTGCACGACGAACTGCGCGCGGCCGGCGAACGCGGCCTCGACCTGATCCGCGTCGCGCCCGATCACGACCACGAGCTTCTCGGCGCCGAGCTCGGCCGCGGCGGCCAGGGGGTACGCGAGCATCGGCTTGCCGCAGATCTCGTGCAGCACCTTCGTGCGCCGCGACTTCATGCGCGTGCCTTGGCCCGCCGCGAGCACCAAGACCGCAAGCCTCGTCGCGCTCATGCCTCGATCCTTCATGCGCTGGCCCCGAGGCTGCGCTCCATGCGGCTTCATCGGTCAGCGAGGGCTCAGAGTAGTGCCCCGAATCGCGCGGCTCGTTGCGCGCGAGGCTCGGCCCCGCGGGGCTGTGACGCTTGCTGCGGGCGCGATCCCGCAATCGTGGGGGTAAGCTGCGCGCACTTTGAGGAGCGGGGCCAGCCGTCGAAGTGCGCGTTGAAGGAAACACGAGCGGTCTGAAGGCGAGCCATGTGAAGCGGCTGGAGCGCCTCGGACGACGCAGCATCGCGCCGGACCGGTTGGTGACCCACGAGCTGGCGCGCGAGCTGACCGAGCTGTCCCTCGAGATTCGGCGCGTCGTGGGCGTGCTGATCGACCGCCGCGGCGCCGTCACCCACGTGATGTGCGGCGGAAACCGGGGCCTCACCATGCCGGACTGGGGGCGCATGCGCGCGGGCCCGGGTCGCCTGCGCGGCCTGCGCTGCCTGCACACGCGCTTCGCCGACGCCGAGCCGCTCTCGCAGGACGACCTCACGGACCTCGCGAAGCTGCATCTCGACGCGATGGCGACGATCGCAGTCGAGGCCGACGGCCTGCCGGGTCTCGTGCACGTGGCCGCGCTGCGCCCCGCCAACGGAGACGGCGCGGGCATCCAGTACCTGCCGCCGAGGCTCGCGTCGCTGTTCGAGCTGCCCTTCCTCGACTGGGTGCGCGGGCTCGAGGACGAGCTTTCGCGTGGCACGCGTACGCGCAAGGTGGCGGGCGAGGATCGCGCGGTGCTCGTGGTCGTCACCGCCGGCCGCTCGCGCGCGGAGACCGACGCGTCGACCGAGGAGCTCCGCGAGCTGGCGCGCTCGGCGAACGTCGAGGTGGTCGACGTGCTGGTGCAGAACCGTGCGCAGCCCGATCCGCGCACGCTGATCGGCTCGGGCAAGCTGCAGGATCTCGCGATCCGCTGCTTTCAGTCCGACGTCGACCTCGTGATCTTCGACGGCGACTTATCAGGGACGCAGGCGCGCAACGTGACCGAGGCGCTCGACCTGCGCGTGATCGATCGCACGCAGCTGATCCTCGACATCTTCGCGCAGCGCGCCACCAGCCGGGACGGCAAGCTCCAGGTCGAGCTGGCGCAGCTGAAGTATGCGCTGCCGCGGCTCGCGCAGAGCGACACTTCGCTGTCGCGGCTCGGCGGCGGCGTCGGCGGGCGCGGCCCGGGCGAGACGAAGCTCGAGATGGATCGCCGCCGCGTGCGCGACCGCGTGACGCGGCTCGAGCGCGAGTCGCGCCAGCTCGGCGAGCAGCGCGAGCAGCGCCGCGCGCGGCGTGGACGGCGCGGCGCGCCGGTGCTCTCGATCGTCGGTTACACGAACGCGGGCAAGAGCACGCTGCTGCGCGCGCTCACGCGCACCGAGGTGCTCGTCGCGGACAAGATGTTCGCGACCCTCGACCCCGCATCGCGGCGCCTGCGCTTCCCGCGCGATCGCGAGGTGATCATCACCGACACGGTGGGCTTCATCCGCGACCTCCCCGAGACGCTGGTCGCGGCGTTCCGCGCCACGCTCGAGGAACTGCGCGAAGCCGACGTCTTCCTGCACGTCGTCGACCCGTCGAGCGAGGGGCTCGAGCGCCGCATGGCGGCGGTGCGCGCGGTGCTCTCGGAGATGGGCTTGCGCGACCGGCCCGAGATCCTCGTGTTCAACAAGATCGACCGGCTGCCGCCGGGCGACGG
>DATBRS010000164.1:0-21578 GCA_036560185.1 Myxococcota bacterium
GAAGCCGTCGCTCTTGGTCACGGACGGCGCCACGATCAGCTGGCCGGTGCTCGGGTCGATGGTCGTGCCGACGTTGTTGATGAAGCGATCCGCGAAGATGCCATCGAAGTTCAGCACGCGCGTCTCTTCGAAGGTGTACCAGCGCACACCCGCAGTGAGGTGGAGCATGTCGAACAGCGTCCACGTCGTCTCGCCGAACAGCGCGTCCTGCTTGAAGTCGTACGGGATGCGCGAGAAGAAGAGCTCGTCGGTGCCCGCGATGACGCCTGCCGTCGGAATTCCGCTGAGCGCCTCGAAACCATCCACGAACAACGTCTGTGCGTAGTCGCGATCGATGTTGCTGTAGAAGTAGCCGAGCACCCAGTCGATCGAGTTGAGCACGTCTCCGCCGATCTCGTGTTCGCCCGAAGCGCGAAGCTCTTGCGTGACCGACTTCACATCCGTCGAGTCGTCGAGCGGTGCGTCGAGCGTGTAGATCGGCTCGGCGAGGCCGATGCTGCCGCCCGTGATGCTGGCCGTGAGCTGCGTCGCGTCGCGCAGCATCACGATGTCGCGGTCGGTGAACGAGGTGACGGAGGTGAACGTCAGCCAGTCGTTCGCTTGGATCGACATGTTCAGATCGGCGAGCAGGAACTTGTCGGTGAACTTCTCGGTGAACTGCCGAAACTGTTCGCGCTTGCCCAGGTTGACGGCCGGCCGCGTCGTCGTGAACTCGTTCGCGAGGATGTTGAAGCGATCTTGACGATTGAAGCCGTCCACCCCGACCTGCTGATAGACGATGCGCGGGGTGATGCTGATCGCATCGGTCGGCTGGAAGAGCAGCGACGCGCGGAAGCCCCAGCGATCGCCCTCGTTGACGTCGTGCTCCTTGCCGTTCGGGTTGACCGCGTCGATGAAGCCGGGGAACCCCGTCCAGAAGGCGGCGACGCGCATGCCGAGCTTGCCTTCGATGAGAGGGAGGCTGACGACACCCTTCAAGTCGCCCCCGCGACCGCCGTCTTGAACGAAGTTGATTCCGCCCTCGAGTGCGCCTTCGACCTCCTCGAGGTTCGGAGCGTTGGTGATGTATCGAACGGTGCCGGCCTCGGAGCCGGCGCCGAACAGCGTGCCTTGCGGGCCGCGCAGCACCTCGACGCGGTTCAGATCGAACAGGTCGAGGTCGGGCGTGAAGAGCGACAGCGACACCGCGGACTCATCGAGATAGATGCCGACCTGCTCCTTCACCTGCGGCTGATCGCGAACGATTTGGCCAGCGGAGCTCCCGCGGATCGAGACCTGGCTCTGCCCCGGCCCGAGGTTCTGCACCGTGAGGCTCGGCACGATGCGCGCGATGTCCTCGAGGTTGCTCGAGCCGGCCTCGCGCAGGTCGTCGCCGGTCTTGGCGCTGACCGCGAAGGGCACGTCCTGCACGCTCTCCTCGCGCTTGCGCGAGGTCACGATGATCTCTTCGGTGAAGGCGTCGGCCGGGGCGGCGGCGGGCGCGGCGGCAGGCGGCGCAGCCGGCGCATCCTGCGCGACGGCGGCGAGCGGCATACCCAGCGAGGCAGCGATCGGCGCGGCGAGGAGCAGACGGAGCCAGTGGCGCGTGGTCATGAAGTCCCCTTTGTGCGGCGAGCCGGACTGCGCTGAAGTCGGCACCCAGCGGCCCGCTAAGGCGCCCGTTCTACCGAGAGCCAATCGTGATCGCCAGCACTTTCTAGGGACTCGGAGTCCCAGACGAGGCGACTCGCGCGCTCGAAGAGGCGACGCCGGCGCTCGAGATTCCGGCGCGAAGAGCTGTGCGAGCATCGCCGCCGCGTTCTTGGGGGTGCGCCGATGCGGGTGATCCTGTTCGGGGCCACCGGAATGATTGGGCAAGGCGTGCTGCGCGAGTGCCTGCTCGATCCGCGCGTGACGCGCGTGCTCTCGATCGGGCGCGCGTCCTCCGGAAGAAAGCACGAGAAGCTCGAGGATCTCGTGCACGCGGACCTGTTCGACTACTCGGGCATCGCCGAGCGGCTCGCTGGCTACGACGCGTGCTTCTTCTGTCTGGGCATCACCTCGGCCGGCATGAGCGAGGCCGCGTACACGCGCGTTACCTACAACCTCTCCGTGGCGGCGGGCCTGGCGTTGCTGCGCGCCAGCCCGCGGCTGCGCCTGTGCTTCATCTCGGGCGCGGGCGCGGACAGCTCCGAGACCGGCCGCGTGATGTGGGCGCGCGTGAAGGGCCGCGCGGAGAACGCGCTGCTGGCGATGCCGTTCACGCAGGTGACGATCTTCCGCCCGGGGATCATCGAGCCGCTGCACGGGATCACCTCGCGCACCGCGTCCTACCGGCTGCTCTACGCGCTGCTCGCTCCGCTCGTCCCCGTCGTGCACGCGCTCGCGCCGGCGCAGATCACGACGACCGAGAGCATCGGCCGCGCCATGCTGCAGGTCGCGCTCGCGGGCTCGGCGAAGCGCGTGCTCACCAACGCCGACATCAACGCCGCGGCGGCGGCGCTGCCCGCGCCGGGCTGAGCAGGCCGCGCCGCGTCTGGCCTCAGCGCAGCTGCCCCAGCGCCTCGCTCACCGTCGCCGGATCGAGCCAGAGGCGATAGTCCTCGCGCACGTCGGCGAAGCGCACGACGCCGTGCGCGTCCAGCAACAACGTGGTGGGATGCGGAACGCCCGCCTCGATCGGCTCGGGGTTCGGGCGCCGCAGGCCGAGCGCGTCGATCGCCCGCGAGTCGGGATCGCGCCAGAAATGAATGCGCCCGCGCAGGCCGTACTCGTCGATGAAGCGATCCGCGCGCGCGTTGTATTGGCCCTTCGCCATCACCCACACGATCTGCAGCTCGGGCTCGCCGGCCAGCGCGTTCCGCAGCTCCACGAGCCGCGCCTTGGTGAAGGGTCACCAATCCACGCTGCGTTCGAACACCAACAAGACGGGGCGGCCCAGCAGATCGCCGAGGCGCACCGCGCGGCCGGCGCCGTCCTCGAATTCGAGCGCGGGCAGCGGCTGACCCACGAGTCGCGTCAGCGCCGCGACGTGCGCCCGCACCTCGCTCTCGTGCCCGCGCCGCGCGATCGCGGAGTGGGGCATGTAGGCGTTCAGCGCGAACAGCAGCGCGATCGCGGCGCTCGCGAGCCAGCGCGTCACGACCAGATCTTCCGCTCGGTGGTGCGCGGGCGCAGCCATACGAAGCCGAGCGCGGCCAGCAGGAACAGTGCCGCTTCGGCGCGCGGCAGGTCGCCGGCCACGGCGTAGTAGTCGCCGCTGAACCAGGCGAGCATGCGCATCAGCGCCAGCAGCACGAGCGCGAACGCGCTGGCGGTGCCGAGCGAGCGCGAGAGCTCGCCGCGGATCGCGCCCGCCGCGAGCGCGCCGCCCCAGGCGAGCAGCGCGCAGCCGGCGGTCGCCGCGAAGTAGTGCGCGAACGGGCCGCCGGGAAGCGGCGCTTCGCTGCCCGGACGCTGATAGGCGATGAAGCTGGCGAACAGCACGAGCCCGAGCGCCGCGAGCGCGGCGCCGACGATTCCGGAGAGCGTGCGATAGGCGACCGACATCACGCGAGCGGCCCGAGGTTGCGAGGAGGTGCGCGGCGCAAAGTCGCTCGAAGCGTTGCGGGCGATCTGTGACGGCGCTCGCATAACCTACGCCACCTGACGCGCGATGCGGCGCGGAAGTGACGACTCTCGACGGAGATCTCATTGGCGGAAGCGACCCTCGACGCGCGGGGCAGCGCGAACCTCGAACGCTGGCTCGCAGCGCGGCTCGGCGCAGAGGGCGTCCGGCTCAGCGGCGCGCCGCAGCGGCTCTCGGGTGGCTACTCGGCGGAGACGATCGTGCTCGAGACGAGCGTGCGGCGCGGCGCGGTCGAGCGAGCCGAGAAGTACGTGCTGCGCCGCGAGATGCCCGAGCCGGCGGTGTATCCGGTGCAGGCGCCGGGGCTCGACGTCGAGGTCGAGATCCAGTGGCGCACGATGGACGCGCTGGCGAAGCACTCGCGCGTGCCGCTCGCGCCGCTGGTGGGCTTCGAGCGCGACCCCGCCGTGATCGGCGCGCCGTTCTTCGTGATGGGATTCGTGGACGGCGTCGTCCCGAGCGTGATGCCGCCCTACGCCGCGCAGGGCTTCTTCGCGGAGGCGAAGCCGGAGGAGCGCACGCGCCTCGTCGAGGACGGGCTGCGCGTGCTGGCGGAGCTGCACGCGCTGGACTGGCGCGCCGCGGGATTCGCCTGGCTCGCGCCGGCGGGCGTGCGCCCCGGCACGGCGCGTCAGCTCGAGCTCTGGCAGCAGTACGCGGAGCGCGAGCTCGCCGGCCGCCAGCATCCCCTGATGAGTGAGGCGTTCGCGTGGCTGCGCGCGAACGCTCCGCGCGAGCGCGACGACGAGCTCGTGCTCTCCTGGGGCGACTCGCGGCTCGGCAACATGATCTGGCGCGACTTCCGCTGCGTGTGCGTCACCGACTTCGAGAACGTCGCCGTCGCGCCGCGCGCGTTCGACCTCGGCTGGTGGCTGATGTTCGACCGCTGGAGCCACGAGTCGATGGGCGGCGTGCCGCGCCTGCCGGGCGAGCCGACCCGCGACGAGCAGCGCGCACACTACGAGCAGTGCGCGGGCGTGCGCGTCGGGGACACGACCTACTACGAAGTGCTCGCCGCCGCGCGCTACTGCGCGATCGTGGTGCGCGTGATGAACCGCAGCGTCGCGCGCGGCGAGATGCCCGCGGATCAGCGAATCTGGCTCGAGAACCCGGCGACGGTTTGCTTGACGGAGCTGATGCAGGGGCTGCGCTGAACGCCGCCCAGCGGGCGCGTCACGCGGCGATCGCCGGCAGCGCCTCCCCGGCGAAGTAGCGGCGCGGGTTCGCCACCAGCAGCGTCTCGATGTCCGCCTTGCTCGCACCGCCGTCGAGCAGCTGCGGGACGATGTGGCGCGTGAAGTGCGACGGCGTCCACAGCTTCTCCATCTCGGCGAGGAGTTGCAGGTTCGCGATCGGCTCGCCGCGCCAACACCAGACGCTGTCGTGGGAGACGACCACGCGGGAGGCCGCGCCGCGCTTGATCAGCTTCAGCAGCGCAGCCACGCGCTCCTTGTCGGGATGGATCACGTCGAGGCCGAAGCGGTCGAAGCCGAGGTACGAGCCGCCGCGCACGATCTTCATGTGGTAGTCGTGGTCGCTGCTGCCGCAGCAGTGGCCGACGATGATGCGGTGCGCGGGCACGCCCTCGTCCTTCAGGAACTGCTGCTGCTCGGGGCCCATCGTGCCGCGATCGGTGTGCGAGGTGATCGGCGCGCCGGTCGCGAGCGAGGCCTTTGCGGCGGCGCGCAGCGTGGTCTTCTCGTACTCGGTGATCACGCCGGCGCTGGTGGCGACCTTGATGATGCCGGGCTTGATGCCGGTGCGACCGACGCCCTCGGTGAGCTCCTTGATGAACAGCTCTGCCATCGCGTCGTGCTGCGGGCCGCCGAAGGCAGTGCGCGACTTCCAGTGCGGCGAGCCGCCCTCGGACTCGTGGTAGAGGCCAGTGGCCGCCACGATCGTGAACTTCGCGCGCTGGGCGACCTCGGCGATCAGCTCGATGTCGCGGCCGAGGTCGACCGGGCACGGGTCGATCATCGCGGTGATGCCCTCGGCCTTCATCTCCTCGAGCTTGTCAGCGGCGACGGCGAGCATCTCCTTGCGCGAAATGCCGGGGCGCGTCCAGTCGACCTCCCAGCCCGGGTATGAGATCAGCACGTGCTCGTGCATGAGCGTGCGCCCGAGCTGGTCGGGTGAGATGGTGCCGGTGACGGTCTGGATCGTGCTGGCCATGGGATGGGCCCTCGCTGAGTTGGCAGGCGTGATCGACTGCGCGGCCCGACGCTATGCCAAGCTCGCGCCCTCGCAAAACCGCAGCCCACGGAGCCGCATGCCCCCGATCTCCCCGACGAACGCGGCCCCCGCGCCGATCGCCCTAATCACCGGCGGCTCGCGCGGCATCGGCGCCGCCACCGCCAAGCTCGCGGCCGCGCGCGGCTTCGCGGTGTGCGTGAACTACGCGCGCGATGCGGCCGCGGCGCGCTCCGTCGTCGCGGAGATCGAGCGCGCGGGCGGGCGCGCGATCGCGGTGCAGGCGGACGTCGCGCGCGAGCCCGACGTGCTGCGCCTGTTCGCGGCGGTCGACGCGCAGCTCGGGCGCGTCTGCGCTCTCGTGAACAACGCCGGCGTATGCGCCGTGCAAGCGCGCGTCGAGGCGATGGACGCGGAGCGCCTCGCGTGGGTCTTCGGCGTCAACGTGATCGGCTCGTTCCTGTGCGCGCGCGAGGCGCTGAAGCGCATGTCGACGCGCCACGGCGGCGCCGGCGGCGCGATCGTGAACCTCTCCTCGGGCGCTGCCCGCCTGGGTTCGCCCAACGAGTTCGTCGACTACGCCGCGAGCAAGGGTGCGATCGACACCTTCACGCTCGGCCTGGCGCGCGAGGTCGCGAGCGAGGGCGTACGCGTGAACGCCGTGCGCGCGGGGCTGGTCGTGACGGACATCCACGCGAGCACGGGCGAGCCCAGCCGCCCGGAGCGCATCGCGCCCACGATTCCGATGCAGCGCGCGGGCACACCGGCGGAGGTCGCCGAGTCGATCGTGTGGCTGCTCTCTCCCGCCGCGTCGTACGTAACGGGGGCGCTGCTCGACGTGACGGGAGGGCGCTGAGTCGCGAGCGCTCGAGCGCGCGCGGCTCAGCGCACGGGCACCACGTTCACGCTCTCGGTCTCCGGGTCGAACTCGATGCGCGCCTCGCCGCGCTCGAGCTGGCGGCGCACGTCGGCGACCTTGCGCTCGTGGCTGCGCTCCTGCGCGCCATAATCGGTGCCCTCGCGCAGCACGAAGCTCTCGATCAGGCCGCTCAGCGCGTCCTCGCTGAGTGAATCGAGCGGAACGACGATCGGCTCCGGCGGCTCGAGCGCGCCCGGGAGGGAGTCGTCGTCGCCGGCGCCGCTCACGTGCCGGGCCCGAACTTCTCGAGCTTGCCGGCGGTGCCGCCCGCGTCGACCGCGTAGTCCGCGCCGGTGCACGAGAGGCTCTCGTCCGACGCGAGGAAGAGCGCCATGCGCGCGACGTCGCGGATCAGCTCGACCGGCTCGCGCTTGCGGTTGTACGGAATCACGCCGTGCGCGTAGGCGAGAATTTTCTCGGGGTCGACGCCGGCCGGCACGTAGGGCGCGCGCATCGCGGGGCCGCCGACCTCGGGGCAGACGGTGTTCACGCGAATGCCGAAGCGTCCGAGCTCGAGGGCAGCGACGCGCGTCATGCCGCGTAGGGCCCACTTCGTGCCGGCGTACGCCACGATGCCGTTCTTCGCGCTGAGCGCATCGATCGAGGCGATGTTCACGATCGAGCCGCCGCCCGCGGCCCGGAGCGCGGGCGCCGCGCTCTTCATGCCGAGAAAGGGCCCGAGCTGATTCACGCGATAGAGGCGGTCGTAGGCCTCCTGTGTCGTGTCTTCGAGCGACGCCATGTGCAGCAGCCCGGCGTTGTTGACGAGCACGTTCAGCTTCCCGAACTGGGCGCTCGCCGCCGCGACCGCGGCACGCCAGCTCGCCTCGTCGCTCACGTCGAGGCGCACGAAGTGCGCGGCGTCGCCCAGCTCCTGCGCGACCTTGCGGCCCGCTTCCTCCGCCACGTCGGCAACGACGACGCGCGCGCCCTCGGCCGCGAACATGCGCGCGATCTGCTCGCCCGTGCCGCGCGCCGCGCCGGTGACGAGCGCGACCTTGCCCTCGAGTCGATTCACGCCCCCCTCCTCCCTGGTTTCGTGTTCAGGCCGCGATGCCCGCGAGCCGTTTCAGGTCGCTCGCGGTAGCGCCCGCGCCGTCCGGCTTCCAGCCCGGCGCCCGTAACAAGTATCCGAGCGCGTCGCGCAGGGAGCGCGCGCCGAGCGCGTCGTGCATCACCGCCGCGAACTCGTGAAACGCGGCGTACACCGGATTGAAGCGCCCGATGTTCTTGGTGAGCCCGTAGCGCACGCGCTCACGCTCGGGCTCGAAGGTCCCGAACCAGCGGTCCCACACGATCAGGATGCCGGCGTAGTTGCGATCGAGATACTGCACGTTCGCGCCGTGGTGGACGCGATGGTGCGACGGCGTGTTGAGCACCCACTCGAGCGGACCGAGCCGGCCGATCAGCTCGGTGTGGATCCAGAACTGGTAGAGCAAGTTGATGCCGTACGCGGTCGCGAACTGCGCCGGCGTGAACACCAGCGCGAGCGGCAGATAGAACGGCAATCCGGTGAAGGGCGTCCACGTCTGGCGCAGCGCCGTCGAGAGGTTGTACCGCTGGCTCGAGTGGTGCGGCACGTGCGAGGCCCACAGGATTCGCAGCTCGTGGTGCGAGCGATGGAACCAGTAGTAAGCGAAGTCCACCGCCAGCATCGCCGCCGCGAACGCCCAGGGCCCGTCGCCGAGATCGACGACGCGATGGCGCGAGACCGCGAGCCAGAGCCCCGCGGATGCCGCCTTCCACGCCGCATCGACGAACAGGCTGCCCACGCCGAGCGCGAGGCTGGTCGCGGTGTCGCGCGTCTCCTGGATGTCGCGCCCGCGCGCGCGCGCGACGACCAGCTCGAGCGCGAGCAGGCCGAGGAACGCGGGGATGGCGACGACGGTGAGATCCATGCCGACGAGCGAGGATGACGAATCGCGCGCGCCGCGCTCAGGGCAGAGGAGCGACGCTCAGAATGCCGCCGTGCTCTCGCCGCGCGCCTCCGTCCGCCGCGCTTCGCTGGCGGCGCCCATGCGCGCCCAGCCCTCGAGGATCGGCGCGACGCCGCGCGCGAACTCGCGAAAGCGCGCCTCGTCGCTCGCGTCGAACGGTGCGCCGCCCCGCTTGTTGAGGAGCTGCGCGACCGCGAACACCGCGCCGCGCCCGTCCAGAATCGGCACGCACAGGATGCTGCGCGTCGTGAAACCCGTGGCGCGATCGACCTCGGGATTGAACAGCGGGCTCGCGTAGGCGTCGTCGACGCGCAGGCTCTCGCCCGTCGCCGCGACGTGGCCCGCGACGCCGTTCGCGATCGGCATGCGCACGTCGACGCGCCGCCCGTTCTCGGCCTGCGCGACTCGGAGCACGAGCTCGCGGCGCGCCGCGTCCAGCAGGAAGATCGACGCGCGCTCCGCGTCCAGCAGATCGCCGAAGCGCAGCGTGAAGGCGGCGAGCGCCTCCTCGAACATGCTCTGGAACGCGTCGTCCTGGCTGAGCTCGGTGACGCGCAGGAACTCGCGCGCGCTCTGGGTCGCTTGCTCGAGCAGCGCCGGCAGGCTCTCCGCCGGCGCCTCCGCGACGCGGCGCTGCAGATCGCCCCTTCGATTGTTGCGGGCGAGCATGTCCATCATGTGCTGGGTATTCGCGGTCACGTGCTCGGTGAAGCCGCTGAGCCGTCCGTCCTCGAGGTGCACGATGCGGTCGGCGACGTCGAGAATGCGGTTGTCGTGCGTCACGAGCAGCACGGTCACGCCCTGCTTGCGCGCGAGATCCTGCATCAAGTCGACTACCTCGCGACCCGACTGCTTGTCGAGCGACGCCGTGGGCTCGTCGGCGAGCACGATGCGCGGCGCGCCCGCCAGCGCGCGCGCGATCGCGACGCGCTGGCGCTGCCCGCCCGAGAGCTGCGACGGGTGATGATCGCGCCGCTCGCCGAGGCCGACCGCTTCGAGCCACTCGTGCGCGCGCTTCTTCGCGTCGCGCGCGCTCACCCGATCGAGCAGCAGCGAGAGCATCACGTTCTGCGTCGCGCTGAGCGCGTCGAGCAGGTTGTGTGCTTGGAAGATGTAACCGATGTCGCGCCGCACCCGCTCGAGCGTGCGGGCGTTCGCGCCGCGCAGCTCTTCGCCGAGCACGCGCACGGAGCCTTCCTGCGCGGAGCGCAGCGCGCCGATCAGCGTGAGCAGCGTCGTCTTCCCCGAGCCGGAGGGCCCCGTCACGATCACGATCTCGCCCGCGCGCAGCTCGACCGAGATGCCGTGCAGGATCTGCTTGCGCAGCGCGCCGGCGCCGAAGAAGTGGTTCACGTTCGCGAGCTGGATCGGCGCGGCGGCACTGCCCGGCATCAGAAGATCTCCGCGGGATCGGCGGAGCGCACCCGGCGCAGCGCCATCAGCGCCGAGAGCACGCACATGCCGACGGTGAGCGCGAACACGAGCACGGCACGCTCCTGCGTCATCTCGAGCGGCAGCCGCGTGGCCTCGCCGGAGATCCGGTAGAGCAGCATCGAGAGCCCCATCGCGGGCACGAAGCCGAACGCGGCGAGGATCACCGCCTGCTGGATCACGACGCCGGCGAGGAACGCATTCGAGTAGCCCATCGCCTTCAGCGTCGCGTACTCGGGCAGGTGATCGTTCACGTCGGCGAACAAGATCTGGTAGACGATGATGCCGCCCACGACCAAGCCGACCACGACGCCGAAGCTGAACACGTACCCGATCGGCGTCGCCGAATCCCAATAAGCGATCTCCTTGGCGCGGAAATCAGCGCGCGTGAGCACGAGCACGTCGTTCGCGAGTCGCGCGCGGATCGCGTCGCGCAGCCGGTTCGGATCGACGCCGGGCAGCGCCCGCACCAGGCCGAGCTCGATCAGCCCGCGCTGCCGATTCGGGAACAGGCGCAGGAAGTTCGTCTCGCTGGTGACCACGCTGCCATCGATGCCAAAGGAGGTGCCGAAGCGGAAGAGGCCGGCGATCGCGATGTCGCGATGGTTGAGCTCGACGACCAGCGGCGCACCCGCGGCGGCGCGCTCTGCGATCGGCCCGTACTCCGGGCGCGAGAGCGCGTCGAAGAGCGCGACGTCCTGCTGCGCGATCGCGCCGATCTGCGCGTTCAGCTCCGCGAGCTCGAGCGGGCGGCCGGCCGGGTCGACGCCGACCACGAAGATCGCGCGCGTGCCGTGGCTGTCGGGGTTCTTCCAGCTGCCCATGCCGAGGTAGACCGGCGTCACCGAGGCGACGCCCGCGACGCCGCGCGCTTGGAGCAGGCGCCGCTGCGAGAACGAGCGCGGCTCGACGATGTAGGCCTGCTCGTTCGAGACCAGCACGACGTCGCAGTTCAGCGCGTCGTGAAAGCGCACGGCGCTGTTGAAGAGCGCCTCGCGGAAGCCGAGCTGCATGAGGATCAGCACCACCGCGAACGCGACGCCGAGCAGCGCCACCGCGAAGCGCAGCTTCTCGCGCTTCAGCTGCAGCCATCCGATCGGGATCTGGAACACCGCGCTCACCTCACGGATCGACGCCCGCCCGCTCGTCCGCTCACTCCGGCGTGCGCTCGATCGCGACTTCGACCTGGAGCTGCGTCAGCCCGGCGGCGAGCTCCGCGTCGGCGTCGTCGAGGCGCACCTCCACCTCGACCACGCGCGCGTCGGTGCGCGCAGCCGGATCGGTGCCGAGCACGTCGAGCTTGCGCACGCGCAGCGCGATGCGATCGACGCGGCCATGCAGGGCGTGCGGAAGGGCCGGGCTCGTCACCTCGGCGCGCGCGCCGAGCGCGACGCCGCCGATGTCGGTCTCGTACACCTCGGCGACCGCGTACATCGCCTGCGTCTGCCCCAGCTCGACGATGCCTTCGGGCCCCACGCGCTCGCCGGCCCGCGCGTGCACGTCGATCACGCGGCCGTCGAACGGCGAGCGCACTTGCACGCGCGCGAGCTCGGCGCGCGCGAGCCGCAGATCCGCCTGCGCGACGTCGCGCTCGAGCGCGAGCCTCTCGTGCACCGAGACCGAGATCACGGCCCCGTCGCGCAGGCCCTGATTGCGCGCGAGCTCCGCCTGCGCGTTCGCGACGCGCGCCTGGGCGCGCTCGACCGCCGCCTCGCGCAGCTCCGCGTCGTCGAGCAGCGCGATCACCTGCCCGGTGCGCACGAGGTCGCCCTTGTCGACGCGCAGCTCGCCGACCACCGCCACGGGCTGCGCGGGGCCCGCGATCACGCGCACGCCGTCCTTCGGCTGGAGCCGGCCGAGCGCGGCCACGCGGCCGTCGCGCGGCGCGGGCGGCGCGAGCGCCACGTCCGGTAGCGCCGCGGGCGCGGCGCCGGGCAGCCATTCGGGCGGGAGCCGGTCGCGCAGTGCGTAGGCGGCACCGCCGCCCGCCAGTAACAACATCAGGAGCGCGCCGCTCGCGCTCACGCGTCCCGCCTCTCGCCGCCGCATCCGCCGCTTCTCCTGCAGGCCGGCGATCATCCCACGGCCGGCGCACCCGGCGAAAGAGGGCGCGGCTCGCGCCCGCTGCGCTGCGGCGCGGTCGGCGCCCCTCCGGGCGCGAGTTGCGCGGAGCCTGCGCGCGCACTGCGCAGCCGACGAGCGTGAGGGCCGTTGGGCCCGGCGCAGGCCTATAAGAGATGGGGATTCGCGCCGCCGTCCACCGGGATCGCCGCGCCGGTGATGAATGCCGCGTGCTGCGAGCACAGGAACGCCACCACGTGGCCGAGCTCGGTGGCCGTGCCGAGCCGCCCGACCGGGATGCCGCGCGCCATGTCTTCGACCCGGCCGTCGCCGCGCAGCGCCTGGATGCGCTCGGTGTCGTGCACGCCGGGCAGCACGGAGTTCACCGTCACGCCGTCCTTCGCGACCTCGCGCGCGAGCGTCTTCAGGAAGCCCGTCGCGCCGGCGCGCGCCGTGTTCGAGAGAATCAGGTGCGGCAGCGGCGTCGCGACCGCGATCGACGTGATCGCGACCACGCGACCCCAGCGCTGCGCCTGCATCGCGGGAACGGCCTCGCGGCACATCGCGATCACGCTCATCAGGTTCAGCTCGATCGCCTTCGGATAGGCCTCGAGCGGCGTGCTCGCGAAATTCCCGGGCGGCGGGCCGCCCGCGTTCGTGACAAGGATGTCGAGCCCGCCGAGCGCCGCGCGCGCCGCGCCGACGAAGCCCGCCGCGCCGGCCGTCGTGCTCACGTCGGCAACGAGCGGCAGCGCGTTCTCGCCGATCGCGCGCGCCGCGGCCTCGATGCGCGCGCGATCACGGCCGCAGATGGCGACGCGCACGCCGTCGCTCGCCAGCGCCCGCGCCGTCGCGAAGCCGAGCCCCGCCGATGCACCCGCGACCGCCGCCCGCTTGCCTCGAATGCCGAGATCCATCGCGCACCTCCCCGCTCGGGCGCCGCCCATGCTCGCGCAACTTCGGCGGCCGGCGCTCGGCGGCGAAGCGCTTGCCGAGGCGCCCGGCAGCGCGACAGACTGCGTGCCCCTCCCTCGGCGAAGGAGCCGCCATGCGCGTCAAGGACCAGATCGTCGTCGTCACCGGCGGTGCGAGCGGCATTGGCCGCGCGCTGTGCCGGCGCTTCGCCGCGGACGGAGCGCGCAAGGTGGTGGTCGCGGATCGCGACGGCGACGGCGCCGCGCGCGTCGCCGCGGAGATCGGCGGCGACGCGCGGCGCGTCGACGTCGCGCAGGAGCACGAGGTCGCCGCGCTGATCGAGCACTGCGAGACGGCGCACGGGCCGATCGCGCTGTTCTGCTCCAACGCCGGCATCGGCATCCCCGGCGGCGCCGAGGTCGCGAACGCCGAGTGGCAGCGCATTTGGGACATCAACCTGATGTCCCACGTGTACGCGGCGCGGCACGTGATCCCGCGCATGGCGAAGCGCGGCGGCGGCTACTTGCTGAACACCGCGTCGGCGGCGGGCTTGCTCTCGCAGATCGGCTCGGCGCCCTACGCGGTGACGAAGCACGCCGCGGTCGCGCTCGCGGAGTGGCTCGCGATCACGCACGGGCGCGAGGGCATCAGAGTCTCGGTGCTCTGCCCGCAGGCGGTGCGAACGGCGATGACCGCCGGCAACCCCGACGGCGTCGCGAGCGTCGACGGCATGATCGAGCCCGAGCGAGTCGCGGAGATCGTGACGCAGGCGCTCGCGGAGGAGCGCTTCCTCGTGCTGCCGCACCCCGAAGTGGCGCAGTACATCCAGCGCAAAGCGGGCGACTACGACCGCTGGATCCGCGGCATGCAGCGACTGCGCGAGCGCTACGAGGGCTGAGCGCCCGCCTCAGCGCTGCGCGCTGCTGCCGGTGAACAGATTGCGCACGCCGCGCTCGAGCCGCGGCGCTTCGCCGAGCCACTCGCGCACCGAGTCTTGGTCGACCTTGATGCGCAGGCGCATGAACGGCCCCTGCGCCGTGTAGTCGCTGCGCGAGAACTCTTCGTCCTCGAAGCCGATCACGTTGTATCCAACGCTCGCCCAGGTGTTGCGGAAGATGCGGCGGCCGATGCTCGCGCCCACGGAGTAGGTGCCGTCGTCGTTGCCGCCGAACGCGAGCTGGCGAGCGCGCGCGTAGAGCGCGACGTCCCAGCCGTCGGCGACGTCGTGGCGCGCCTCGATGCCGAACAGGTGGCCGAGCGACTCGTACCGATCGCCGTCGATGCGCTCGCCCACCCACTTCGCCGAGTACTGCCACGAGATCTGCGTGCGCTCGTCGTGCTGGTAGTTCAGCTTGAAGTGGTTCAGCACGCGATCGCCGCGCGAGTCGAGGCCGCCGCCGCTGCTGAGGCCGTGCTCGTACTCGACCTGCTCGAGCAGGATGAAGCGCGTGTCGAGCGGGCGGTAGGCGAGCGAGAGGCGCGCCGCGTAGGTGTCGTCGGTCGCGGGTGCCGCGCCGCTGCGCTCGCTCTTCAGCACCTCGGCGTGGCCGGCATACGAGGTGCGATCGTGCTCGCGCAGCGCGCCGAGCGTGAAGTTCCACTGATCCTCGAGCTCGCCCATGCGCGTCTCGACGCGGCTGGTGAACGCCGTGCCGTTGCGGCTGAAGCCCGCGCCGAGGGAGATCGCGGTGTAGTCGTCGTCGGTCGCGCCGGAGTAGATCGGCACGTCCGCGTCGAAGGGCGGCACGCCACCGCCGGAGAGCGTCTGCGAGCGATCGACCGAGAAGTCGAAGCCCCAGTTCTGGAGCAGGTTCCAGTGCTGCGCGATGCCGAGGTTCGCGTAGGTGCGCGGGCCGTACTCGCGCCCGGTCGTCTCGGTCGGCACGCTCGCGGGCGGCGCGGCTCCGGGCTCGCTCGCTCCGCCGCTGGGGCCGCCGGTCGCGAAGTTCCCGGCGCCGGCGCCGTCCTTCTGGCCGAAGCTCGCCGAGAGCAGCCCGCCTTCCCACGGCGTGACACTCATGCCGACGCGCGTGTCCTGGCCGCGATGCACGTCGCCGAACGTGACCTCGTGGTCCGCGAACAGCGTCAGCCAGTCGGTGGCCTTGTAGTCGGCGCCGAGACCGAGGCGATCGGAGTAGTCGCCGTGCGGGCCCTCGGAGCCGAAGCCGGCCTCCGCGCCCGCGCGCAGGTTCACCTTTCCCGAGAACAGCGCCTGATGCCCGCCGAGCAGCAGCTGGCCCGTGTCCGCGCTCGCGAGCGGCGCGGAATCGTGCACGTAGCGCGCGCCGACGTGGGCGCCGCGCCCGTTCTTCTCGTACTCGACGACGCTCTCCGCGAGCTGGCGGTCGTCGTTCGTCCCCAGGTTCTCCTCGTGGAAGGCGCTGCCGAGCAGATTCCAGGCCTCGCGCAGGCGGAAGCGGCCGTCGACACCGATGCGCCGCGCGCCTTGGTCGATGGCCGACAGCTGACCGAGCCCGAAGCCCGACTCCTGCTCGCGCGCGTACGCGAGCAGCTCCGCTCTCTCGCTGCGGTGCTCGGCGGAGACCAGCCACGCGAGCCCGCGCCGCGAGCTCGTGAAATCCTCGCCGTCGCTGCCGGCCCACTCGGCGTGCAGCTTGGTCGCCTCGGACCATTGATAAGTCGCGTCGACGCCGACCAGATCGCCCGACAGCGTCCCGCGCCCTTCGTGAACGCCCGTGGTGCCGAGCTCGAGCGCCCCATCGAGCCAGCGGCCCGCGACGCGCCCGCCGCCGCTGACGGCGTCGCCCTGCCCGTCGACCTCGTACTCGACCACGATGAAGACCGGGTTGAACTGCTCGTCGCGGCCGGCCACGGCCTCGCGGAAGAAGAGCGTGCCGGCGTAGGGGTCGATGTCGAAGTCGAGCTGCGCGACGAGCGGGCGCGACTCGAGCACGCGATCCGGGCGGAAGCGATCGCGAACCTCGATGCGCGCGCGCGCGCTGCCGATCACGATCGGCGCTTGGCTGAGGCGATACAGGCCGGAGGTGCCGTTGCCGCGGATCTCGTCGCGCGCGAACGACTGGCCCGTCTCGGTGGCGAAGGCGTTCCAGCGCAGGCTCTCTCCGTAGTACTCGCTCCTCAGGCCCGTGACGATGCGCTCGTAGCGCGCGAGCTCGGTCTCGGAGAGCGCGGTCTCGAAGTCGCCGTACATCCCGTAGAAGCGATCGCGCTGCACCTTCAGGTAGATGCCGTCCGAGCTGGGCGCCTCGTAGCGCTCCTCGGTGCCATCGCCGTAGAGCGTGAAGTGCTCGTCCGGGTCGAGGCTGCGCTGCAGTCGCTCGCCCGGGACGAGATTCTTCGCGTCGGTGTCGTAGGCCGCCGTGACCTGCCACTCCTTGCGCACGGTGCCTGTCGTGAACAGCGCGATGCGGCCGTCCTGGGCGTCCGCCGTGATGCCTGCCGCGCGGCGCTCCGGGGCGCTGCCGGAGTTGTCGCCGAAGCCGCGCGCGCCGGTCGCGAGCCCCACCAGCGTGAACGCGCGCTCGCCCGCCCGCAGCCAGCCCTCGATCTCCTCGCGATGGTCGTGGGCGAGCTGCAGCGTGAGCGCGAAGCGGCCGGCGGTCGTGCTCGGTTCGAGCTCGATGCGCGCGATGCCGCCCTGCCCGACCACGAATTGATCGGCCCCGAGGTCGGTCACGGAGAGCGCCTGATTGCGCGCGCGCTCGACGGCGCCGCGGGCGCGATGCGGCGCAGCGATCTTCAGCGGTCCGCTCATGCCCTCGCGCACCGGCTGGCCCCAGCGATCGAGCAAGCGCACCGCGACCACCGGCACCGTGCGCCCGTCGGCGACCAGCTCCGAGAGCGTCGGCATCAGCTCGCCTCGCGCCGGCGGGCCCGAGGCGTGAACGCGCTGCTGAATGCGCTGCACGACGCCGCCGCTCGCGTCGAGCAGCTCGGCGAGGAATACGTTCGGGCCTTCGCTGAGGTCGACGCCGCGCCAGCGGCTGACCGCGACCGTCCGCGCCGCGTTCTTCTGGATGCCGTCGAAGTTGAGTGGGCTCACCAGCTCGCCGTTCCGGAACAGGCGCACGCGCAGCGCGGGATCGTGCTGAACGCCGATCTTCACCGAGGGAATCTTCGGAATGAAGTTGCTCGGCGGATAGAGCCAGGCGTTGGCCGGCTGCGCCGTCGCGAGCCAGGCGTCGCCGAACGCGGCGTCGGGCGGCAGCTCCTCTGCTTGCGGCTTCGGCGGAGGCGGATCCTCCTCCCAGGTCGCGCTCTGCGTGTAGGAGCGCGGCGCGTCGAGCGCGAGCTTCACCACCGGGGTCTGCACGGTGTCGCCCGAGTCGCGCTTCGCGCGTGCGAGCGCGTTCACCTGGGTCGCGGGCGCGGCAGCGACCGCGAAGCGCAGCGTCAGCGCTTCGCCCGGAGCGAGTCGCGGCGCGCGCACGGTCGGCGCAGGGCTCGCGCCGTCGAGGCTCGCGCCGGTGCCGTCGACCTCGATGCTGCCGGGCAGCGGCTTCACGCCCTCGGGCAGCATCACGAGCGCGGAGACGCCGTTCAGCGTCGCGCCGCCGACGCTCACGCGCAGCTCGATCTGCTGACGATCCGCCTGCGGCGTCACCGTCACTTGTTGGTGCAGCCCGCGATTGTTCGGCGTCTGCTCGAGGAAGAAGTCGGCGCGCCAGAGCGAGCCCCGCTGCGGCTCGACGAACTGCGAGTAGGCACGGCCGGCGAAGCGCGTGGTGTTGCAGCGCGCGGGCACGAAGCCCTCGGGCACGGTCTGGGTATCGAGCTGAACGACGTGGGTGTCGGCGAAGACGAGCGGGAAGTGGAAACGGCCCTGCTCGTCGGTGATCACGCTGGTGCCGTCCTCGAGGAAGACGCGCACGCCGGGGATGCCCGCGTGCAAGTCCTTCAAGTTGGAGTCGCAGCTGCCCTCCATCACGCGGCCGAGCAGCGTCGCGCGCTCGTTCAGCAGATCGTTGACCACGAGCACGGTCGCGCTCGCCTCGCGCGACGCGAGCGCGCCGGCGCGCAGCACGGCCGCGTTCACGGCGCGCCCGCTGCGCGTGCTCGCGCCGACGCGCGCGACGTAGCGCAGCTCGAGCGTCGTGCCGGGGCCCAGGGGGCCGAGCGGAATCAGCAAGGAGCGCCCGTTCGACGCGAGCGTCGGATCCGGAGCGGGCGCGCCACCGATGCGGAGCGAGCCGCGCTCGAAGCGGAAGCCGTGCGGCAGCACGTCCTCGATCGTCGCAGCGATCGCGCCCGTGCCTGCCGGCGCCGAGGCGGTGAGCACGTACTGCACGAACTCGCCGACGCCGGCGGTCGCGCGATTGGCGCGCTTCGTGAGCTGGAGCGCGCCGCTCGCGTTCGCGGGATCGAGCGGCACGTCGACCTGCACGGGCGGCCCGATCGGCACCAAGAAATCGTTGCCGCGCGAGCCCGGGCCGAGCGCCCAGGGAGCGCCGGGCAGCAGCTGCAGCGCGGCATCGGCGACGAGCGAAGGGAAGACGTGCGACGCCGGCGGTGCGACCTGCAGGCGATAGAGGCCCGGCGGAACCAACGGGAAGCGGTAGCCGCCCGGCGGGAAGTTGTAGACCGCGCCGCCCGAGTCGGTGACGCTGCCTCCGCTCGGTACGGTCGACGGGAAGGTCGACACGCCGTCGTCGCCGAGCACGCTGGCGGGCAGACCCGTGGCGGAATCGATCAGGGTGACGAGCGCGCCGTCGACCGGCGCGCCGGTCGCGCTGTCGAAGACGGTGCCGAGCGGGTCGACGAGCGCGCCCGTGCTGGACGAATCCGTCGCGTCGGCGGGATCGGTGTAGAGCGCGCGCATCGTGTCGCCGGGAACGACCGAGAGCCGGCAGTCGCCCGAGACGGGCGGCGGCGGCGCGCTCATGAAGTAGGCGATGAACTCGCCGCTGTTCGGGCCGGTCTCGAGCGCGCGCAGCACTTCGACGTCGCCAGTCTGCAACGAGTCGATGGCGACGAGGATCGTCTCCGCGGTGAGCGCGTTGGTGTTCTGATCGGAATCGACGACGCGAACGAAGACGGGCTCGCCTTGGTGGTAGACGCCGCCCCCGAGCAGCTCGACCGGCGCGCCTAGATTGATCGGCGCCCCGAGCAGCGTGGTGGGATTCGGGGAAGCCGCGAACGGCCCCGCCGCGGTGCCGCTCGCGCTGCACTCGGCAGTGCCGACGTTGGTGGAGAACGCGCCGGGGAAACCCGGCGCGAAATGCAGGATCTGCGTGGCCGACGGCGTGCGCGCCGACACCGTCGTGATCGTGTCGGTGTTGGACACGATCGCCGTGGGCACGCCGGCGGGAGGGGTGAAGACGCCCTGAGCGACGTTGCTGATCAGGGTGCCAGGGGGGGTCTGCGCGTGGCTGGCGAGCGCGAACAGCGCGACCAGCCACGCGCAAATCCAGCTTCCGAGGCCCCAATGCAAAGCGCCCCGAACGGGCGCCGCGCGGAGTCGCGAGGACTCCGCGCGGGCCCGCCGGGGACCCTGCAACGGGATCGGAAGCAGAACGCTCACGGGTTGTTACTGAATGACGACCCGGAAGCGCACCGTGGCGGACTCGCCGGGAGCCAGCGAGATGCCGTTCACCGTCACGACGTTGGCAGCGAAGGTGCCCTCGTCGTCGGCGGCGACGTTCGTGAGCGCGGTCGCAGCCCCTGCGTAGAGGTTGGGCGACGTCACCTGCATGCCCGCGCCAGCCGCGTAGCCGTTGGCGTCGAACGCGACCGTGCCGGCCGTGATCTCCGCGTTCAGGCTGTCGCTCACCTGCACGTTCGTCGCGGTCGCCGAAGCGGCCACGGCGTTGCTGATGGTGACGGTGTACTCGACCGTCGCGCCCGGGATCGCCTTCGGATTTACGCCGAGGTTGATCGGGTCGCTGATCACGAGCGAGGTCTTCGCCACCGTGATCTGCGCCGCGCCGACGAGGTACGCGTCGGTGTCGGAGAACGCGCCGTCGTTGGCCGCATCGGTGTCGCCCGTGCCGTCCGCGAACACGATCTGCACCGTGGCCGCGTTGTCAGCGATGAGCGCGTCATCCGTGAGGATGTCCGCACCCTGCGTCGCCGCGACGCCGCCCTGCGCGACCTGCGCAGTGAGGGTCACCGCCGAGATGTCGCCATTGACGCGCACGCCGATGTCGCGCACCACGAACACCTCGACGTCGGTGTCGGCCGCCAGCTCGTCGACGTAAGTCGCCGTGTCCGTGCCGACGTCGTAGACGCTGTTGTTGTTCGAGTCGACGAAGACTCCGACGGGCGTGGCATCGAAGTTGTCGGTGCCGCCGAACGGATCCGTCGCGTTGTCGAGCGCGCTCAGCGAGAAGTCCTGCGTCGTGTTGCCGGTGTTGGCCAGCGTGTAGACGAGGACTTCCGACGTGCCGCCGGACGCGACCACCGTGTAGCTCCCGGAGAGCTCGGCCACGGTGAGGTCGATGCGGTTGTCGACCACGAAGCTCGTGTCGGTACCGTTACCGACGCCCGTCGCGGTGTTGCCACCAGGCGCCGATTCGATCACCGGCTGCGTGGTGGAGCCGACGGCGTACGCCACCGTCGCGCGATTGTCGACGGACGTGCCCGAGGCCGTCCCGATGGCGAGCGCACTCTGCGCCGCCAAGAGAGCGAACGCGACCGAGACCACCCCGGTGCGAACGCTGCGTTGCCAATTCCGTTGCATGACTGTCTCCTTGTTATGGATCACGAAAGAACGGCGCACTACTCGAGCTGCGCCAAGAAGCGCACCGACCGTTGCTCGGCCGGAGCGAGGGGAGCCGCGAACACCCAGCGCACGTGCGTGTAGTCGCTGGCGACCGCCGGACGGACCGAGCCGTCCTCGTTCGCGACGGTCAACTTCTCGGGCGCGTCGAAGCGGAAGCCGCCGTCGACGGAGAACAGCAGCTCCGCCTGCGGAGCTTCCGCCGTGCCCGTGAGGTATTTCATCTCCGCGGGAATCGGATCCGTGATCACCACGCGATCCGCGTTCTTCGCGGAGACGTTGCGCGCCTCGATCGTGTAGGCGACGACGTCGCCCGGCACGACCTTGCCGGTCGGCACGAACATCTCTTCCGCCGTGCCGTCGGCTTTCTGCACGTACATGCGCTTCTCCGCGCGCGCGCTCAGCTCGATGCTGCCCGCCTCGCCGAACGCGCTCGCCGCACAGAGCAGCGCGGCGAACGTCGCCGCGCCCGATCGAAACCAATTTCGTTGCATGGAGTTCTCCCTAATTAATCGTGGCTTGGAACGTGATCGTTTCCGGCGGACCACCCGCCGGCAGATTCCCCAGACCGACGGTGATGGCCCCCGCGGTCGTCACTCCGAAATCCGACTCGTCGACGGGCGAGTCGCTGGCGTCGGTCAACGCCGCCGCGTTGCGCGTCATCGAGCCCGCGACGTAGGTCGTGTTCGCCGGGATCGCGTCGGTGAGCACGGTCGTGTTGGCGAAGCCGACGCCGGTCGCCGTGACGATCAGCGTGTAGGTGATCGTGGCGCCGGGGATCGGCTGCGTGCCGCCGAACGGATCCAGGACGACCGAGCT
>DATBRS010000165.1:0-2233 GCA_036560185.1 Myxococcota bacterium
CGAAGCCGCCGCCCTTGCCGACGTTGGCCCAGCAGGCGCGCAGCTCCGGCGTGTCGATGCCGCCGGGCGTATCGGCGAGCACGAGCGAGCGCACGCGCGACGGCTGCTCGAGCGCGAGGCCGAGCACGGCCCAGCCGCCCATCGACTGGCCGACGAGATCGGCGCGCGCGATGCCGAGCTGGTCCAGCAGTGCCGCGAGGTCGCCGGCGGCGCGCTGCGGCGTGTTCGGTCCGCCGCGCGCCGTCGTGCGTCCGAAGCCGCGCTGATCCCACAGCACGACGCTGCGCGTCTTCGCGAAGTGCGGCACCTGCTCGAACCACACGGCGTGATTGCCGCCCGCTCCGTGCGTGAGCACGAGCGGCGGCCCCGCGCCGATGCGTTCGAAGTAGATGCGTTCGCCGTCGCGCTCGAGGTGGCCGCTCTCTCGCTTCATGCAGCCACCGTATCACGCGCGTTTGACAGCGCGCGCTCGGCTCGGCTACTCAGGCGCGCGATGCAACACCACGCGCAGAACTCGCTGGCCCTGGGCCTGCTCCTTATGGGGGCGGGAGTGGGCTAGCGCGCGCTGCGCACAACGAAGCCCTCTCCCGCCGCGCAGGCCGGAGAGGGCTTCGTGTTTGCGGGCTCCGTGAAACGCGAGAGATCTCCCGGCGGCGCTGCGGGCGGCGGCGACACCGAGGAGAGAGTCATGCGATCCGAGCTCAGCGCTTCGAACATCCGGGAATCCGGCGACCCAGCCGCCGCGCCGCCGCGGCGCATCGCGATCCTCGACACGACGCTGCGCGACGGCGAGCAGTCGGCGGGCGTCTGCTTCAGCGCCGGCGACAAGACGGCGATCGCGGAGCGGCTCGACGCGCTCGGCGTCGACGTGATCGAGGCGGGCTTTCCGGTGAATTCACCGGAAGAAGCGGCGGCGGTCGCTGCGGTCGCGCGCGAGGTGCAGGATGCGACCGTGTGCGCGCTGGCGCGCGCGGTGCCGCGCGACATCGCCGCAGCCGGTGAGGCGCTGCGGCACGCGCGCGCGCCGCGCATTCACGTGTTCGTGAACGCGAGCGACATGCAGCTCGCGCATCAGCTCGGCAAATCGCGCGAGCAGGTCGTGGCGATGGCGGCGGCGATGGTGCGCAGCGCCCGCGAGCTCACCGACGATGTCGAGTTCCCACCGATGGACGCGACGCGTGCGGCGCCGGAGTTCGTGGCCGAGCTCGCGCGCGCCGTGCTCGCCGCGGGAGCGCGCACGCTGAACCTGCCCGACACGGTGGGCTGCGCGACACCCGACCAGGTCGCCGCGATGATTCGCGACGTGCGCGCGCGCGTGCCGGAGCTCGAGGCCGCGACGATCTCGTTCCACGGACAGGACGACCTCGGCCTCGCGACCGCCAACTCGCTGGCGGCGATCGCAGCGGGAGCGGGCCAGGTGGAGCTCACCATCAACGGCATCGGCGAGCGCGCCGGCAACACGCCGCTCGAAGAGGTCGCGGCGGCGCTGCACGTGCACGGCGCGCGGCTCGGCGTAACGACCGGGCTGCGGCTCGCGACGCTACACGCGCTCTCGCGCGTGGTGGCCGAGCGCTCCGGCATTGCCGTGCCGCTCAACAAGGCGGTGGTCGGCGGCAACGCCTTCCGCCACGCCTCGGGCATCCATCAGGACGGCATGCTCAAGAATCGCGAGACCTACGAGGTGCTCGATCCCGCGCTGATCGGGCATCCGGTCGGCAGCGAGATCGTGCTCGGCAAACTCTCCGGGCGCGCGGGCTTCGCGAGCCGCGTCGCCGCGCTCGGCGTCGCGCTCGGCGAGGCCGAGCTCGAGCGCGCGTTCCGCGCGTTCCAGCGCGAGCTCTCGGGCACGCGCGAGGTGAACGACGCGCAGCTGCGCGAGCTGGTCGCGAAGCTCGCGGCGTGACGATCCGGGCGGGGCGGCGCGGGCCGCTCCGCCCGGCCTCGTCGCACGCTCAGAACTTCTCGCCGCCGCGCACGCGCTGTGGATCCGGGAAGTCGCGATACAGCCCCGCGCGCAGGTCGCGCACGCGCTGGTTCACGGCGGCGTGAAGGGCCTCGATCGGACCCGAGCGCGTCGAGACGCTCGCGAACGCGCGGTCGAGCTGCGCGAGGTTCTCCGCCTCGATGATCACGAGGAATTCGCCGACCTCGGGAATGCCGAGCGCGAGCTTGCGCCGCAGGATGCGGTAGCTCGCGATCTCGCCGCGCTGCGCGAGCGCGCCCAGGTAGGCGC
>DATBRS010000166.1:0-4588 GCA_036560185.1 Myxococcota bacterium
GAGTTATCAGGCTCGACGTGCGCCGCGAAGCGCAGGTTGCCGGCGGTGTACTCGTGGCCGCAGAAGACGCGCGTGTCGCCGGGCAGCGCGCCGAGCTTCTCCATGGCACGGAACATCATCTCGGGCGTGCCCTCGAAGAGCCGCCCGCAGCCCGCGGCGAACAGCGTGTCGCCGCAGAACACGGCTCTCGCCGCGTCGAACACGTACGCGATGTGGCCCCGGGTGTGCGCCGGAATGAACAGGACGCGCGCCGTCTCGCGCCCGAGCGTGAGCGTGTCGCCCTCCTCGAGGCCGTGACTGAAGCCGGCGAGGCGGCTCGCGTCGCTGCGGTGCCCGTACACCGGCGCGCCATAACGCTTCGCGAGCTCCGGGTTCGCGGCGGCGTGATCGGGGTGGTGATGGGTCGAGAGGATCTTCTTCACGGCGACGCCGAGCGCCTCCACGCGCCGCGCGACCGGGTCGAGCTCGGGCGCGTCCACGATCGCCGCTTCGCCGCTCTGCTCGCACACGAGCAGGTACGTGTAGTTGTCGCTGAGGGTCGGGATGCGCTCGATGCGGAGGCTCATGGGAACCGCAGGCTAGGGCGGCGCCGCGTTCGAATCCACGCGCTTAGAGCAGCGAGAGCTGCGGATCGGGCTCGGCCTCCGGTGCGAGCGCGGCCAGCTCGGCGGCGCGCGCGGGGTTCACGGCCGGGCAGCGATCGCGGAACTCGCACCAGCCGCACAGTCCGCTCGGCCTCGGTGCGAACTCGCGCTCGGCGCGGATCTTGTCGATCGCGCGCGCGGTGCTCGCGCGCAGCTGCTCGCGCTGCTCGGGGGTGCGCTGCGAGGTGCGCTGCACGTCGCGCAGCACGTAGTGCCACACCAGGCGCATGTCGCCGCTCTCGCCGAACTGCTCGCGGATCCCGAGCTCGTACAGGCCGAGCTGGCGATCGCGATCGAGGTCGTCCTGCGGCGGAACGCGGCGGCCCGTCTTGAAATCGTGAATCTCGAGCACGCCGTCCTGCGCGCGTGCGATGCGGTCGATGATGCCGCGCACCGCGTACTTGCCGTCCTCGTCGAGCGCGAACTGGATCGGCCGCTCGAGGCCCACGGTGCGGTCGCGGTCGAACGGGTAGTGGCGCTTGTAGTAGTTCTCGAGGCCGCGTACGCCGGCGTCGCGATAGAACTCGACCGGCGTTCCCTCGCGCACGATGCGCACCCGGGCTGCGTCGAACTGCTCGTCGAAGTTCGCCGCGTAGCGCGCGATCACTTTCGGCAGCGACGGCAGCATGCGCTGCTCGACGAACTGATACAGGCGCTCGAGCACCTCGTGCACGCGCTTGCCGACGAACGCCTCGATGCCCTCGGACTCGATCTGGATCTTCTCGATGTAGCGGAACGCGTACTGCCGGGGGCAGTTCTCGAAACAGTTGAGGCTCGAGGGACTGAAGACCGATTGCACGCGCTTCCGCTTCGCCGGGGCCGGTTGTCGGGGCTCGCGTCGGCTTGGCTACAGCGCGGCGAGCTCGCCCGACTCTAGCAGCGCGCGTCCGCGCGAGACGATGTCGCGCTCCGCGTCGAAGCTCATGCGCCGCTCGGCCTCCGCGAGCGCGCACCACTCGACCGCCACCATCTCGCCGTCCGCGGCGTGCGCTTCGCCCGCGCGGTGAGCCATCAGGTAGTAGTGCACGCGCTTCGCGATTTGGCGCCCGACGCGGCGCTCGAAGAACGTGTACGAGACGTCGCCGAGCGGCGCGAGGATGCGCGCCGCGACGCCGACCTCCTCGCGCACCTCGCGCAGCGCGGCCTGCTCGAGCGTCTCGCCCGGATCGAGGCGCCCCTTCGGCAAACGAATCATCCGGCGTCCGGAGTTGCGGTCGAGTTGCTCGGCGATGAGCGCCTCGAAGCCTCGCGCGCCGCGGCGCACCACCAAGCCGCCCGCGCTGATTTCTTCGGACTTGTGCGCCACGAATTCTCCTGGACCGGCATCGCAGCTCGAGCTCGCGGGTCGAATCCTCGCCCGCGGCTCGCTGCGCGCGGCGCAGCGCCGCCTGCTCAGCGAGTTAAGCTGCAAACCTCGCGCCCGGCCGGAGATGCGATGAAAGCCAAGCGACTCGAAGATGTCTACGAGGCGACGATCGCGGCGCTCGCGGCGCCCGGTGTGGACGCGCTCGCGAAGGCCGACGCCGAGGGCTACCCGGACTACGACGAGGCGGTCGCGTGGACCGAGCGCGTGAAGACGGTCGTGCTCCATCAGCGCGACCGCGGCGCGCTGCGCTCCGAGCTGCCGGTGCTGGCCGAACGCCTGCTGCGCTTCCTGGCACGCGTGCCGTTGCCGGAGGGCGTGGTCGCCGAGGCGATCGCGGCCGAATTCGTGGCCCGGCTCCCGCGGGTCCGCCAGCTCCTGGCCGAGGATCTCGAGGCCGCCTTCGAGGGCGATCCGGCGGCCAAGAGCTTCGCCGAGATCGTGGTCGCGTATCCGTCGATCCAGGCCATCGCGGTCTACCGCCTCGCGCACGAGCTGGTCGCCTTGGGCGCGCCGCAGCTGCCGCGCATCATGGCCGAATACGCCCACGATCGGACGGGCATCGACATCCACCCCGGCGCGCGAATCGGCCGCCGCATCTTCATCGATCACGGCACCGGTGTGGTGATCGGCGAGTCCGCGGACATCGGCGACAACGTGCGCATCTATCAGGGGGTCACGCTCGGCGCGTTCTCGCCGCGGCGGGGCCAGACGATTCGCGGCACGAAGCGCCATCCGACGATCGAGGACGACGTCACGATCTACGCCGGCGCCACCATCCTCGGCGGCGAGACGGTGATCGGGCGCGGCAGCGTGATCAGCGGCAACGCGGTGATCACGGAGTCGATCCCGGCCGGCTCGCGCGTCGTGCCGGAGGCGCCCCGTCAGGAAGTTCGGCAGCGCAACAGCGCGAAAGAGCCGAAGCAGCTCAACTGGGAGATTTGATCGCGTGAAGCAGCGCAGCCTCGTCGCAGCCGCGCTCCTCTCGGGTCTCTTGACCGTCGCCTTCGCCAGCGCGTGCCAAGAGCAGGAAGACGCGGGCTGGGGCTATGCGCTCGCCGACGAGCTGATGAGCCCCTGGTGCCCAGGCTTCGCGCTGCCCGACTGCGCGAGTGGCTACGCCTCCGACCTGCGCCTGTGGATCCTCGAGCAGGAGAGGCTCGGGCGGCCAGAGGCAGAGGTGAAAGCGGAGATTCTCGCGCGCTACGGCGAGCAGATGCTGCAGGCGCCGAGGGCCGAGGGGCGCGGCGCGCTCGCGTACGCGATTCCGGCGGCGCTCGTGGGGATCGGTCTCGCGGTGCTGGTCGCGTTCCTGCGCAAGCAGGGCAGCGCTGCGCCGCTCGCGAGCGGGAGCGAGAACCCGGGTCCGAACGGCGAGGCCCTCGCGGGCACGCCGGACGCTGAGCTGCTGTCTCGCGTCGACGCAGAGATCGCGCACTTCGAAAGCACTCACGACTGAGATGAAGATCTACACGCGGCGCGGAGACTCGGGCGAGACCGACCTGTTCGCGGGCGGCCGCGTGGGCAAGGACGACGTGCGCGTGGAGGCCTACGGCGCCGTCGACGAGCTGCTCGCAGCGCTCGGAAGCGCCGCCGCCGACAGCACGCAAGCCGATCTGCGGGCGCTCGTCTGCGAGCTGCAGAGCACGCTGTTCGCGCTCGGCTCCTATCTCGCGACGCCGGGCGCCGAGCGCCGCGCGAAATCGGGCATCGCCGAGCCTGCCCAGAGCTGGGTGGACGCGCTCGAAGCCGCGATCGACCGCGCCGAGGGCGAGCTCACGCCGCTGAAGCGCTTCATCCTGCCCGGCGGAACGCGCGGCGCCGCGAGCTTCCACCACGCGCGCGTCGTGTGCCGGCGCGCCGAGCGCCGCTGCGTGACGCTCCACCGCGCCCAGCCGCTGAGCGAGGTCGCGCTGCGCTACCTGAATCGCCTGAGCGACTTGTTGTTCGTGCTGGCGCGGCTCGAGAACAAGCGCGCGGGCGTGCCGGACGTGGAGTGGGCGGGCCTCGGGTGAAGCGCGGCGGGCTGCGCGTGCGCGTGCTCGGCCCCGAGGATTGGCGCACGTTTCGAGACGTCCGGCTCGCCGCGCTCGCGGATGCGCCGGATGCCTTCGGCAGCACGGCCGAGCGCGAGCGCGCGTTCCCCGAGGCGACCTGGCGCGATCGGGT
This sequence comes from Myxococcota bacterium, assembly GCA_036560185.1. GTDB lineage: Bacteria > Myxococcota_A > UBA9160 > UBA9160 > UBA6930 > VGRF01. The sequence goes on from DATBRS010000166.1 coordinate 4,177, forward strand.
CGCTGCTTCGGCGCTGAAATGCAGCTGGCTCGCGGAGAGCGAGGGCGAGCCGCTCGGAATCGTGCACGCTCAGCTCGATGCCGAACGTCCCGGGCGCGCCTGGCTGATGGCGATGTGGGTGCATCCGCGAGCGCGCCGGCGGGGCGTCGCGCGCGCGCTCGCGGAGGTCGTCGAGGCGTGGGCGCTCCGCCAGCGCGCGAGCACGCTCGTGCTCCAGGTCACCGACGGAAACCGAGCGGCCGAGAGCTTGTACCGCGCGCTCGGCTACGAGCCGACCGGAGAGCAGGAAGCGTTGCGCTCCGGCTCGCCCAAGCGAGCGCTCACGCTCGCGCGCGCACTGCGTTAGCGCGGCGCAGCAGCTCGGCTTCGGCGCTGGGCTTCGCGGCGAATTCGCAGGACGCTGACCGCCCCG
>DATBRS010000167.1:0-2064 GCA_036560185.1 Myxococcota bacterium
GCTCGTGCCGTACACCTCGCGCCGCTTCAGCGAATCCCAGATCGCGTCGCGGCCGCGGCCGTTCGCGTGGGCGGCGATCAAGCCGCCCGTCAGGAAGAACGAGCTGGCGCGCTCGGACTCGCGCAGATCGAAGAACTGGTAGTTGCCGTTCTTCGGATCGAACGGCACCGACTCCGCGATCGGCTCGGCCGGCGCGTGCGGCGGGAAGAACTGACTCGCCGCGAGCGGCAGGCGCGATTCGGTGAACGCGTCGCGCGCGACCTCCTTGTAGCCCGTGCCGGGGCGCGCCGAGTGATTGTCGCTCGACGCGATGAAGCCGAATTCGAAGCGCCGCGGCCGCGCGGGATTCTCGAAGTCGCGCAGCGCCATGATGTACTGCACCGAGCTGCGCGGCCGGTAGTTGAACGCGGGCTGGAAGCAATCCGGGCACTGCCCCGAGTCGAGCCAATCCTCGACGCTCGAACCGGGCACGGTGAAATGGCCCGCGAGATCCGCGGCCACGTAGTTCGCGCGGGCCCGCAGCGCGCGCACCGCGCACTCCTCCGCGCTCTCGCCCGCAGCGACGCAGCGCGCCGCGACGAGCTCGCCCGCGCGCCAGCACGAGGGCGTGAAGCCGCCGCTCGGCGCAGGGCACGTCTTCGCGCCGTCGCGCGCGATCTCGACCTCGCGCCAGTCGCGGAACTCCTCGGAGTTGCCATGCCCCGAGAACACCTCGATCAGCGTCTCGCGCTTCGGGTCGTACTGCTTCCCGACGATCTGCTTGTCCCACGCCGAGCCCGCGGGCGTGTAGATGCCCCACGTGGTCCCGTGCGGAATCACGATCGAGTCGAAGCCCCACTCGTCGAGCTTCGCGAACAGGCCGGCGGGATCTCGCACCGATTCGCGGCAATCTCGCGGCAGCTCGCGCACCGGCACGCCTTCGGGGCATGGCTTCACGTCGATCTCGTTCCAGAAGCGGATGAAATCGAACGACTCGCGGCCGGGACGGAAGAGCCCTAACAGCCCGAGCGTCCAGGGGCTCGGCCGCACGCCGGCGCCGTCCTCGCTCAGCAGCTGATCGGTCGCCGCGGTGATCGGCCGCGCGGGAATCTCGTCGTCGCCGAGACCGCGCAGCACCACGTTCTTGTGCCCGTAGTGGTCGGCGGGCGTCGCGCCGATCTGCGTCCACTCCCAGCCGAGGAACGCCGTCGTGTCCGGCGCCGGGCCGGCGCCGCCGACCGCGTCGCACTGGCGGATGGCGCCGATCGTCTGCTCCCACTGCCAGGGCGTGAGGCCGACGTCGTGATCGTTGATCGACCAGAAGTCGAGCGCCGAGCAGAAGCGCGCGTAGTCGCAGGCGTCGTTCACGGGATGCGCGCCGTCTCCGCCCGACGACGGCAGCGCCATCATGAACGCGTCGGGCGAGAAGGTCGTGTGCACGTGCAGATCGCCGAACAGGATCTGCTTCGGCGCCGCGACGCCGAGCCGCTCGGCCGCGCGCTGCTGCGCGGCGGCCTCGGCTGCGAGGCTCGCCGCCGTGCGAGCGTGAGCGACCGGCTCGCCCACGGGCCAGCGTTGGCCGAGCGCGCCGCCGCCCGCGATGCGCACGTAGGCGGCGACCGCGAGCAACGCGATGGCGAGGACGAGGAGCGCGCGGCGCATGGAATCCCTCCTGGAGCGGCGCGCACGCTAACGCGATTGCGGCGCGCATCGACGCGCGGCGGGCGCTCGCGTGGTTCGCGACCTGCCGGACGACGTGCGACCGTCGGCGCGTGGCCGAAACCGCGACTCCGCAGGCGAAGTCCTGGCTCGCGCGCGCGCGCGACCGCGACCACACGCGCGGCAGCCTGCTCACCTCGGTGCTCGTGCTCTCGCTGCCCGCGATCTTCGCGTCGCTCGCCGGCGCGGGCTCGATGCAGATCGGCGAGATGTGGATCACGGGCCAGCTCGGCACCGATGCGCTCGCCGCCGCGAACAGCGCGTCGCAGACCTTTCGCCAGCTGACGATGCTGTTCCTGATGGGTCTCCAGACGTCGACGCAGATGTTCATCGCGCGCATGGTCGGCGCTGCGCAGCGCGCGCAGG
>DATBRS010000168.1:0-2463 GCA_036560185.1 Myxococcota bacterium
GCGCACGCTCGGCGACTACGGCGCGACGGTCGTGCGCATCGAAGGGGCAGCACATCCCGACGCGTGCCGCACGACGCGCCCGTTCCTCGGCGGTCGCTTCGGCAGCGAGCGCTCCGCGATCTTCCACACCATGAACGCGAACAAGCTCCAGCTCGGGCTCGACCTGACCAAGCCCGCGGCGCGCGACGTGATCCTCGATCTCGCGCGCTGGGCAGACGTCGTGCTCGAATCGTTCGCGCCGGGTGTGATCGCGCGCCTCGGCTTCGACTACGCGGCGCTCGCGCGCGTGAACCCGCGCCTGATCTATCTCTCCACGTCGCTGCTCGGGCAGAACGGACCGCACGCGAAGCTCGCGGGCTTCGGCAATCTCGGCGCCGCGCTCTCCGGGATCTGGGAGCTGGTGGGTTGGCCGGATCGCGCGCCGTCAGGCCCCTTCGCGGCCTACACCGATTACGTCGCACCGCGCTTCTCGCTGTGTGCGCTGCTCGCTGCGCTCGAGCATCGCCGCCGCACGGGCGAAGGGCAGTTCATCGACGTCTCCCAGGTCGAGTCGGCGATGCAGTTCATCGCGCCGTTCATCGCGGAAGCCTCGGCCACGGGCCTCGACCGGTCGCGCGCGGGCAACGCCGACCCGCGCTTCGCGCTCCACGGCGTGTTTCCCGCCGCGGGCAGCGACCGCTGGATCGCGATCGCCGCGCACAGCGACGCCGAGTGGCGCGCCGCCGCGCGCGTGCTCGGCTGCGACGCGGGCGCGCCCGACGAGCGCGCCGTCGCGAGCGCGACCGCGCGCTGCGATGCCTACGAGCTCGCGGCGAAGCTGCAGGCCGCGGGCGTGCCCGCGCACGCGGTGCAGTCGAGCGCGGATCTCTCCGCCGATCCGCAGCTGGCGGCGCGTGGGCACTTCCTGCCCGTCACGCATGCGAGTGCGGGCGCGGGCTGGATCGAGTCCTCGCGCATCCGCCTCTCGCGCACGCCCGCGCGCGCACCGGCGGCCGCGCCGAGCCTCGGCGGCGACAACGACTTCGTGCTGCACGAGCTACTCGGCTACGACGACGACCGCATCGCGCAGCTCGCGATCGCCGAGGCGCTGCAATGACGCGCGTCCAGATTGCGTTGGGGACGTACTTGCGTAACTCCCAGGGCCGCCGCGCCGTCTGAAAATCCCGAAATGGGACGAGACATGATCGATCGCAAGCACCGCATCCCGCCCGGCCAGACCGAGACGAAGAAGTGGCCGGTGCTCCACTACGGCGAAGTGCCGCGCTACGCGCCGGGCGCGTGGGACTTCCGTTGCTTCGGGCTGCTCGAAGAGCCGAAGCGCTGGTCGCTCGCGGAGCTGAGAGCGCTCCCGCAGGCGGAGGTGACGAGCGACATCCACTGCGTCACGACCTGGTCGCGTCTCGACTCACGCTTCCGCGGCGTGCGCGTGCGCGACTTGCTCGCGGGCCTAACACTCCGCCCCGAGGCGCAGTTCGTGCTCGTGCACGCCGACCCCGGCTACACCACGAACCTGCCGCTCGCGGACCTAATGGGCGACGACGTCGTGCTCGCCACCCACGAGGGCGGACAGCCGCTCTCCGACGAGCACGGCGGGCCGGTGCGCCTGGTCGTGCCGAAGCTCTACTTCTGGAAGAGCGCGAAGTGGCTGCGCGGCTTCGAATTCACCGACATCGACGTGCCGGGCTTCTGGGAGCGCGCCGGGTACCACATGCGCGGCGATCCGTGGCGCGAGGAGCGCTATCGCGACAGCGAGACGAACGCGATGCAGCGCATGCGCGCCGAAGCGAAGCGCCGCGGCCGCGGCTGAAGCCCTCCGCTGTGCGCGACGCCCGGGAGCTCACTTCATCGCCGCGACGAAGGCTGCGATCAGCGGGTGCGCGCGACCTTCGAGCGCCGCGCGCTCGGGCTGATAGAGGGTCGCGACGAAGAACGGATGATCGTCGCGCTCGACGGCGCGCACCTCGCCGTTCGCGTCGTGGGCCGTTGCGCGCAGGGGGCCCGAGGCGAGCAAGCGCGACCAGCGCGCCGAGAGCCCGTAGCTGCAGTGGTAGGCCTCCTCGGCTCGCTCGCAGGCGTACGCGCGCGCGACCCGCGATCCCGCCGCGAAGCGCACGCTGCCGCGCTCGCCCGCCAGCGAGCACGCGAGCGGCGTGATCACCGGGTCCTCCGCGTCGGGCTCGACCTCGGCGTGCGCGGGAGACGCGACGCCGAGGTGCGATCGCGCGTGCTCCATCAGCGCGTGCTGGAAGCCGCCGCAGGTGCCGAGGAACGGCGTTCCGCGCTCGCGCGCGCAGCGGATCGCGTCGAGCGCGCCCGCCGTGCTGGCGTACGGGCTGCCCGGCACGCACCAAATCGCATCGAAGCGCGCGAGCCCGTCGTCGGCGCCCGATTCTAGGCTCGCCGTCGGCACCCACTCCCACGCGAGCGTACGTCCGCCGCGCTCGGCGGCGCGCTGCAGCGCGA
>DATBRS010000169.1:0-4703 GCA_036560185.1 Myxococcota bacterium
GGTGCCGAGCAGGATGCGCCGCTTCACCTCGGCGCCGAAGCCCTCGGAGCGCGTCGCCTCGATCATCGCGGTGACGCCGCCGGGCGCGGAGGCGCGCAGCCCGTACCGCACGCCGTCGAAGCGCGCGAGATTGCTCGACGCTTCCGCAGTCGCGATCAAATCGTAAGCCGCGAGCCCGTAGCGCGTGTGCGGCAGCGCGACGTCCACGAGCTTCGCGCCCGCGCGGGCGAGCGTCTCTGCCGCCTCGAGCACGCGCGCGACCACCGCCGGCTGCGCGCCGGGCAGCGCGAGCACGTCGCGCGGGATCCCGATCCGCAGCCCGGAGACGTCGCCGCTGAGCGCAGCCACGGTTCGCGGCGCAGCCTCGGGCAGCGAGGTCGAATCCGCGGCGTCGTGGCCCGCGATCGCGTCGAGCAGCGCGGCGCAGTCGGCGGCGCTGCGCGCGAGGGGCCCGATCTGATCGAGCGACGAGGCGTACGCGATCAGCCCGTAGCGCGACACGCGCCCGTAGGTGGGCTTCATGCCCGTCACCCCGCACAGCGCCGCCGGCTGCCGCACGGAACCGCCCGTGTCGCTGCCGAGCGCGAGCGGCACGATGCCCGCGGCGACCGCGGCCGCCGGGCCGCCCGACGAGCCGCCCGGCGAGCGCTCCGCGTCCCACGGATTCCGCGCAGCGCCGTAACAAGAGTGCGCGGTCGAAGAGCCCATCGCGAACTCGTCCATGTTCGCGCGCGCCACGATCACGGCGCCCACTGCTTCGAGGCGCGCGACGACGGTCGCGTCGAACGGCGACACGTAGCCGCGCAGAATCTTCGAGGCCGCCGTCGCCGGCTCGCCCGCCTGCACGATGCAGTCCTTCAGCACGAGCGGAATCCCGTCGAGCGCAGAGCGGCGCTCTCCGCGCGCCCGCCGTTCGTCGGCGCGCGCCGCCTCCGCGAGCGCGCGCTCGCGGCGCGGGAACAACAGCGCGTGGAGCCTCGCGTCGAGCGCGTCGCCGCGCGCCAACGCGCGCTCCGCGAGCTGCACCGCCGTAACAGCTCCCGCGTCGAGCGCCGTCCGCAGCTCCGTCAACGTGCCGAGCGCCTCGTCCACCGCGCTCAGCCTTCCGTCTCGCCGCCGAGCACGCGCGGCACCGCGAACGCCGAGCCCTCCGCGGCCGGCGCGTTCATCACCACCACTCCCGGCGCGAGCGGCTCCGCCGGATCGTCCGCGCGCATCGGCGTCGCGAGCGCGAGCACGCCCCCGGTCGGCTCGACACCGGACGTGTCGAGCGAATTCAGCAGCTCGACATAGCCGAGCACCGCGCCCAACTCACGCCCCAGCGCATCCGCCTCCTCATCTCCCACCCGAATCCGCGCCAACCGCGCAATCCGCCGCACATCCTCGCGAGAGACCGATGCCATAGACGACACACCTTAGCCGCGCCCGGAAGGACGAAGGCCGCGCCGACCTGCAATGGAACTCAGCACGAGCCGCGCGGGCGGGCGGGGGCCGCGGAGCCGAACCCCAGGCGCAGGCCGCACCCGTGAAGGGACACCGCGCTCATTCTCCCCACCCGAACGCAGCGCAACGCCCGCCCCGAACGCGCAGCGGCCGAGCGGGTGAGCGAAGCGACCCCCATCCGCCCGCGCGGCGCTGCTCGCGAGTTTCCAACCCACCCCGCAGCGCCCCGCCATCCCCGCCGGTACGATGCCGCCCATCTTGTCCACCACCGAACCCAACATCTTCGAAGACCTCTCCGAACCCCTGAAGCGCGGCATCGCCGATCTCGGCTGGAAGGACCCGATGCCCGTTCAGTCGCAGGCGATCCCGCTGATGCGCACGGGCTCCGACGTGATCGTGCAGGCGCGCACCGGCAGCGGAAAGACGGGCGCGTTCGGCATCCCGATCATCTCGGCGATCGACACGTCCCAGCCCGTGACGCAGGCGCTCGTGCTCGCGCCGACGCGCGAGCTCGCGAACCAGATCACCGGCGAGATCACGGCGCTCGGCAAGCATCTCGGCGTGCGCTGCCTGCCGATCTACGGCGGCGTGCCCTACGGCGCGCAGAACGACGGCCTGCGCGACGGTGCGCACGTCGTGGTGGGAACGCCGGGCCGCATGCTCGACCACTTGGGCTCGGGGCGCATGCAGCTCGGCCAGTGCAAGGTGGTCGTGTTCGACGAGGCCGACGAGCTGCTCTCGCTCGGCTTCTGGCCCGACATGAAGGAGATCAAGAGCTACCTGCCCGCGAAGCGGCAGAGCTGCCTCTTCTCCGCGACGATGCCCGAGAAGGTGCTGTCGCTCTCGCGCAGCTTCCTGGTCGAGCCGAAGTTCCTCTCGCTCGTCGAGGGCCACGCCTCGCCCAGCGAGATCGAGCACGCTTATTACGTGACGACCGCGCAGGAGAAGGAGACCAACCTGCGCCGCATCCTCGAGCACGAGGATCCCGAGAGCGCGATCATCTTCTGCAACACCAAGGACGACGTGCGTTTCGTGACGTCGTACCTGCAGCGGCACGGCTTCGACGCGGACCAAATCTCCGGCGATCTCACGCAGGCGGCGCGCGAGCGCGCGATGGCGCGCATCAAGGCCGGCGAGCTGCGCCTGCTCGTCGCCACCGACGTCGCGGCGCGCGGCATCGACATCAGCGATCTCTCCCACGTGATCGCCTACGCGCCGCCCGAGAACGCCGAGGTCTACGTGCACCGCACGGGCCGCACCGGCCGCGCGGGCAAGGCGGGCGTCGCGCTCTCGCTCGTCTCGGGCCTCGACATCGGAAATTTCCGCAATCTCGTGAACGTCACTGGCATCGCGATCCAAGAGCGGCCGCTGCCGACCGAGGCGATGCTGCTCGATCGCATCCGCGAGCGGCTCGAGGTGAAGATCGAGCACGAGGTCCGGCACATGTCGATCCGCGATCGCGAGTGGAAGGTGGACCGGCTGGTGCCGCTGATCCGCACGATGGCGTCGAGCGACGAAGGCCTGAAGGATCTCGCCGCGATCGCGGCTTCGTATCTGAAGGAGCATCGCCCCGAGACGACCGTCGTCGACGACCCGAACGGTGCGCGCGAGGGCGAGCACGCTCCGAGTGTGCGCGAGCCGGAGTTCCTGCCGCGCAAAGAGAGCGGCTACGGCGGCGGCGGTGGCGGGCGACGCGGCGGTGGCGGCGGCGGAAGACGACGCGGCGGCGGCGGCGGCGGCGGACGAGGCGGTAGGCGTTAGGCGCGCGCGTTCACGCGCCGAATCCCGCTTCCCCGGTGCTCCCGTCCGCGAAGGTCCAGCCGAGCGTGCGCGTCTGCGGATCCGCGACCGCCACGCAGCAGCGCTCGGAGGTCGGCGGCGTCAGCGGCTCTTCGCGCGGCGGCGCGCGCCTGCGCGCCGTGCCCTCGATCTCGAACAGCGCGGCGGCGCCCGTCGCGTCCGCGAGCGCGAAGTGCGCGCGGCCACCGGCAGGCCGGCGCTCGAGCCACTCGAGCGCCTTCTCGACGCGGTCGAAGCGCTGCAGGCAGTCCTGCGCGAGCAGCGACGCGGGCGCCGCGCACTCGCCGCCCGCGCCTAACAGCACCGTTCCCACCGCCAAGCCGTGCTCGTTGACGCCCACGAACGGCGCGATCTGTGCGAGCGCGATCAGCTCGAGCGAGCGGTAGTCCGAATCCGGCGCGCTCTCGCGCAATACCACGAGCGCCTCGGGCGGCAGCGCGCGCGCCACGCACGGGCCGCGCAACCCCTGTGCGACGCGCAGCGCATCCGCGGGTGCGCGCTCGGGCAGCGCCCCGAGCGCGGCGAGCGCGAGCGGCGAGACGCCCGCGCCGCGCGCGAGGCCGGCGCTGCGCTCGGCCATGTGCGGGAAGAAGCGGTACGTGTCGCGCAGTGCCCTGCGCTGCGCGGAGGGCGGACGAATCGCCGCGGCGAGCCGCGTCAGCGCGCCGCCCGCTCGCGCGGAGACGCAACGCGCGATCTCCGGCGCGCACGCGCGTCCTTGATCGAGCCCGAGATCGCGCGGCGCTCCACGGCACGCGACGCGCATGTAGCCGCTCACAGCGGCTCGCGCGGGTTCATGCGCGCGGCGCTCCCGCGAGCGTGAGCACCTCGTTCAGCGCGCCGGTGCGGTAGCCGTCGAGATCGAGCGAGACGTAGCGGAAGCCGAGCGGCTTGATCGCGGCGGAGATCGCACGTGCCATCTCAGGGGTCAGGGCTCGCGCCAGCTCCGCGGGATCGATCTCGATGCGCGCCATTGCCCCGTGATGGCGCAGCCGCAGCTGCCGGAAGCCGAGCGCGCGCAGCGCCTCTTCGCCGCGCTCGACTTGGCGCAGGCGCTCGGGCGTCACCTGCGTGCCGTAAGGCAGCCGCGAAGCCAGGCAAGCGGAGGCGGGCAACTCCGCGGTCGGCAGCCCGGCGGCGCGCGAGAGCGCGCGGATCTCCGCCTTCGAGAGCGCCACGTCGAGGAATGGCGAGAGCACGCCGTGCTCTTCCGCCGCGCGGTGGCCGGGCCGGAAGTCGCCCTGGTCATCGGTGTTCACGCCGTAGGCAGCCGCGTCGAAGCGCAGCTCGGCGCGCAGCTTGCCCATCACCTCGAACAGCTCGGTCTTGCAGAAGTAACAGCGATCCGGCCCGTTCGCGCGATAGCCGGGCCGCTCCAGCTCGTGGGTGTCGACGAAGCGGTGCGGGATCGCGAACTGCGCGACGACTCGCTCGGCGAGCGCGCGGTGGCTCTCGGGATA
>DATBRS010000170.1:0-3155 GCA_036560185.1 Myxococcota bacterium
CTCGGTTGGAAGCGTGGACGAGATCGTCAGCGAGCTGTGCGACGGCGCGGAGCGGCTGCTGCGCGCCGACTGAGCGCGCGGCTCCGCGGCGCCCCCTGTCTCAGCTCGCCGCCCGCACCCGCTTCGCGAGGCCGCCCCCGAGTAGCTCCGCCGCCTCGGCCACGATCTCGGCGAGGATCTCCGCCGCCGGCCGCTGCTTCGTGAGCATCCCCGAGGCCTGCCCCGCGGCGTTCATCAATAACTCGTGGCGGCCCGCCTGCTCGATCGAGTACTGGAGGTCGCGAATCAGCGCGCCCTGCGCGCCCATCGGCAGCGCCTGCAGGCCTTCGCGCTCCCAGGCTTCGATCAGCGGGTTCGTGATGTTGCGCATCGTCTTGCCGCTGTAGAGGCGCGTGACGACGGTGTCTTCGGCGCCGGCGGCGAGGATGCGTTGCTTCTGCAGCGCGGGCTGATTCGCCTCGTTCGAGACGAGGAAGGCGGTGCCGCACCACGCGGCCTCGCAGCCGAGCGCGAGCATGCCGGCGAGCGCGCGTCCGCTCGCGACGCCACCGGCGGCGATCACCGGCACCGGCGCGACGGCTTCGATGACTTGCGACGCGAGCGCGAGCGTTCCGATCTTGCCGGTGTGCCCGCCCGCCTCGGTGCCCTGCGCGACGACGTAGTCGGCGCCGTCGGCGGCGACTTGCCGCGCGGCCTTCACGGTGCCGACGAGCGAGAGGATCGTCGTGCCGTTCGCGTGCAGCGCGTCGGCGAAGGGCTTCGGCGTGCCGAGGCCTGACGCGAACACGGGCACCTCTTCCTCCAATAACACCTCGATCTGCGAGCCGGCCCAGCTCTGGCCGGGCTTCACCCAATCCCCAGTGCCACCCACCTCCGGCGGCGCCTGCTTGAGCTCGATGCCGAGCGACTCCGCGATGCGCGCGATCGCGTCGAGGTGCGGCTGCGGCAGCTTGTCGGCACGCGGCGCGCCGCCGGCTCCGCCGCCGCTCCGGCGCGGCACGAGGAAGTTCGGCGACAGCAACAAGTCCACGCCGAACGGCTTCTTCGTGAGCGAGCGGATCTTGCGGATCTCGGCGCGCAGCACGTCGGGCGAGTAGGCGACGCCGCCCATCACGCCGAGCCCGCCGGCGTTCGAGACGGCCGCGGCGAGCTCGGCCGTGGCGACGGGCGCGCCGGTGCCGGCGACCGGGCCCATGCCCGCCAGCACGACGGGGTACTCGATTCCGACGCGATCGCAGAACGCAGTGCTCAACGTGGGGCGGGGCATCTTCACTCCTTCGCTCCGAGGCTCATGCGCTGGAGCGTCGCCGCGCATGTTGCGGCAGCGCGGCGCGCGTCGCCTTCTTCTGCGCCGCCTTTCGCTCCTGCTCCGCGAGGTAGGCCTTCACCGTGGCGCGCAGGTCCACGTCGTAAATCTCGACGTCGAAGGCCACCGACTTCGGCGGAAACCCGACGCGATACTCCTTGCCGTCGCGCGTGCGCTCGAGGTGTCCGTAGTCCACGAGCCAGCGGCGCAGCGTGACGTGGTCGACATCGAGCGCCGGCGCGATCTCGCGCTTCCAGCGCTTCAGCTGCTCGTTCACCTGGCGCTCGGTGTAGACCGCCTTCTCGTCGAGCCCGAGCGCGAAGCTCTTCATCAGGATCTCGCGGTCGCGTGTGCCCCTCGGAAAACCGCGCGGTCCGCGGTCGGCACCGAGCTTCACGACGCGCTCGACGAACTCTTCGAGCGAGATCACGGCGCCGTCGCCTCCGGCTCCGGATAGCCACCCGCGTACGGATGCCCGTTGCCCCAGCGGAAGTAGAGCGGGAGGAAGGGGTGGCCTCCGGCGCGCACGCCGCTGCGCATCAGCCAGCCGAACGCGGCGTTCGTGTCCTCCGCGACGCACGCGCCGAGCGCGTCGTCCGCGGCTTCGCGGTCGAGCGCGGAGCCGCCGCACCAGTACGCGTAGTCGTGCGCCTGACAACAGGGACGCCAATCGGTTTCGCCGAAGCCGTCGGGCCACCACGAGCAGCCGTCGAAACGAAACGGCAGCGGCGGCCTCCCGCCCGGGTAGCCGTGCTCCGCGCACCAGTCGGCTGCGGCGCGCTCGATCTTCGCCGCCTCGGCTGGATCGGAGTCGTAGGGCGCGACGGTGTGCCGCGAGAGCGACGTGCAAGCACTGAGCGCCACGACGTAGGCGAGGCAGAGGACTCCGAGCGCGATCATCAGCTTGCGCGTCATGCGGCGAGCATAATCCCGAGCGCGCCGCGAGGCGCCTCGCTACAGGACGCGCGATGCAGCTGCTCGATCACGTCTCGATCACGGTGCGCGATCTCGCCCGCGCAAAGCCGTTCTACCGCGCCGTGATGGCAGCGCTCGATGCGCGCGAGGCTTACGACGAGCCGGGCGCGATCGGCTTCGGCGCGCGCAACGCGGCCGGAGACGACGCGCACAGCTACCTGAGCGTGTTCGAATCCGCCGACGCGCAGGCGAGCGCGCGCCGCCACGTCTGCTTCCGCGCCGCGAACGCCAGCCAGGTGCGCGCCGCCCACGCCGCCGGCCTCCGCGCGGGCGGAACGAGCGACGGCGCGCCCGGCCTGCGTCCCCACTATCACGCCGCCTACTACGCCGCCTTCCTACTCGACCCCGAGAGCAACCGCGTCGAGGTCGTCACGCACCGCGGCGGCGGTTGACGCGCCCTGCGCGAGGCTCGACCGTAGGCGGCGATCCCGACCGAAACGCGAACACTGGGTTCCGCATGCAGCCGAGCGCCGAAAGCCTCGAAGCCAACGACCTCCAGGACGCCTGGCCCTTCCTCGACGCGGATGAGCGCCTCGAAGGCTTCCGCTTGCTCGCGCCCGAGGAGGCGGAGCGCTTCTTCGTCGCGCTCGACGCGCGCGAAGAGTGCGCGCTGCTCTCGACCTTCACCACCACCGAGCGCCAGCTCTGGATGCGCCAGCTCGAGCCCGACGACGCGGCCGACGTCGTGCAGGCGGCGCCGGCCGAGCGGCGCGAGGCGCTGCTCGGCGCGCTCGACGCGACGGCTCGGCGCGAGGTCACGGCGCTGCTCGCGTATGCGGAGGACGACGCCGGCGGCCTGATGAGTCCGCGCTACGTGCGCCTGCGACCCGACATGACGGTGGACGAGGGCATCGCCTACCTGCGCCGCGCGGCG
>DATBRS010000171.1:0-11731 GCA_036560185.1 Myxococcota bacterium
AGCCGCAGGTTCAGCGTGTGCAGCACCGCGCCCATGCTCGGGATCGCCTGATACATCTCGAGATGGCGGTGGTTGTTCCAGAGCAGGCTCGCGACGCGGTCGCCCAGCTTCACGCCGTCGGCGGCGAGCGCGTGCGCGAGCTGAGCGGCGCGGGCGCGCGTCTGCGCGAGCGTCTGCCGGTGCAGCCCGTTCGGCAGCTTCGTGACCACCTGCTCGTTCGGCGCCACGCGCGCGCCGCGGTCCACGAGGCGCGAGAGCAGCAGCGGGGTGCGTTGCATCGTCATGCGCGGGCTCTCTCCATCTCGGCTGCAGTCAGCGGAAGCGCGGCGGCCGCTTTTCGATGAACGCCGCCACGGCCTCCTTGTGCTCCGGCGTCTTCCAGCACACGCGCAGCAGCGCGCTCTCGCGCTCCTGCACGCGCGCGAGGTCGCCGTCGGCCGCGTTCTCCGCGAGCAGCCGCTTCGTCATCGCGAGCTGTGGCGTCGGATTCGCAGCGATCATGGCCGCGAGCTCGAGCGCTCTCGGGAGCAGCTCGTCGTGGGGCACGACGCGCTCGACGAGCCCGCACGCGAGCGCCTCGTCCGCGGCGAACAGGCGGCCCGAGAGGCACAGCTCGCTGGCGCGGCCGAGTCCGACGCGCTGCACGAGCAGATGCGTGCTCGCCAGCTCGGGCACGAGCCCGACCTTGATGAAGCCCATGCCGAAGCGCGCCTTGTCCGAGGCGAAGATCACGTCGAACGGGAGGATCTGCGTGAGGCCGATGCCGACGGCGGCGCCGTTCACCGCGGCGACGAGCGGCTTGCTCGCGCGGCACAGCGCCACCCAGTCGAGACCGCGCGGCATCCCGCCCTGTCCTTCTTGGGTGCCCTCGCCCGGGTCGGTCCCGGAGATCCGCTTCTGGAACGTGTCCGCCATGTCGGCGCCCGCGCAGAAGCCGCGGCCCGCGCCCGTCAGCACGATCGCGCCGATCTGCGGATCCTCGTTCGCCGCCGCGAAGGCACTCGCCAGCTCGCCGGCCATCGCGGGCGTCCAGGCGTTCATGCGATCGGGGCGATTCAGCGTGACGAGCTGAACCGCGCCGCGCGCCTCGCTCGCGATCATCGAGAAGGGCATCGTGGGACTCCGAGCTCCTGCCGAGAGCGCGCGAGTATATGACGAGTTCACGAAAGGCCGGGGACGTTGGTTCACGAACGCCCCGCGCGCGCTCTCGTGAACGAACGTCCCCGGGCTACGGTGAGCGATTCGGACGGAGGCGGACGCGATGGGGCGCGTGCAGGGCAAGGTGGCGCTGGTGACGGGCGGAGCCTCGGGGCTCGGCAGGGCCACGGCGACGGTGCTCGCGCGCGAGGGCGCGCGCGTCGTGATCGCGGACGTGAACGAGGCGGGCGCGAAGCAGCTCGCGGGCGAGCTCGGCGGAGCGGCGCTCGCGCTGCGGCTCGACGTCACGAGCGAGGCCGATTGGCAGCGCGCGATCGCGGAGACCGTGCGCGCGTTCGGCGGCCTGCACGTGCTCGTGAACAACGCCGGCATCGTGGTGGCGCGCTCGATCGAGGAGACCACGGTCGAGGAGCTGCGCCGGGTGCTGGCCGTCAACGTCGAGGGCGTGTTCCTCGGCTGCAAGCACGCGCTCCCGGCCATGAACGCCGCGGGCGGCGGCTCGATCATCAACCTCTCGTCGGCTGCGGGCCTCGTCGGCACACCGGCCTTCGCCGCCTACAGCGCGAGCAAGGGCGCGGTGCGGCTGCTCACCAAGACCGTGGCCGCTCACTGCCTGCTGCTCGGCTACCCGATCCGCTGCAACTCGATCCATCCGGGCGGCATGGACACACCGATGGTGCAGGGGCTCGGCGGCGCGCTCGCCGGCGCCGGCCCCAACACGTTGGCGGTGTTCAGCAAGATGACGGCGGGGCCCGGCGGTCAGCCCGAAGATGTCGCGCACCTCGCGCTCTTCCTCGCGAGCGACGAGGCGAAGCACCTGAACGGGAGCGAGATCGCGATCGACGCGGGGATGACCGCGAGCTAGCCGATCCCGCCGCCGCTCACCTCGAGCTGCGCCGCGGTCGTGTAGCTCGACGCATCGCTCGCGAAGTAGAGCGCGGCGCCGACGATCTCCTCCGCTTGCCCGCCGCGGCGCAGGAAGATGCTCGCCTGCGCGCGCTTCGCGAAGGCCTCCAGGTCCCAGGCCTTGGAGATGTCCGTCAAGAACGGACCGGGCAGGATGCAGTTCACGCGAACGTTCGGGCCGAAGTGGTGCGCGAAGCCGACGGTCATCGCGTTCACCGCGGCCTTCGCGGCCGCGTACGGGATGATGCCTCCCGTCGGATGCAGCGAGCCCGTGCTCGACACGAAGATGATCGAGCCGCTGCCGCGCTCGACCATCTTTGTCCCTAACACCGACGTGAGCCGGAACGGTCCCTTCAGGTTCGTGCCGATCACCTTGTCCCAGAGCGCCTCGTTCACGTTCACGACGTGGTCGTAGAGCGGCGACATGCCCGCGTTGTTGACGAGCACGTCGACGCGGCCGAACTCCGCGAGCGCCGTCTCGGCGAGCCGCTCGTTCTGCGCCCAGTCGGAGACGTTGCAGGCGACGGCCAGCGCGCGGCGTCCGGTCTCCTTGCGCACGCGCTCCGCGAGCGCCTCGCAGCTCTCGAGCTTGCGGCTCGCGATCACGACGTCGGCGCCGGCCGCGGCGAACGCCAGCACCATCTCCTTGCCCATGCCACGGCTGCCGCCTGTCACGAGCGCCACCTTCCCTGAGAGATCGAAGCGTTGATTCGCGTCGCGCATGGGCGTCTCCTGCGTGAGCCGCGCAGCGTACCCCGGCGCATTCCGCGCTGCGCTTGCCGGGGGCGAGGCGCGACGCGTAGGCTGCGCGATCCGCGCGGCGCGCTGACGCGGCGCGCGGGGCCGATCGCCTCGCGGCCGCGATCGATTCTGCGACGAGAATCACGCTTGTTGGGGCCGCGAGAAAAATCCGAACTCGTTTCGCGCGGGCGTCGTCTGCCGGAGCGGAGGTCTCGCGGATGTCGTCGTCTTCTCCCGTACTGCGCCGCTTCGAGCTCGCCGCGGCGCTCCTTCTGTTCGCGACTGCACCACTCGCCGCGAACGCGCTCGACGTCGCGGGCAGCTGCAGAGTGCAGTTCTTCGCCACCACGACGCTGCACGACTTCGAGGGCGAGGCGCCGTGCGCGCTGCTCGCCGTGGAGGCTCCCGACGCGCAGGGTCACTACGCCGCGCGCGCCGAGGTCGCGATCGCAGAGCTACAGACCGGCATCTCTGCGCGCGACAAGAAGATGCGCGAGGTGTTCGAGGCGAAGAAGTATCCGCGCATCGTGGCGACGTTCGCGAACCTCGATCCCGCCGCTCTGCGCGCGCAGCGCGCGGACGCGCTGCCCTTTCGCATCGCGATTCGCGGCGCCGAGCGCGCGGTGACCCCCGTGCTCTCGGGCTTCTCGGAGGTGCCCGGCAAGAGCGCGCACTTCCGCGCGAGCTTCGAGCTCACGCTCCGTGACTTCGGCATCGAGGCGCCGGTCGCCATGGGCTTCATCCGCGTCGACGAGAAGGTGCGAGTCGTCGTCGACGTGGATCTCGCCGCGAGGAATGGCGCGGCGGCGGCGAGCGGCGCCCCGGCCCACTGAACCGCAGCGATCGCGATGTCGAAGCGCGCGCTGCCCTCGGCCCCAATGCGCCGGCCGCCGCGCGCCGAGCTCGCGAGCGCGCTCGCGCTCGGCGTGGCGTGCCACGCGAGCTTCGCCGCTGCGGTCGGCGCGATGGTCCTCGGGCTCCATCAGGGCCTCTCCGGCGGCGCGGGGCGCCTGACGGGCGCGCTCGCCTGGGCCGCCAACGCGGGCCTCGCGCTCTCGTTCCCCCTCCTTCATTCCTGGCTTCTGACGCGCGGGGGCGGGCGGGCGCTCGACCGGGTCTCCCCGCGACGCGGGCGCGAGCTTCGCACCACCACGTACGCGCTCTCCGCATCTCTTCACGTGCTCGCGGTTTTCACCCTTTGGTCCCCTGTCGGCCGCGTGCTCTGGCGCGCGCAAGGAGCGGCATCCGTGGCGAGCAATCTGGCGTTCGCGGCGAGCTGGCTTCTGCTCGGCAAGGCGATGCGCGACGCCGGACTCGCCGTCCAGACCGGCTGGCTGGGCTGGAGCTCGGTCGTGCGCGGGCGGCGGCTCGAGTACCCACCCTTCGCGACGCGCGGCCTGTTCCGATTCACGCGCCAACCGGTGTACGTCGCGTTCGCCGCCACGCTCTGGACGGCGCCGCTGCTCACGACCGACGCGCTGCTGCTCGCGAGCGTGTGGACGCTCTACTGCCTGGTCGGCCCACTTCTCAAGGAGCGGCGCATGCTTCGGCGCGAGCCCGCCCGCTACGGTCGCTACCGGCAGCTCGTCCCGTACTGGCTGCCGCGCCCCGCGCCGCGGCGCCTGGAGATTTGATGCGCATCGCCTCCGTCGGCCGAGCACTGCCCGGGAACTACTACAGCCAAGAGCAGCTGCTGGACGCGCTCGCCACGCTGTGGGCCGGCCGCTTCCACAACCCGAAGCGCCTCGAGCAGATCCAGCGCAACACGCTGGTCGGCGGACGACACCTCGCGCTGCCCGTCGAGGAGTACGAGGCGCTGCGCGGTTTTGGGGCCGCGAACGCCGCCTTCATCCGCTGCGGCCTCGAGCTGGGCGAGCGCGCGATCCGCGAGGCGCTCGCAGCGGCGGCGCTCGACCCGCGCCAGGTCGACGCGATCTTCTCGCTCTCCGTGACCGGCCTCGCGGCGCCGTCGCTCGACGCGCGGCTCGTGAACCGCCTCGGCCTGCGCAGCGACGTGAAGCGCACGCCGATCTTCGGCCTCGGCTGCGTCGGCGGCGCCGCGGGCATCGCGCGCGCCGCAGACTACCTGCGCGCCTACCCGCGCGAGAGCGCGCTCGTGCTCTCGGTCGAGCTGTGCAGCTTGACGCTCCAGCGCGAAGACGCCTCGATGGCGAACGTGATCGCGAGCGGGCTGTTCGGCGACGGCGCTGCGGCCGTCGTGCTGCGCGGCGCCGAGACCGGGGCGCGCGGCCCGCGCGTGCTCGCGACGCGCTCGGTCTTCTACCCGGGCACCGAGCACGTGATGGGCTGGGACGTCACGGACGGCGGCTTTCGCGTGGTGCTCTCGTCGGACGTGCCCGCGATCGCCGCGGGCTTGCGGCCCGACGTCGAGAAGTTCCTCGCCGAGCACGGCGCCGCGCTCGAAGACGTGGGCGTATTCGTCTGCCATCCCGGCGGCCCGAAAGTGCTGGAGGCGATCGAGCAATCCCTCGCGCTGCCGGCGGACGCGCTCGCACGCTCGTGGGACCACCTCGCGCGAGTCGGGAACCTGTCGAGCGCATCGGTGCTGTTCGTGCTCGGCGACGCGCTCGCCGAGCCGCACGCGCCTGGCACCCTCGGCCTCTTGCTCGCGATGGGCCCCGGCTTCTGCAGCGAGCTCGTGCTGCTGCAATGGTGACGAGCGCCAACGCCTACTTCGCGTTCCTCGCGCTGATCGCCGCGGAGCGCGCATTCGAGCTGCGGCTCTCGCGGCGCAACGCCGAGCGCGCGCTCGCGCGCGGCGGCATCGAGCTCGGCCGCGAGCACCTCGCGTGGATGCGCGCGCTGCACGCGGGCTTCCTGGTGGCGTGCGCGCTCGAGGTCGCGCTGCTGCAGCGCGCCTTCGACCCGCGGCTCGGCCTGCCGATGCTCGCGCTCGCGCTCGCCGCGCAGGCGCTGCGTTATTGGGCGATCGCGACGCTCGGCCCGCGCTGGAACGTGCGCGTGATCGTCGTGCCGGGCGAGCCCGTGGTGACGGGCGGCCCGTATCGCTGGCTGCGGCACCCGAACTACGCCGCGGTCGTGCTGGAGGGCCTCGCGATCCCGCTGATCCATGGCGCGTGGCTCAGCGCGCTCGCCTTCAGCACGCTGAACGCCTGGCTGCTGCGCGTGCGCATCCGGGTCGAGGAGCGGGCGCTCGCCGAGCACTGCGAGCTGGAAGCACTTCTCGGCGATCGACCGCGGCTGCTGCCGCTCGGGAATGCGCGATGAGCGACACGCTCGCGGAGCTGAACCGCGTGCTGCACGCACGGCTCGGGCGGAGCGAGCCCCTCGTGCCCGAGACGGAGCTGGTCGCGGACCTCGCGCTCGATTCGATCCAGCAGCTCGACCTCGTCGTCGAGCTCGAGAACCACTTCAGGGTCGCGCTCGAGATCGAGGGCGACGACGGGATCCGCACGGTCGGCGATCTCGTCGCATGCATCGACCGCGCGCGCGGAGCCGCGGCGTGAGCGAGACCCTCGCCTCTTGTCTCGCCGAGGCCGCGGCCCGCGGCGGCGCGATCACGTTCGTCGATGCGCGCGAGCAGGAGACCAAGCTCACGCACGCGGAGCTGTACGAGCGCGCGCGCCGCGCGGCGGCGGGGCTCGCGGCGCGCGGCATCGTGCCCGGCGATCGCGTCGCGGTGATCGCGGCGACCAGCCCCGAGTTCTTCGACGGCTTCTTCGGCGCCGTGCTCGCGGGCGCGGTACCGGTTCCGTTGTATCCGCCGGTGCGCCTCGGCCGCCTCGACGAGTACCACGCGCGCACTGCGGCGATGTTGCGCGCCGCGCGCGTGCGGCTCGTGCTCGCCGACGCGCGCACGCGCCGCGTGCTCGGGCGCGCCGTCGCGAGCGCGCGCCCCGAGCTCGGCTGCGAGGCGCTCGGCGAGCTCCAAGCCGCCGCTCGCCCGCTCGGCGAGCTCGACCCCGACGCGCTCGGCTTCATCCAGTTCTCGTCGGGCACGACCCAGGCGCCGAAGCCCGTCGCGCTCTCGCACCGCCAGATCCTCGCCAACGTGCGCGCGATCGGCGGCGAGATTCTCGGCGCGTATCCCGAGAGCGAGAGCTTCCGGCACGTCGCCGCGAGCTGGCTGCCGCTCTACCACGACATGGGCCTCGTGGGCGGCGTGCTCACCTCGCTCTTCCACGGCCGCGACCTCGTGCTGATTCCGCCGGAGCACTTCGTCGCGCGCCCCGCGCTCTGGCTGCGCGCGATCTCGCGCCACCGCGCGACCATCAGCCCCGCGCCGAACTTCGCCTACGCGCTGTGCGTCGAGCGCGTGCGCGACGACGAGCTCGCGGGAGTCGAGCTCTCGTCGTGGCGCGTCGCGCTGAACGGCGCCGAGCCGGTGACGCCGAGCGTGCTCGAGCGCTTCGTCGAGCGCTTCGCCGCGTACGGGCTGCGCGAGGAGGCGCTGACGCCGGTGTACGGGCTCGCGGAGGCCACGCTCGCCGTCACGTTCAGTGCGCTGCACACGCGCTTTGCCGTGCACCGCTTCGACGCCCGCGCGCTGCTCGAGGAGCGGCGCGCAATTCCTGCGCCGGCCGGCGCTCCGATCGTCTCGCTCGGCCCGCCGCTGCCGGGCTTCGCGGTCGAGATCCGCGGTGACACCGGCGGCGCGCTGCCGGAGGGCGCGATCGGCCGCGTGCACGTGCGCGGACCGTCCCTGATGACCGGCTACGACGGCCAGCCGCGCGAGACGGCGCGCGCGCTGCGCGCGGGCTGGCTCGACACGGGCGACGTCGGCTTCCTGTTTCGGGGCGAGCTTCACCTCTACGGCCGGGCGAAGGACCTGATCATCGTGCGCGGCCGCAACCACGCGCCGCAGGACATCGAGCACGCGCTCGGCGACGTGCCCGGCGCGCGCGCGGGCTGCAGCGCCGCGGTCGGAGCGCTCGCCGACGACGGCGCGGGCGAGGAGCTCTGGGTGTTCGTCGAGCGTGCGCACGCGGCGCGCGAGAGCGACGAGACGATTGCCGCGGCCGTGCGCCGCAGCGCGCTCCAGGGCAGCGGCCTGCACGCGGCGCGCGTGATCGTGCTCGCGCCCGGCACGCTGCCGCGCACCTCGAGCGGGAAGATTCGGCGCGGCGAGACGCTGCAGCTCTACCGCAGCGGTGCGCTCGCGCCGCCCGCGCGCGTCACGCTGCCGCGGCTCGCGCTGGAGATGGCGCGCTCGCTCTGGGCGTTCGCGCGTGCGTGAAGCAGACGCGCTCGTGGTCGGCGCCGGGCCGGCGGGCCTCGCGACCGCGATCGCGCTCGCGCAGCGCGGCCTGCGCGCCCTCGTGATCGAGCGCCGCGAGCCGCCGCTCGACAAAGCCTGCGGCGAGGGGTTGATGCCGCCCGGCGTGCGCGCGCTCGCGGCGCTCGGCGTCGCGCTGCCGGAGCTGCGCGCGGCGCCGTTTCGCGGCGTGCGCTTCATCGAGGGCGCGCGCCAGTTCTCAGGGACCTTCGCGACCGGCGACGGGCTCGGCGTTCGCCGCACCGCGCTCTCCGCCGCGCTGCTCGCCGCTGCTGCGCGCGCGCGCGTCCCGGTGCGCTTCGGCTGCGCTCTCGAGCGCTGGCGGGAATCGGACGGCGCGGTGTTCGCACAGACTTCCGACGGACCGCTGCGCGCGCGCTTTCTGATCGGCGCGGACGGCCTCGCGAGCCGCGTGCGCGCCGAGGCCGGCCTCGCGCTGCCGCCCGCGCGCGCGCGCCGCTTCGGCATGCGCCGGCACTTCCGCGTCGCACCGTGGAGCGAGCTTGTCGAGGTGCATTGGGGCGACGGCGTCGAGGCGTACGTGACGCCGATCGCTGCGGACGAAGTCGGCGTCGCGCTGCTCTGGCGCGGCGACGGCGGCGACTACGCGCAGCTGCTCGCGCGCTTCCCGGCGCTCGCGGCGCGCCTCGCGGACGCGCCCGCTGTGAGCGAGGCGCGCGGCGCCGGCCCGTTCTGGCAGCGCGCGCGCGCGCGGCACGCCGGCGCCGTCGCGCTGGTCGGCGACGCCGCGGGCTACACCGACGCGGTCACAGGGGAAGGCATCACGCTCGCGCTGCTGAGTGCAGACGCGCTCGCGCGCACGCTCGCCGCGGGCGAGCCGCTCGCGCGCTACGAGGCCGCGTGGCGGCGGCTCTCGCGCGCGCACCGAGCGTTCGCCGCGCTGCTCGGCTTCGGCGTCGCGCACCCGCGCGCGCGGCGCGCAGCCTTCGTCGCGCTCGCTGCGGCCCCGGCGGCGTTCCAGGCGCTGCTGCGCGTCGCCGCCGGCGAGCCGCTGCGGCGCGGCGCGCTGCAAATCCGCGAGCCGGCTCGCACGCGAACCCTCGAAGCCTGATGCTCGGGCGCGTTCCGGAGTCCGCTTGAATCGCCTGGCCGCCATCAGCTTGCGATGCCCCGTGCTCGCCGTCGCGATCGCGCTGCTCGCGACGCTCGCGCTGGGCGTGGGCGCGCTGCGCGTCGGCCCCGAGACCGGCTATCGCGCGTTCCTGGGCGAGCACCACCGCGTCGTCCGCGAGCTCGAGT
Source organism: Myxococcota bacterium (assembly GCA_036560185.1). Lineage (GTDB taxonomy): Bacteria > Myxococcota_A > UBA9160 > UBA9160 > UBA6930 > VGRF01. The sequence continues at coordinate 9,323 of DATBRS010000171.1, forward strand.
CCGTGACCACTCGCTTCGGCGGCGGCGTGCCGTTCGCGATCGTCTACTTCTGCGGAGCGGATGCGCCCTGCGCGAGCGTGTTCGATCCGAGCGCGCTCGCGATGGCGCACGCGCTCGTCTCCGAGATCGCGCGGCTGCCCGGCGTCGCCCGCGTCGAGAGCCCGGCGACGAGCCCGCTGCTCGCGCCCGAGCTCTTCGACCTGCCGCGCGCGCGGCAGCTCGCGCCCGACGGCAAGCCCGCGCCGGACCTCGCCGAGCTCGTGCAGCGCGCGCTGCGCGACGCGACCTGGGTCGGCCAGATCGTCTCCGCCGACGCGAAGACCGGCGCCGTGGTCGTGCAGCTCGCGGACTCGTCGGGCGCCACCGCGGAGCGCGCCGTCGATGGCGCGCGCGCCGCGCTCGGCGCCTTCGAATCACGCGGCTTCCGTTTCGCGCTGGTCGGCGGGCCGGTGGAGTTCGTCGTCGCGGGCCGCGAGCTCGACCGGCAGGTGCAGCAGCTCGTGCCCGCGATCGTGCTGCTGGTCGGCGTGATCCTGCTGTTCGCGTTCCGCTCGCTCGCGCCCTCGGTGCTCTCGCTCGCCGCCGCGGGCACCTCGCTGGTCTGGACGATCGGGCTCGAAGGCTGGCTCGGCTGGCCGCGCACGAGCTTCTTCCAGGTGCTGCCGCCGCTCATGCTCACGGTCGGCGTTTGTTACGGAATCCACGTGATCTCGAGCTACGCCGAGCACCTGGCCGCAGAGCCGGGCGACGGCGAGGGGCTCGGGCTCGCGCAGCGCGAGGCGCTGGTGCTGCGGGTGCTCGCCGAGGTCGGGAGGCCGGCGCTGTACACGGCGCTCACCACCGCGGCCGGCTTCGCGTCGTTCTTCAACAGCGGCCTCGAGAGCCTGGTGCGCTTCGGTTGGATCGCCGCGTTCGGCGTGGTAGCCGCCTTCGCCGCGACGTTCTTCTTGGTTCCGCTCGTGCTCGTGCGCATGCCCGTGCGCTGGGTCGCGCAGCCGCGCTCGCACGCGGCGTGGAACCGCCTCGTCGGCGCGATCGCCGATCACGTCGGCCACCAGCGCGTCGCGATCCTGCTCGGGACCGTGGCGGCCAGCGCGCTCGGCGCGTACGGCATCACGAAGCTCTCGGTCGACGCCAGCTTCGAGCAGGTGTACGGCGAGCAGAGCCAGGTCGTGCGCTGGGCGCGCGAGGCGGAGACGCTGCGCGGCGGCGACACGCTCGAGGTCGCGGTCTTCCTGCCCGCGGGCATGGCGGTCACCGCGCCGGAGGCGCTGCGCAGCGTCGAGCGCATCGAGCGGCTCGAGGCGCTGGATGGGCTCGCGCGCCCGCTCTCGATCTTGACGCCGATGCGCGAGCTGAACGCGCTCGTGCACGAGACGCCGCTCGCGCTCTCCGGCGCGGATGCGCAGCCCGCGCGCGCGGCGCAGCTGTTCCGCCTGATGCGCGCGGAGCAGCCCGGCCTCGTCGCGCTGTTCGCCGCGCCAGCCAGCGAGCGCGAGCCCGCCGCGCTCCGCATCTCGTTCCAGGGCGAGAAGCTCCCGCAGGACGAGCTGCGCGCGCTCGTGGATCGCGTTCGCCGCGACGTGGACGCCGACCTCCCGGCGGGCGCGCACGCGGTGATCACCGGCCCGATCGCGATCGTGAGCGAAATGATCGACGAGATCCGCGCCACGCAGATCGGCAGCTTCGGCTCCGCGCTCGCGCTGGTCGCGGTGCTCACCGCGCTGTGTCTGCGCTCGATCCCGCTCGCGCTGCTCGCGCTGATCCCGACCACCGTGCCCGTGTTCCTGACGCTCGGCGCGATGGGCTTCCTCGGCATTCCGCTCGACATGGGCACCGCGATGGTCGCGTCCGTGCTGCTCGGCCTCGGCGTGGACGAGGCGCTGCACCTGCTCTCCGGCTACCAGCGCTTCCGCGCCGCCGGCCTCGCACGCGAGCGCGCGATGGACGCCTCCCTGCGCGAGGTGGGCCGCGCGCTGTTCACCACCGCCGGCGCCCTGGCGGCGGGCTTCCTCGTGCTGTTCTTCGTTCCGTGGAAGAGCCTCTCGAGCTTCGGGCTTGTTACGGGGGTTGCGGTGGGGGCGTCCTTGTTGGCGGACTTGTTGTTGTTGCCGGCGGTGGTGGGGAGTCGGAAGGCCTAGCGGCGGCCGGACCGCGGTGCTGGCTTGGGGTGGGAGGGGGTCCATTCCGCTGCGGGCCTTCGACGGTTGCGTTGCGTCGGGGGAGATGCGCGGGCAGTTGGGTGAGCGATACGCACAGCTCGACGCGCGCTGGGGCTGAACCGTTGGGTGGCAGCGGAAGGCGATCGTGTGTACGGAAACGGGTGCGGTGCGGGCGCTTCTGCCGGGACCGGCCCTTCGCTTCAGGACGCCCGTCCCACCCCGGCGCTAGCGACGTGGTGCTCGGGCC
>DATBRS010000172.1:0-1641 GCA_036560185.1 Myxococcota bacterium
GCGGCCCTTGATCTCCATCGTCTCGGTCTTCGCGGTCGGCGAGGCGGTGCCGATCGCCATCTTCACCGACTCCGCGGTGCGCTCGCCGATCAGCATGTTGTACTTGCGCTTCACGTAGTTGATCACGGCCTCGTCCATCGCGTCGCCGCCGCAGCGGATCGAGCGCGAGGTCACGATGCCGGAGAGCGAAATCACGGCGACGTCGGTGGTGCCGCCACCGATGTCGACGACCATGTTGCCCGTGGGCGCGGTCACGTCCAGGCCCGCACCGATCGCGGCCGCCATCGGCTCCTCGATCAAGAACACCTCGCGCGCGCCGGCCGACATCGCCGACTCGCGCACGGCGCGCTTCTCGACGCTCGTGATGCACGGCGGCACGCAGATCACGATGCGCGGGCGCGCCAGGCGCCGCTTGTTATTGGCGCGGCCGATGAAGTAGCGCAGCATCGCCTCGGTGATCTCGAAGTCCGCGATCACGCCGTCCTTGATCGGTCGCACCGCGCGAATCGAGCCGGGCGTGCGGCCGAGCATCTCCTTCGCCTCGTGTCCGACTGCGAGCACCTTCTCGCCGCGGCCGCTCGGATCCGCCGTCACCGCCACGACCGACGGCTCGGAGCAGATCAGCCCCTTGCCCTTCGCGTACACGAGCGTGTTCGCCGTACCGAGGTCGATGGCGAGGTCGTTGGAGAGCCAACCCATCAGCGAGTCGAGCATGAAATCCTCTCGGAGTGGGGCGCAGCGCGCCGGTCTCCTTCGTATCGGCGGAGTGCGCGCGGAATTGAGTGCTCGCTGCACGCGAATCGCGAGCGCGCTGCCGCCGGTACCAAGCGACACGCGTCGACCGAGCGTCGAGCGAAGCGCGGCGAAGAAAACGCCCGGCAGTTGCCGATGCACTGCTCCCTGCCTGCGCGAGGAGGGGCGCGCTCGGGGCGGCACAGCGCGGCCCGGCCTGGCGCAGCCGCGTTCGAACTTCGTGTGGGAGAATTTGCGGGCAAACAGCGCCCGGCTTGGAGGCCCCCCGCGTGCGGATCATCCCCGGTGACTTCGGTGACGAGCGGGTTCTCTACCTGATCCGCGCGCACTTGGCGGGCATGAGCGCGAGCTCGCCGCCGGGCAGCGTGTTCGCACTCGATCTCTCGGGCTTGCGCTCACCGCAGATCAGCTTCTTCGCCGCGTGGCAAGGCTCGGAGGTCGTCGGCATCGGCGCGCTGAAGGCGCTCGGACCCGCGGCGGGCGAGATCAAGTCGATGCGCACTCATGCGGACCACCTCCGCAAAGGCGTCGGGGCGCGCATGCTCGAGCACCTGCTCGCCCTCGCGCGCTCGCGGGGCTACGCCCGCGTGAGCCTCGAGACCGGCTCTGGCCCCGAGTTCGAGCCCGCGCTCGCGCTCTACCGGCGCTACGGGTTCCGAAACGGCGGGGCCTTCGGCGAGTACGCCCCGAGCGCGTTCAACCAGTTCCTGCACCGGGAGCTTTGAGCGCGGAGCGCGCCTCCGACTCCGCTCGGCCGCCTCGCTGCGCGCGCCGCTACGCGGCGCTTGCGGTCAACTCTGAATCACGAGCTTCGACAAGCTCGTCTTGCGCAGATTGGTCTTCTGAATCGTGCGCACGAGCTCGGCGACCTTCTCGGTGTCCGTCTCG
>DATBRS010000173.1:0-26001 GCA_036560185.1 Myxococcota bacterium
GGGGGCGGTCACAGCGGGCGCAGCATAACCCCGGCGCGGCGGGGTGTTCGGGTCGGGCGCATCCGTCGCTGCCGCGCGCCGGCTACTTGCCGTCCGCGACTCCCACCCACGCGCGCAGCTGCGCGGGGTCGGCGCGGTGCAGGAAGTCGCCCGCCGGAAGCCCGCCAGCGTGCTCGCGGATCGCGCGCGCGAGGCCCAGCAGCGCCGGCACCATCTGTTCCTCCGCGATGCGCGCATACAGCGTGTGCGCGAGCCGCTCGCCGTTGCGGGCGCCGCCGACCAGGATGACGTGGTCGTTCTTGCCGTAGCCGAAGATGCCGATCTCGGCGGACGGCGGACGCGCGCAGTTGTTGGGGCAGCCCGTCATGCGGATCACGACGTCGACGTCGCCGAGGCCGGCGGCCTCGAGCGCGTCCATGTAGTGAGGCAGGATGTTCTCGGCGTCCGTCATCGCGAGGCCGCAGGTCGGCTTGGCAGGGCAGGCCATCGCGTTCGCTCGCACGCGCGACACGCGGCTCGGCCGCGTCGCGGCATGCGCATCGAGAATGCGCTCGATGCTCGCCGCGTCGGGCGCGTCGCACAGGATCAGATCCTGCTGCGGCGTGAGCACGACCGAGCAGCCGAGCGCCTCGACGGCCTCGCGCACCGCTTTGCGCTGCGCGCCCTTCAGCCGCCCGTTCTCGACGGAAATGCCGTAGTAGCCACGCCCACCGCGCTGCGGGTGGAAGCCGAGATGGAGCCGCAGGTCGGCGATGCGGACCGGGGCCGCGTCTTCGAGCGCGACGCCGAAGCGCTCGCGCAGCTCCTTCTGCACGGCCGGCACGCCGAGCCGGCGCAGCGTGTACTTCCAGCGCGCCTGCCTGCGATCCTTGCGCTCGCCGTTCTCTTTCTGCAGCACCACGATCGCGCGGCAGGCGTCGACCACCTGCCCGCGCGCGATGCGGCCGAGATGCTCGCCGAGCAGCGGCGCGGTCTTCGGGTTGTTGTGGGTCATCCCGAGGCCGCCGCCGGTGTAGAGGTCCCAGTGCTCGCCGCGCTCGTCCACCGGCACGAGGCCGACGTCGTGGGTGAGCACGTCCACCGAGCCGTCGTTCGGGTGGGCGATGCCGATCTTGAACTTGCGCGGCAGGTACTGCGCTCCGTAGATCGGCTCGTCGACGTTGACGGGCGCCTGGTTCCGGCCCTCCGCGTCCGAGACGAAGATCTGGAAGTACGACGAGCTGCGCGGAGTCAGCTCCGCCGCGATCTCGTGCGCGAGCGCGAGGCCGCCGGGCGCGCAGCTCGGGTCGAGCTCGTCGATCGGCGACGCCATCACGTTCCGATTCACGTCGCCGCACGCCGAGACGGTCGCGCCATCCCGATAGCTGCGATTCAGGTGCCGCATCAGCGGCGCGAGTCTCGGGCCGTACACGTGGTGGTACTGGATCGACTGGCGCGAGGTGAGGCGCAGCGTGCCGTCGGCGAACTGGTCGGCCGCGGCGTCGAGCGCGAGCCACTGCCTCGGCGAGAGCTTCCCGCCGGCGGGATTCTTGATCCGGACCATGAAGAAGTAGTCGTGCGTCTTGCGGCCGCGCTCGCCGCGGCCCTGCTGCTTGTAGATCCCGAAGAACTTGGACAGCTCCTTGGCCGTGCCCGAGATCGAGGCCTCGGCGCCGCTGTCGAGCTTCTTCACCTCGTCGAGGAAGCTGTGCGTCGCCTTCCCGTCCGCCACGAAGAAGAGGCCCCGGCTCTCGACCTTGATGCGCTCGTTGTCGGACATTTCGGCGAGCGAGGCAGTCTTGAGACTGGCGACGGACTGGGGGTCCGCGGGCATCGGCGACTCCGGTCGGGCGAAGGAGGCGCAACCTATCCGAGCGCCCGCGGGTGAGCCACGAAATCACCCCAGGGCGGCTCGCGAGGCGCTTCGGCGACGCGCAACTTCCGAATCCACGTCAAGAAAGGGCACGCGGATTCCGATCTTGGGAGGGACGTGGAATCCGCACCCAAGACACGCTCTCCGGCGTGGTTACGCCAGGGCCTTGCGCGCAGCGCGGGGAGGCTCGTACTCGGCCTTTGCCTACTCGCCGCGCTGGCGATGGGCGTCGTCGCACGGGAAGTGTTGGGCTCCGCGCTGCATGCCAGCCTCGAGGCCGATCTCAGCCGCGAGTTCGACGGCGCGCAGACGGCGATCGCGGCCTGGCGAGCGCAGGAGCTCGACGACGTCTCGGCGATCGCCATGGATCCCGAGCTGCGCGCCGCGGTCTCGCGCGGCCGGGCGGGCGCGGAGGCGACGCGCGCGCGCCTCGAAGCGCTGATCGCGAGCGAGCCGGAGGCGCTCGGCTTCGCGGTCTCGGCCACGCGCGCGGAGCTGGACGTCGCCGTCGGCACTTGGCTGCCCGAGCGCTGGCACGAGGCGGCACTGCGGGAGGCGGGCGTGGCCCGCAGCTCCGCGACGATTACGCGCATCGACGGCACCGTGGTCGACTTGATTCGCGTGCCGCTCAAAGTGAGCGGCGAATCAGCGCTGCTGCTGGCTGCGATGAATCCGCTGCTCGAGCCGCACCTCATGGCAGAGCGCGCGGATGGAGACTTCGCACTGCTCGACGAAAACGGCGCGGTGTTGATCGGTTCGACGGCGGCGCTCGAGCTTGCGCCGCGCCTCGGGCTCGCGCAGAGCACGAACCGCGATGGCCGCAACTTCATCGCACTGCGCAAGAACGTCGCGAATACGCCGTGGCAGCTCGTGATCGCGCGGCCGCTCCTGCCCGTGCCGACGGCCACGATCTGGAACGTGGTGCTCGCGAGCACCCTGATCGCGGTCGGCGCAGGCGCGCTCGCCTTCGTCGCGGGCGCCTGGCGGCTGCGTCCGCTGCTCGAGCTCGCCGATGGTGCGCACAGCCTCGCTGCCGGAGATTTCGCGGTGCGCGTCTCGATCAGCGGCAAGGAGGACGAGATCCAGCTGCTCACGAAATCCTTCAACGAGATGGCGGGACAGCTCGAATCGCAGCGCAGCGCGCTCGAGCAGCGGCATCAGGAGCTACTGCGCGCGAACGAGGTGCTCGAGCAGCTCTCCATCACCGACGGGCTCACGCACCTTCACAATCACCGTCACTTCCACGATCAGTTCTCGCGCGAGGTGAAGCGCGCCGACCGCAGCACCCAGCCGCTCTGCTTGATGCTGATCGACATCGACGACTTCAAGTCGCTCAACGACAGCTACGGACACGCGGCCGGTGACTGCGTGCTCGCGGTCGCGGCGCAGCTGATGAATTCCCAGGTGCGCGAGTCCGACTACCTCGCGCGCTACGGCGGCGAGGAATTCGCGATGCTGCTGCCGCAGACGCGCCTCGAGGGCGCCGTCGCGCTCGCCGAGAAAATTCGCGCGGTGCTCTCGCAGCATGGCTTCGCGCTGCCCGACAGCGAAGAGTGCGTGCGCCTGACGGTCTCGATCGGCATCGCACAGCACGCGACCACGCCGGACGCGACCTTCGATGCCGCAGACCGCGCGCTCTACGAAGCCAAGGCCGCGGGCAAGGATTGCGTGATCGTTTCGCAGGCGGTCGGCCGCCCCATGCCGCCGTCGCGGCGCCGGCGCTGAGCTGCCGCCCGCCGCCTAATCCTTCGCGCGCGGGCGCTCGTAGAGCGGGCGCGGCTCCCCGGCCGGCTGCGTGCGCCAGCGGCGGTGCGCCCACGCCCACAGCTCGGGCGCGGTGCGAATCTCGCGCTCGATCGCCCGCGTCATGCGGCGCGCGTTCTCGACGAGCGCTTCCGCCGAGCCGCTCGCGTCCAGCTCGAGCGCAGGGTGAAAGTGGGCGACGTGCTGGGCGGGATCGCTGCGATCGCGGTGAATGAACCCGGGCAGAACTGGCGCGCCGCTCACCAGCGCGAGCCGCGCGACCGCGAGGCTCGTCGACGCAAGGCGCCCGAAGAAGGGGATGAACGCGCGCGGTTCGCTGCGCGCATTCTGGTCGAAGGGGAGCGCCAGCAGGCTGCCGCTGCGAAGCGCGCGCAGCGCGCCGAAGGCGGCGACGCCGCGGGGCAGGAACGTGGCACCGCCTTCGAGGCGCCGCTCGAGCAGCGCCTCGTCGAGGCCGAGATCGTCCCGCGTGCGGTGCACGACCGCGAGCGGAAAGCCGAGCGCGACCAGCACCGCCGCGATCAGCTCCCACGAGCCGAAGTGCGCCGTCAGCACGATCACCCCGCCGCCGGGAGCCTGCGCGCGCGCCGCCTCGAGGTGCTCTCGGCCCTCGACGCGCACGCGTGCGGCGAGCGCGCGCGGGTCGCGCCGGCCGAGCCAAGCGAGCTCCACGGCGCTGCAGCCGAGATTCGCGAACGACTCCCGCAGCACGTCCTCGCGCTCTGCCTCGCGCCACTCGGGGAACGCGATGCGCAGGTTCACGCGCGCTGCGCGCGTGCGCGGGAACCCGAGCCTCACCCAGGTGCGCCCCAAGGCCGCGCCGAGCGCGAGGCCGGAGCGATCGGGGAACGCTGCCAGTCCGCGCAGCAGCAGCCGTGCCGCGGCGCCGCGCGGACTGCGCGCGGCGGCGGCCCGCGCGGCTGGCGCCGGGGCGTGGCGCGGCTCGCCCGGCGTCAGCTCGCGAGCCCCAGCGAACGCTCGAAGGCCTCGAGCTCCGCCCAGACTTCGCGGTCGATCTCGCGGAAGCGCTCGAGCGCGGTGTCGAATCGATCCGGGGTTCCCGCCGCGGCGGCGAGCTCGCGCCCCTTCTTGCGGATCCAGTCGATGTGCCAGCCCTCGTCCTGGCTCACTCTCCGTAACACTTCGAGCGTCTGCGCGTCCACGTTGGGCCGGTTCATGTGCTCGTGATAGCGGCGCAGCGCGCGCTGCTCGACGACGACCGTGAGCGCGAGCAAGTCCACCGGATTGCGCGGGACGCCGGCGCGCTTGCCGATGCGAACCTGATAGCCGTCATCGATCGGCAGCGGGGCCGCGCCCATCTGCTTGATGCGCTCCGTCCACAGCCAGGCGTGGCGCGTCTCGTCCGCGAGGTGCTCCGAGAGCAGCAGCTGCGACTCGCCGTCCGGCAGCATGCGCAGCATGCGGTAGATCAGGTTCGAGCCGCGCAGCTCCGCGTCGCGGTAGTAGGAGAACAGGATCAGCAGCGGATCGGGCTTCGCGGTGGGCGCTTGCATGGTCGGACTCGAGAAGCGCCGGGGGAGGCGGGCGCGGGGGCCGAACATAGCCCTCGGAGTTAGGGGTGCTCGGTGACGGGGCTCTCCTCCAAGGCGAGTTGCGCGCGGAAGTGCGGTCCGATCCCAGGAATCTCGAAGCGCTCGCCGGGCGCGCGGAAGCCCGCGCGCAGGTAGAAGCCGAGCGCGGCCTCGCGCGCGTTGCACCACACGAGCGCGGCGCCGCGCGCGCGCGCCTCCGCGACGCACGCGGCGAGTACGGCGGCGCCGAAGCCGAGACCTCGCACGCTCGGGTGGCTCGCCATGCCGCGCACCTGACAGGCGCGCGCACCGGCGCGCTCCGGATGCGGCGCATCGAGCAGCGTCGCGACCGCGAGCAGCTCCGCGCCGCGGTAGGCGCCGAAGTGCGCGGCGCCATCCGCATCGTCGCCCTCGAACGCGGTCTCCTCGAACGGCCGGCCGGGCCGCAGCACGAGCTGCCGCAGCGGTCGCACCTCGGCGGCGGAGATGCGCCGCACTCGCACGCTCGCGCGCGTCACGCGCCCCGCTCGCGCCGGATGCGAACGCCCGCGTGCTCGAGCACGCCGGCGAACGGCTTCGACTTGCGCACGCTCACGCGGACCGCTTCGACGGCGAACTTCGCGAGCAGCGCGCTCGCGATGCGCTCGGCGAGCGCCTCGACCAGGCGATGATCCTGCCCAGCGGCGACGGCTTCGATCGCGTCGTACACGTCCTTGTAGTCGATCGTCCCGCCGATCCGGTCGCTGCGGCCCGCCGCGCGCAGATCGCGCTCGAGCGCGACGTCGAGCAGCACCGGCCGGCGCATGCGCCGCTCCGCAGCCGTGACCCCCAGCGCCGCCGGAATCTGCACGCCCTCGAGAACGATCAGGTCGGGCACGGCTCGCCTCCGAAGGGCGCGCAGCGTACCGCGCGCGGCGCGCGCGCGTGCCGCGGCGGCCGGATCGGATCCGCGCCGTCGCGCGGAATTGGCCGGATGCTGCGCGCGCAAACCGCCGTACCATGCGCGCCTCATTCTGCTGGGAGCATGCGATGAAGCTCGAGGACGTTCAGCGGCGCGAGGCGCAGCACATCCTTCCGGTGGCGGCGCGCATGCCGGTCGCGCTCGTCTCGGGGCGCGGCTCGCGCGTGACGGACGTCGAGGGGCGCGAATACGTCGACTTGACGGCGGGCTGGGGCGTGTGCGCGATCGGGCACTGCCATCCCGCGCTCGTCGCTGCGATCAGCGATCAGGCAGGCCGGCTGATGCAGACCACGAACGTGTTCTACACGCTGCCGCAGCTCGACCTGGCCGAGGCGCTCGCGCAGATCGCGCCGCGCAGCATCACGCGCTCGTTCTTCGTGAACTCGGGCACCGAGGCCGTCGAAGGCGCGCTCAAGCTCGCCCACCGCGCGACCGGACGGCGCAAGTTCGTCTCGACGCTCGACTCGTTCCACGGCCGCACGCTCGGCGCGCTCTCCGTAATTGGTCAGGCGAAGCACCGCGATCCGTATCGCGCGCTGCTGCCCGAGCCGGTGAACGTGCCCTTCGCCGACGCCGACGCCGCCGCGCGCGCGATCGACTCGGAGACCGCCGCGTTCATCGTCGAGCCCGTGCAGGGCGAGGGCGGCGTGAACCCCGTTCCGCCGGGCTACCTGCAGCGCCTGCGCGAGCTCTGCGATGCGAGCGGCGCGCTGCTGATCCTCGACGAGGTACAAACCGGCATCGGCCGCACCGGCCGCATGCTCGCGCTCGAGCACGACGGCGTCGTGCCCGACGTGATCGCGCTCGGCAAAGGTCTCGGCGGCGGCTTCCCCGTCGCGGCGTTCCTGTGCAGCGAGGAAGTCGCCGCGACCGTGAAGCTCGGCGACCACGGCGGCACTTATGTCGGCAACCCGCTCGCCTGCGCCGCCGCGCTCGCCACGCTGCGCGTCGTGCGCGAGGAGAAGCTCTCGGAGCGCGCCGCCGCCGTGGGTGATCGCGTGCTCGCGCGCCTGCGCGCCTTCGCGGCCGAGCACCCGCAGCACGCGAGCGGTGCCCGCGGCCGCGGCCTCTTGTTAGGGCTCGTGCTGCGCGATCTCGACCGCGCCGCCACGCTCGCCAAGCGCGCGCTCGCCGCCGGCGTGCTGGTGAACGTCACCGCCGGCAACGTGATGCGCCTCTTCCCCGCGCTGAACATCCCCGAGGACGAGCTGAGCAGCAGCGTCGAGACGCTGCTGGAGTTGGTGAAGTCCTAGGAGAACGCGGCAGGCGCGGCTCGATGCCGCGCCCTCCTCCCAATTCTCGAACGACTCGCTCCCGTGCCACCTCGAGCGCCTTGCGGCGGGCCGGGGCGGCGGAGGCGAAATCAAGCGCAGGCCGGCCCCGAACTCCGAGCCACGCGACACCCGAACGCAACGCGCCGTCTCGAGCCCTCGGTACGCCCGACGAGACGGGCCGCAGCCGAGCCATTCGCCGCAACCGCCCCGGCCCGCCGCAAGGCGCGGACGCTGAGGCCAGTCCGCGCCGTCTCAGTCTTCTCCGCGCCACTCAGATCGGCGGCTTCTCGTTCTCGCCGAGCGTCAGCGGCTCCACACCGCTCGGTGTCACCAACACCGTGTGCTCGAACTGCGCCGACAGCGACCCGTCCGCCGTCACGGCCGTCCAGCGATCTTCGAGAATCTCCGTCTTCCAGTGACCGAGGTTGATCATCGGCTCGATCGTGAAGGTCATGCCGGGCACGAGGCGGTCGCCCTCACCGGGCTTGCCGTGATGGAAGATCGTCGGCGCGGTGTGAAAGATCCGGCCGGTGCCGTGTCCGGTGAACTCGCGCACGACACCGTAGCCCTGCGCTTCGGCGAACTGCTGGATCGCGTGCCCGATGTCTCCGGTCGTGGCGCCGGGCCGGACCGCGCGAATGCCGAGCCAGAGCGCGTGATGAGTGTCGGCTACGAGCCGCCGCGCTTTCGGCGCCACGTCACCCACGAGGAAGGTGCGCGAGCTGTCGCCGTGGAAGCCGTTCAGCTTCGGCGTGACGTCGACGTTCACGATGTCGCCGTCGCGCAGAATCGTCTTCGCGTCGGGGATGCCGTGGCACACGACGTCGTTGACGGAGATGCAGCTGCAGCGCGAGTAGGGCGGATGGCCGTAGCCGAGCGTCGCGGAGACGGCGCCGTGCGCGCGCGTGAACTCGTCGATGAAGTTGTCGAGCGAGAGCGTGTTGATACCCGGCTGAATGCGCTTCGCGACTTCGTCGAGCAGCCTGCCGGCGAGGCGTCCGGCGGCGCGCATCTGCTCGATCTCGCCGGGCGCGAGCAGCGGGATCACGCCGCTGCGTCCGCGGCGCGGCTCCTGCTTCTTGTGTTTGGCACGCCCGAGGCGCATGACGTCATTCCGTACGAAGGGGTCCCAACATAGCGGCGCAACCACGGACCGGTTTGAGTGCAGCTCGGCGCGGCTCCGCCGGCGCGCGGGCTACTTGCCGGCTTCCTCGCGCAGCAGCCCGATCAGGAACGCGCGCATCTCGCGCGCCGGCACGATCGCCTCGAGCGAGCCGACGTCCTTCGCGCGCTGCACCGAGTGCATCTTGTCGAACTCCTCCGCGAGCTCGGCTTGCTTCTCGAGGCGTACGTCCTCCAGCACTTTCTCGAAGCGCGCGCGCGCCTCCTCGTTGGCGTTGCGCCCGGGCTGCGCGGCGCGCACGCGCGGGTCGGCTGCGGCGCGCGCCCGCACGTCGCGCGAGAACACCACGACCGCCGCGGGACCCCCGCCGATCACGCTCGCGAACGAGCCCTCGAGCGCCGCCGCGCGCAGGCGCGGATTCAGCGAGCGCGAGAACACGACGTAGGCACCGCCGTGGTAGCGCGAGACCACGAGGAACAAGATGGGGCCGTCGAAGTTCACCACCGCGCGCGCGATCTCCGCGCCCCACTCGAGCTGCATCTTCCGCATCGACTCCGGCGAGCCGTCGAAGCCTGATAAGTTGGCGAGGATCACCGCCGGCCGATTGCCGCTGGCCGCGTTGAGCGCGCGCGCGACCTTCTTCGACGAGAGCGGGAAGAGCGTGCCGCCCGTCCAGGTCGAAGGCCCATCGGGCGGGCGATAACCCTCGCGGGTGACCGACTGGCTCTCGATGCCGATCAAGCAGACCGGCTGGCCGCCGAGGTGCGCGTCCCAAACGATCGCGGTCTCCGCGCCCACCCAGGCGCGCCAGCGCTCGAGATGCGAGCCGTCTTGGTCGACGACGGCGCTCATGATCGGCCGCATCGAGAACGGGCGCTTGCGGCCGGGGTTCGTCGCGTCGTCGAAGATCTCGCCGACGCGCGCGAAGTCGCCGCCCGCGATCGGCATCGCGCCGGCATCGCGCGCGTCGGGGTCGCGCGTCGGCTGCGCGCGCGGCGATTTCTCGCCGGGCACGACGTACGTGAAGCGATAGTGCTCGAACAGGATGCGGTACGCGTCGCGGATGTCGGCCGCGTAGTACTGCGCCTCGCCGTTCGGCCCCATGATGCGCTCGAAGCCGCCGATCGCGCCCTCGTCCTCCGCCGAGACGGCGCCGGAGGCCTCCAGCGCCGCGCGTCCCGTCAGCACCATCGAGCCCCCGGGCGTCATGATCAGCGCGCCGCGCGTGTGCATCAGCATGGTCGCGAGCGAATCGAAGTAGCTCTGCGCACCGACGTTCACGCCCGCCACGATCACGTGGATCGCGCCGCCCGCCTGCGTGAACTCGATGATGCGGCGCACGACGCGGGCGGTGGCGTCGAGATTCTCGGTGCCGCTGTCCATCGCGATGCGCGCGCCGCTCGAAACGGGGATCCACTCGACCGGCAGCTTGCGCTGCTCCGCGAGGTCGATCGCCGCGGCGATGCGGTCGCACTCCTCGGGGCCGAGCGCGCCCATGCCGAGCGTCGGGTCCGACAGCACGATCACGCGTGCCATGCCCTCGGGCACCTTCTCGGTCGGCGTCGTCACGATGCCGAACGCGACCGCGCAGCTGTTACGGCCGTAGGGCCGCGCGACCGGCATGGCGTGGCCGTTCGCGTCGAGATCCCACTCCTCGAAGCTGCCGACCGGCAGCTCGACGTCGCCCGCCGCGTCGCCGTGCGAGCCGGTCAGCATGCGCACGATCTCGTATGGGTAGACGAGCCGGCGCCGGCGCGCCTCGACGACCTTGCGCTCGTAGTGCGACGCGGTGCGCAGCGGATCCCGGCGCGGCTCGCGGATCTCGAGCGTGAGATTGGAGCCCGTGATGTTCGAGATCACGAGCTCGCGCGGCACGGACGGCGCCGCGAGATTCGCGCGGTCGAGCGTGTTCAGCCGCACGATCACCTTCTCGAGGCCGAGGTTGCGCGTCGCCGGAGCGAGCTTGCGCGAGAGCCGGTCCGCGAGGCTCGCCTCGAGCGCGATCTCGGGCGCGAGGTAGATCGCGATGCGGTTCCACTGCAGGCGCCGCTGCGGATCGCGCAGCGCCAGGTGATTGCGGAGCGCGCGCGTCGCCTCGAAGAACATGTGCTCGAACGCGGGCACGTGCAGCGCGGCCTCGCGCCCCGGGTCGGGCGAACGCGAGCGCAGGTCGCCGAGCACGAACATGCGCTCGTCGCTCTTGTCCTCGTTGCTCTTGCCCCAGAAGGCGTAGAGGCCTTCCGACGCGGGCAGGCGCTCGAGCGTGAACTCCGCGAGGCGCTTCAGGTCGACGCGCCGCGCGGCCTCGGGATGCATGCCGTGCAGGCCCGCGTCTTCCTGGAAGCCGCCGGGTGTCGGCACGAAGGTGAAGTGCAGATCCGGCCCGCCTGCGCGCACGAGCGTGATCGTGACGCGGCCCGCGGCGAGCGTGCCTTCGAGCACGGGCGCGACGCGCGCCGCGACGTTGGGCGGCTCTTCGTCGTCGCCGATCGCCGCGAACAGCTCGAGCGCGTGCACCGCTGGCCAATCGTGGCTCTCACGCGTCGCCTCCGCGGCGCGCACCACGAGGCGCAGCGTCTCGGCGAGATCGGCGAGCGACGCCGTCGCACCCAGCACGACGCGGCCGCCCGGGAAATCCATGCGCTCGATCCAGCGTCCGGACTCGCGGAACGAGAGCTGCGCGATCGCCTCTTCCGGCGCGTAGGCGCGCTGCAGCTGCGCGGCCAGCGCGATGGCGCGGCGGCGCGGGTCCGCGTCCGCGATCCACGCGCCGACGCGGTCGAACACCGCGCGCTGCACGCCGGCGAGATCCAGCAGCACGTCGGCCGGCGGTGCGGTCGGCTCGGCTTCGGCGGCGTCGAGGTACGCCTGCACCTGCTTGCTCGAACGCTCGGCGAGACGCTCGATGTCGGGGCGCTCGAAGATCACGTAGCGCGCTTCGATCGCGGCGTCGGCGACGGAGTTGGAGAGGAGGCCGCGCATGCCCGCGAGCAGATCCAGGGCGCGCGCGAGCGTCGAGTCCTCTGCGAGCGGCACGCCGTGACGCGCGAGCGAGGCCGCGCGGCGCAGCATCGCGAGCGTGAGACGATCCCGCAGCTCGCCCCGCTGTTGCGACGCGAGCAAGCGCAGCACGGCGCGCTCGAGCGCGTCGCTCGGATCGAGGCTCGCGATGTCGTAGTGCGCCAGCGCCGCGCGCACGAGCGCGAGGAACTCCTCGCCGATGCCCGCGCCGCCCGCGCGCACGCGGCGCGCGAACATGCGCATGCGCGCGTCGTTGGAGGGGCCGATCTCGCCCGAGACCGAAGCCGCGGGGGAGCGGATGAAGAGCCGCGCGACGTCGGCGACGAGCGCGAGCTCGTGGCGCACCTGCGAGAGATCCGCGTAAAACGCCTCGGGCAAATCGTCGGGCAGCGCCGCCTCGAGGAACTCGGCGAGCTTCTCGGCGCGCGCGGGGTTCACGTCGTAGCCGAGCAGCGCGCGCCGGGCTTCGTCGCGCACCGCCGTGAGCGCTTCCCCGCGCTGCGTCGGCGACGCGCCGGCGGCCTGCGCGAGATCGGGCGCGCCGAGGCGATCCTCGCCCTGCGCGCGGAACAGCGGCACGAGCGGATCCGGCAAATCGGGCAGCGCGAGCCTCGAGCTGACCGGCGCGATCTCCAGCGAAGCCTCGTCGCTGCGCGGCTCGATCACGAGCAGCACGTCGCCCGCCGAGACCTTCGTGCCCTTGCGGACGAGCACTTCCGTGACGACGCCGGAGACGGGCGCCTCGAACGCGACCTCCATCTTCATCGCCTCGAGCAGCCCGATCGGCTGGCCGGCCGTCACCGCGTCGCCGGGCTGCACGTGCACCGCGACGACCATCGCGGGCGCCGCGGCGCGCACCTGGCCGGCGGATTGCGAGCCGAAGCGGAACGCGCGGCCCTCGAGCTCGACGCGCAGGTTCGCCTCGGCGATGTCGTACGCCACGCGATAGATGCGCTCGCCGAGCTGCAGGCGCGCGGTGTGCTCGCCCTCTTCGCGCAGCGTCGCGGTCAGCGCCGCGCCGTCGAGGTGCACGCGGTAGCGCCACGCGCCGATCGCGAACACGTCGAGCCGATACTGCTCGCCGCCGAAGCCCAGGTCGATCTGCTGCCCGCTCGCGACCGGCACGCGATCCGCCGCGAACGCGCCCTCTCGGTAGAAATTCAGCCGAGCACGCGCGCGCGCAGCCTGATAAGCGAGGATGCCGGCTGCCACCAGCGCCGGCGCCGCGAGGCTGTCGTCGCGCTCGCGCGTGAGCGCGAAGCGGTCGAGCCAGGTCGTGTCGACCGCTCCCTTGCGGTAGTCCGCGCAATCCAGAATCTCGGAGAGCCAGCCCTTGTTGGTGGCGCCGCCCTCGATGACGAGATCGAAGTCGTCCAGCGCAGAGGCGAGCCGCGCGCGCGCCTCCTCGCGATCCGCGCCGGTCGCGATCACCTTCGCGATCAGCGAATCGAATGCGGCCGGCACGGTGCTGCCCTGCACGTAACCGGTATCGACGCGGATGCGCGGTCCGAGCGCCGGATCGAAGCGCGCGATGCGGCCGGGCGCGGGCAGGAAGCCCTGATCGGGATCCTCGGCGCACACGCGCGCCTCGATCGCCCAGCCGTACTCGCGCAGCTTCACGCCCGCGAGCGATTCACCGCGCGCGATTCGAATCTGGATCTGCACGAGGTCGAGGCCGGTCAGCTCCTCGGTGATGCCGTGCTCCACCTGCAGCCGCGGATTCATCTCCAAGAAGAAATAGTGATCCCCGGAGACGAGGAACTCGACGGTACCGACGCCCACGTAGCCGACGCGCTTCGCGACTTGCACCGCGGCGGCCTCGAGCGCGTCGCGCACCTCGCGCGCCAGATTCGGCGGCGGCGCTTCCTCGAGCACCTTTTGGTGACGGCGCTGCACCGAGCAATCGCGGCAACCGACCGCGAGCACGTTGCCGTGCGAGTCGCCCGCGATCTGCACCTCGATGTGGCGCCCGCCGGTGACTTTCTGCTCGATGAAGAGCCGCCCGTCTCCGAAGGCGCTCTTCGCCTCGGAGCTCGCGGAGCGGAACGCGGCCGCGACCTGCGGGGCGCTCTCGACCACGCGGATACCGCGCCCGCCTCCGCCGGCCGAGGCCTTGATCACCACCGGCAAGCCGATCTCGAGCGCCCAGCGCTCCGCGTCCTCCTCGTTCTCGACGACGCCCTTGCTCCAAGCGGTCACAGGGACGCCGACTTCCTCCGCGAGATGCTTCGAGCCGATCTTGTCGCCGAGCGCATGCATCGCCGACGGCGAGGGGCCGAGGAAGCGAATGCCCGCGCGCTCGAGGCGCTCGACGAAGGCCGGGTGTTCGGCGACGAAGCCCCAGCCGGGCCAGACGGCGTCGGCGCCCGCTTTGCGCAGCGCGGTCATCAGCCCGTCGTAGTCGAGATAGGCCGCGACCTCGCCGCGCGGCGCGGGCATCGCCACCGCGAGATCGGCGTGGCGCACGAACGGCGCGTCGCGATCGATCTCGGTGTAGAGCGCGACCGCCTCGATCTCGCAGCCTTCCTGCGCGCGCAGCGACTTCACGGCGCGGATGCAGCGCATCGCGGCCTCGCCGCGATTCACGATCGCGAGCCGCCGGATCGGCTGGCTGCGCACGGTCACGACGCGAGCCGCGCCGGGATCGCGCCGGCCGCGAGCTCGCAGGCGAAGGCGACGAAACGACCGTGGTGCGAGAGCGAGAGATCCGCCTGCGCCGGCGCGCCGTCGGCGCACAGCACCGGAATGCGCCCGCGCTTCGCGATGCTGAGCCGCTCGCGCGCGACGCCGAGCCGATCCGCGAGGGCGCCGCAGGCGAGCGCACGCGCCGCGGCGGAGGCGTCCTCGCCCACGAACGGTGCGACCCGGCTGCACGGCTCGCCCGCGCTCTCGCCGGCGCGCGCGAGCGCGTGCACGAACTCGTCCGTCTGCTCCACGTACAGCGCGAGCTCGCGCTCGCCGTGCCGCACGCTGCCGAGCGCGCGCGAAGCGAGCGCCACCTCGAAGCGCACCGGCGCCCAGACCACGGAGCGGTCGAGCTTCTTCGCCGCCTTGTAGGCGGCCTCCTTCGCCGCCCACAGCACCCAGCGCACGCGCTGCGTCGGGTCGCCCGCGATCAGCGTCCGCTCGCGCTCGCAGAACACCCGCGCATCGAAGCGCGGATGCTGCGCGCCAGGTTGCACGCCGCGATGCGCGAGATCGACGACGTCATTGCCGATCATCGAAGTGACTCCGCTCGAGCTCCACGAGCTTCGCGACGATCTGGCGCGAGATGTCGAGCGAGCCGCGCAGCCCGCGCTGATCGCTCTTCGGCTCGAGCAGCGCGGTGCGCCCACGGAATACCTCGCCGACCGCCGGCGCGTCCGTCATGCCCTGCTGGCCGTCGCCGCGCAGATAGACGCACAGCACGCGGCAGCCGGGCACCGACGCGACGATGCGGCCGACGCCGTAGGCCGCGCTCTCGAGGTCGACGCGCCCGCTGCGGCTGCGTGCGCCCTCCGGAAACACCATCACCACTTCGCCCATCTTCAGCAGGTACTCGACCTTGTCGAGCACGAGCGCGACCTCCTTGCGGTCGGAGCCGCGCGTGATCGGCACGCACTTCAGCAAGTAGGTGAGCACGCGCTTCCACCACGTCGACGCGAAGTGCACGCGCTCGGGCGTGTTCCACGGCAACGAGGAGAAGTGAGTCAGGTACCACCACGAGCCGCCGAGCGCCCAGCCGATCACGAACGAGTCGAGCATCGTCAGGTGGTTGGCGCAGAGCAGCAGCGGCGCGTGAGACTTCTCGCGGATCTCGCGATAGCTGCGCCGTAGCTCCTCGGCGCCCTCGATGCGCCAGCGAAACGCCAGCGCCATCAGGCTCACGAAGACGGGGATCCACAGCGGCGAGAGAGCGCGCGAGACGCCGCGCTGGAGGCGCAGCGCCCGGGCGTCGCTGTCCGCGAGACCCTCGGCCAACGCTCAGATCTTGTTGGAGATCAGGCTGACGCAATCGCCGATCGTGTTGACGGTGTCGACGTCCTCGTCGGCGATCTCGATGTCGAACTCGTCCTCGAAGGCGAGCACGACATCGACGAGCCGCGCCGAGTTGACCTTCAGATCCTCGAGGATGTTCGTGGTCGGGCTCGCCACCGCGAGCGCCGCCGTGTCCTTCACATAGGGCGTCAGGATCTTGATCACGCGCGATTGGATTTCACTGGCCTGCATGGGTCTCTCCTTGGGTCATCGGGTTGTTGCCGCGGGGCGGCGTTGAATCGATCACGCGCTCCACTTGCGGAGCACGAGCGCTGCATTGACGTCGCCGAAGCCGAAGCCGGCCTTCATGATCGTGCGCAGCTCGGGCACGGCGCGCGTCTCGTGGGGAATCGATGCCGCGAACGGCGCGATCTCCGGATGCACGTCTTCGCAGTTCTTCGAGCCGTGCACGTACCCGCCCTTCAGCATCAGCACGGCGGCGACGGATTCGATCGCGCCGGCCGCGCCGAGCGTGTGCCCGATCAGCGACTTCGTCGAGGTGATCCACGGGAACTTCTCGGGGCCGCGGCCGAGCGCCGCCGACCAGGACGCGACCTCGCGCGGGTCGGCGCCGGTCGCGGTGAGATGGCCGCTGATCGCGTCGACCTCGCTCGGCGCGATGCCGGCCTCCGCGATCGCAGCCTGGATACAGCGCCGCACGCCCTCGGGATTCGGCGCGGTCATGCTGCCGCCGCCGCGGTGCCCGCCGCAGTTGGTGGCTTCGCCCAAGATCTCGGCGTAGATGCGCGCGCCGCGCGCGCGCGCCGCGTCGAGGCTCTCCACCACGAGCGCGGCCGCGCCGGCGCCCGGGATGAAGCCGCCCGCGCTCGCGCTCATCGGCCGCGACGCCGCCTCGGGCGTGTCGTTGTGCTTGCGGTTCAGCACGCGCATCGCGTCGAAGCCGGCCCAGTTGTACGGCGTCGGCACCTCTGCGCCGCCGCACAGCATGCGCTCGGCGAGGCCGGCTCGGATGCGCAGCGTGCCGAGCGCGATCGCTTCGGCGCCCGTCGCGCAGGCGCTCGAGTTCGTCGTGACCTGATTGCCGAGCGCGAGGATGCCGGAGACGCGCGCCGAGAGGCCGCTCGCCATCACCTGCTCCACCGAGGTCGAGCCGAGGCGCTTCACCTTGTTGTCGTTCACGAGGGGCACGACGCGATCGCCCACGGTGTCCATGCCGCCGATGCCGGTGCCGAGCACCGCGCCCGTTTCCCAGTTCACGCGCTCGTCGCCGAACTTCGGGCGCTCGAGGCCGGCGTCCAGCCAGGCCTCCACCGAGGCCACCGCCGCGTAGCGGTGGATCGCGTTCATCGCGATCAGCTCCTCTTCCGTGAACAGCGACTTCGCGAGCTCGTCGGCGCCCTGGGGAATGCCGCCCACGGTGCAGGCGAAGCCGTGCTTCACCATGAAGTCGACGCTGCGCAGGCCGCTCTGCGTCGCGCGCAGCGCAGCGTCGAAGGCCGCCACGCCGTTCGCGTTGGGCGCGAGCACGCCGAGGCCGGTGATGACGACGCGCCGCTTCATCGCGGAACTCCCATCCCAGCGAGCTGCCCCGAGCACACGACCTTGCCGTCCTCGGTGGTCATGCTGGCTTCGACGCGCAGCTTGCGGCGACGGTAGAACAGCACGCGCGACTCGGTGGTGACGAGGTCGCCGGGGCGCACGACGCCCGAGAAGTCCACCTGCGCGTCGGTAAACAGCGTCTGGAACTTCTCGGCCTCGGCCTCGTCGAGCTCGCGGTAGAACAAGAACAGCGCGATCGGCACGACGCCGCACTGCGCCATCGACTCCACCAGCAGCACGCCCGGTGTCACGGGGTTGCCCGGGAAGTGGCCGCGGTAGAAATCCGCGTTCGGGCGCCAGCGGTAGCGCCCGACCGCGCGCTCCGCGGAGAGCTCGCTGAGCTCGTCGACGAAGCGAAACGGTTCCTGCTGCGGCACGCGGGCCAGCGCCTCCGCCGGTGTGAGCACCCTACCCACCGTACATGCCTCCGTTCACATGGAGGACGGTGCCGTGCACGTAGCTCGCCTTGGTCGCGAGCCAGGCCACGACCTCGGCGACTTCGTCGGCGCTGCCCATGCGGCCGAGCGGGATGCGCCCGAGGATGCTCTGCTTCACCTCGCCGGGCAGCTCGCTCGTCATCTCGGTGTCGATGAACCCCGGCGCCACCGAGTTCACGCGGATGTTGCGGCCGCTGAGCTCCTGCGCGAGCGACTTGGTGAGCGCGTCGAGCCCCGCCTTCGCCATCGTGTACGGGGCCTGGCCCGGGTTGCCCGTGTGGCCCACCACGCTCGTGATGTTGATGATGCGCGCGTCGTCGCTGCGCAGCAGGAAGCGCCGCAGCGCGAGCTTGGTGAGATACCAGGTGCCGCGCTCGATCGCGGCGACGGCGTCATAGTCCTCGAGCTTCATCGTGACCATCGGCGCATTCACGTTGAAGCCGGCGTTGTTGACGAGCACGTCGAGACGGCCCGCTCGCTCCTTGAGCGCGCCGATCAGCGCGTCGATCTGCGCGGGCTGCGCGAGATCCGCGCGCAGCAGGAACGCGTCGCCGCCGCACTTGTCCACGACCGCGCGCGCCTTCTGCTCGCTCGAGCGGTAGTGGATGCCGACGCGAAAGCCCGCGGCCGCCAGCGCGAGCGCGCACGCGGCGCCGATGCCCGTGCCGGCGCCGGTGACGAGCGCGACGCGGGCCTCGCTCACGGCAGCTCACCGAAGCGGAGCAGCGCGCGCGCCCAGGTGAGACCGCCGCCCACCACCACCGCGGCGACGTCGCTGCCGGGCGGGATCTTGTCCCACTGCTGCGAGATCACCGTCGGGCAGCTCGCGCCGCCGGTGTTTCCGAACCACTCGACGTTCGAGTAGTGGCGCTCCGGCGTGATCCCGCAGCGCTGCGTGACCTGCTCGAGCACGCGCAGGTTGGCCTGATGTCCGACGAAGTAGAGCGGCCGGTCGCTGCCCTCCTCCGCCAGATGCTCCTTCAGCTTCTCGTAGCCCTCGCGCGTGCGCTTGATCGCGAACATCTGCACCGCGCGGCCGTCTTGACTGAAGGTGCTCGTGCGGCGGATCAGCACCTTGTCCGCGCCGCGCGGATCGGAGGCCACCGCCGTCCAGAGCGCCTGCACGCGCGCCGGTACCCGCGTCGAGAGCACGGTCGCCGCCGCGCCGTCGCCGAACAGCACCGCCGCGCCGCGGTCCGTGTAGTCCATCGCCGACGTCAGCTGCTCGGTCTGCGTGATCAGCACGTATTCGGGCAGCTTCGCCGGATCCATCAGCGAGAGGTTGTAGAGATGCATCAGGAACGTGGAGCACGCGCTGTTCAGGTCCCAGCACGGGGCCTCGATCTCGAGCTGCTTCGCGACGAAGCTCGCCTCGGCGGGGCACAGGATGCGCGGCGCGGAGCTGCCCGAGATCACGAGGCCGATCTGGCTCTTGTCGATGCCCGCGCGCGCGATCGCCATCTCGGCCGCGCGCTGCGCGAGATCGGCGTTCGTATAGAGGAGCGCGCTCTCAGCCTCGCGCAGGTCGCGATTCTTGGTGGTGCGGATGTAGTCGAGCGGCAGCGCGCTGCGGCGCTCGCGAATTCCCACGCGCTCGACGATCCACTCGTCGTTGGTCCCGATGTCGAGCTCTTCGAGGAACTTGTTGGTGATCACGGGCTCGGGATGGAAGTGGCCCATGGAGTGGACGTAGAGGGTCAAGTGGTGCTCCCGGCGACGTGCTCGCCGCCGTCGATGCGGATCACGGTGCCGTTGATCCACGCCGCCTCGGGCAGGCACAACAAGTAGAGGACGTTCGCGACGTCGGGCGGAGTCGTGAGCCGCCGGAACGGGTTGCGCAGCCGCGAGTGCGCCTTCAGCCGCTCGCTGCCGGGAATCGCCTGGAGCGCGGGCGTCTCCGTGACGCCCGGCTGCAGCACGTTGCAGCGAATCCCGTGCGGGCCGAACTCCGCGGCGATCGAGCGCGCGGTGGCCTCGAGCGCGACCTTCGCAGCCGAGACGGCGGCGTAGCCCTTCCACGCGACCGCGTTGCCCTCGCTCGTCAGCCCGAACACGCGCGCGTCGCTCGCGAACTGCCCGCGCTGGAAGATCTCCTGCACCCAGTCGAGCAGCGAGGTGCCCATGCAGTGGATCGTGCGCGCGAAGTCTTCGGCGTCGAGCAGCGAGTGCGTGGGATAGACGGGCGCGCTCGACAGCTCGGTGAGCTCGTCGACGCCCTCGGCGGCCAGCTTGTCGACGGCGCTCGCGAGCGCCTCCTTCGACAGCCCGAGCGCGTCGGCGAGCTTCGAGACGGCGGCGCCCGCATCGGGCTTCGGCAGCTCCGGCACGATCAGCTTCAGGTTTCCGAACGCGATCGAGTGCAGCAGCGTCTTCACGCGGCCGCGCGCGCCCATCTGCTCCGCGAGCTGCCCGAGGAGGCGCCCGCGCACCGCGGCGTCGAGCGCGTCGTCGTTCTCGATGATCAGCTTCACGCCGCTCGCGCGCAGCTTCTCGAACTCGGGCTCGATGCGCCTCATCGCGCCGCGCCGGTCGCGGTGCACGACGCACAGGTTCATGCCGTGCGCGGCCAGCTTTTGCGCGGTCGCGAGGCCGAAGCCGCTCGAGCCGCCGAGGATCACGCCCCAATCGTCGGCGGAAAATCTCCCGCTCATCGCTTCCTCCGCGTGTGCCGATCGCGCGAGTGCGCCGGGCACGTCCCACGTGCGCCCCGCCGAGCATTTTGACCCGAAGTCAGGCGCGACGGGGCGTGAGAATTGCCGAGGCGACTCGCGTGTCAATCAAGTGCCACCAGCTGAGCAAGCTGCGTGCCGCTCGCCGTGGGCTCGCGCGACGATAGGCGAACAGGCCCGTTCTTTCTTGGGATTTCCTTCGCTCGGCGGCGCGCCCGGATCGGACCGAGGAGCGCTGCGGCGTCCGCGCTCTGAGCACGTGTCGCCCAAGGCCTGAGCGCGCTCTGCCTAGCCCATCCAGGCGCCGTTGTTCGGATCGAAGGCCTGGCCGGTGAACGAGGCGCCGCCCGGCCCGCACAGGAACTCGACCAGGCTCGCGATCTCGTCGGGCTCGCTGATGCGCTGCAGCGGAACCCCAGCGAGCAGCTCCGCCTTCGCGGCGGGGTAGTCCTTGCCCATGCTCTCGCCGATCTCGGTCATGCGATCGACCGCCATCTGCGTCTCGACCCAGCCCGGACAGATGGCGTTGACGAGCACCCGCTTCGGCGCGAGCTCGACCGCGAGCGAGCGCACGAGGCCGAGCTGGCCGGCCTTCGCCGCGCTGTAGGCGGAGATGCCGGCCACGCCGAAGCGTGCGACGCAGGAGCTGATCACGATCGCGTGCCGGAGCGGCGCTCGCTCGGCGAGCCGCGCCTCGAAGGCGCGCAGCGTGAAATACGCGCCGTCGAGGTTGGTGCGCACGATGGCGTCCCAGCGATCGCCGCCGCCGAGGTCGTTCGGGCCGCCGATGCCCGCGTTCGCGACCACGATCGAGAGCGGCCCGAGCGCGCGCACCGCCTCGGCGAAGGCAGCGTCAACCGATGCGCGCTCCTGCACGTCGCACGCGATTGCGCGCACCTCCCCTTTCGCCTCGCCCGCGACGCTCTCGAGTGTCGCGCGCGTACGCCCGAGCAGCGCCACGGCGGCGCCGCGCGCCGAGAGCCGCAGAGCGATCGCGCGGCCGATCCCCGTACCGGCGCCGGTCACCACTGCGACGCGGCCTGAGAGATCGGTCATGAGCGTCTCCGTGGAGCCGCGGCGCGCGCGGCCGGGCCACGATATCACCGCTGCTCCGCGCCCCCGATTCCCACCTCTTCGAGCAGCGCCGGCAGATCGGCGAAGCGCGCGACGCGCACCGCGCAGCCGGCGGGCAGCGCCTCGGACAGGCGCCGGAAGTAGTTCTTCTCCGTGCGACCTTCGACGATCACCACGATGCCGCGGTCCTCCTCGGTGCGGATCAGGCGCCCGACCATCTGCTTGAGATGCAGCAGCATCTTGCCCATCGCGGCGCGCTCGAAGGGCGAGATGCCGCGCTCGTACAGCCGCTGCTCGCGGCGCCGGCGCAGCTCGGTCGGCACCTCGAACGGGAGCTTCTCGATCACGACCGCCTGCAGCGCGTCGCCGGGGATGTCGATGCCCTGCCAGAAGCGACGCGCGCCGAGCAGCACGCTGCCGCCGTTCGCGAAGCGCGCGATCAGGGCCGTCGGGTCGTCGGCGTCGCGGCGCGGCGCGATCACCTCGATGCCATCGCCGCGCAGGCGCGTGGCGAGCTCGTCGGCGACGTCGTTCATGCGGCGCAGGCTGGTGAACAGCCCGAGCGTGCGGCCGCCGAGCTCGCGCGCGAGCAGCGCGAGCACGTCGCTGGTCTGGCGCACCAGCTCGTCGCCGCCGCCGCGCAGCGCGACGACGCGCATGTGGTCGCGATAGTTGAACGGGCTCGGCACCGAGACGCGCTGGGCGCGCTCCGCCGAGCGCTCCTCCAGCTCGAGCTCGCCGGTCGCGGCAAACGCGTCGCCCTTCACGAACAGGCTCGCCGACACCGCCGCGAACGAGCGCAGCGGCGCGAGGAAACGCTCGTGAAACTCCTTGGCCGGCGAGACGGGCCGCACCACCAGGCGCCAGCCGTCGAAGGGCGCCGCGACGTTCTCGAACATCGCGACGTGCCCGGGCTCTTCGTCGAACGCGGTGCGCAGCGCGTGCGCCTGCTCGCGCAGATCGTCGGCCGCGCGCTGCAGCGCGGGCTCCGGCAGCTCGGGCAGCCCGTCGGCGATCGCGTCGAGCCGATCTGCGATGTGGCGCGCGACGCGGGCGGCCGCGGCGGCGTCACTGCCGTCGCTCACCGGCAGCTGTACGTCGCCGTACTCGCTCGCGTGCTCGGAGACGGCGCGGCCGAGGGCGCTCAGCTCCGCCGCGAGCTCGCGCCGCCACGCGCGCGAATCCGCGTCGAAGCCGCGCCGCTCCCTGGGCGGAAGCAGCGCCTCGCCGCGCGCACGCTGCCCGCTCGGCGGCCGCCCGAACAAGTCGTCGAAGCGCTCGAGCAGCGCATCGGGCGAGACCGCCACTGCGAGCACCTCGTCGACCACGCCCGCGAGCTCGTGCGCTTCGTCGGCGATCGCGTGGGCGAATGCCGGATAGTCGGGCGGCCAGCGCAGTAACAAGTCGTGGTTGGCGACGATCAGATGGGCCTGGGCGAGCGCCGCGCGGCGGCGCCCGAGCGGGCAATCGCGCTCGCGCGCGCACTGCTCGCGCGAGCACTGCTCGGCGCGCGCGGCGACGGAGCGCCGCAGCAGGTCGCGCAGCGCCGGGTAGCGGCGCAGCAGTGCGGCGGGCACGCTCGCGATCTCGCCGTGCGGGCGGGTTCGCGCGCAAGCCTCGAGCACCGCGTACGCGAGGCGATCCTCCTCGAACAGCTCCGGATCGCCGCCCTCGGAGAGCACCTGCCCGAGCCGGCGCGCGCACGCGTAGTTCGCGCGACCCTTGATCGATACGGCGCGCAGCTCCGGGTAGCCGAGCATGCGCGCGGCCGCTGGGATGTCCTTCTCGACGAGCTGGTCCTGCAGCAGCTTCGTGCGCGTCGAGATCACGACCGGCGCGGCGCCCGCTCGCGTCGACGCGAAGGGGATCGCGGCGGAGAGATAGGCGAGCGACTTGCCGACGCCGGTCCCGCCTTCCGCCAGCAACAACTCGTCGCGCTCGAAATTCTGCACGAAGCGGCGCGCGAGCTCGATCTGCCCGTCGCGCACGCGGAAGCGCCCGAAGTGCCGCGATCCGCGCGCCTCGTCGGCGAGCGCGGCCGCGATCGCGGATTCGTCGAACGCGACGGGCTCTTCCTCGGTCTCGCCGATCGGGACGTAAGCCGGGAGCGCGCGCGCCGGGGCGGTCGCCTCGGGCTTCTCGAGCAGCGCGAGCCACGGCGCGTCCGGCGCGTACGCGAGCAGCGCCTCGCGCGCGACCGCGAAGCGCGCCACGCCGGCGCGTGAACCCTCGCCCGCGGCGGCGATCACGCGCGCGGTGTCGAGCGCATCGTCGAGCGCGCGATGGCGCTCCTCGCTGCCGAACAGCATGCGCGTGAACGACTCGAGGCGCAGATCGGGCGCGTCGGGGTGGGTGAGAGCCAGCAGGTCGAGCGTGTCGAGGAACTCGTGCTCGGCGAGCGCCGGCTCGACGTAGTGCGCGAGGAACGTGCGCTCGAAGGCGGCGTTGTGCGCGATCACGCGGCGGCCGTGCAGCGCGGCGCGGATCTCGCTCTGCAGCGCTTCGATCGACGGCGCGTCCGCGAGGTCCGCGTCGTCGAGCCCCGTCAGGCGCTTCACCGGGCGGGGTACCGCGCCGCGCGGCTTCACCAGGCTCGCGACTGTAATCACTCGCTCCTCGCCTGGATCCACGAGCACGGCGCCGAACTCGAGCAGCTCCGCGCCCTCCTGCAGCGCGAGGCCGGTGGTCTCGAGGTCGACGATCGCGAGCGGCCCGAGCCGGGCCGCGAAGCGCGCGAGCGCGCCCGGCTCGATGCCGAGCGCGGCGGGCGTCGTCTCGATGCGCGCGAGACGGCTCGTCTGAACCGGCGTGGTCGGCAACCCCATCGAGGCGAGACGATAAGCGGATCAGCCGCCGCCGCAGCCGCGCCCGCCCCGCTTCGCGTACCTAGACGTAGATCCCACCCTTGTAGGCGCGATCCTGTCGGATGATCACGTTGATCAGCGCCGGCTTGCCCGAGGCCGCTGCGCGCTCGAGCGCGGGGCGGATCTGCTCGGGGCGCTCGACGAACTCGCCGTGGCCGCCGAACGCCTCCACCACCTTCTCGTAGTGCGTGTAGGCGAGCTCCGTCGCCGCGAGGCGATCCCAGCCGTAGATGCTGCCCTGCGGCCGCATCATCTGACCCCACGCCGCGTCGTTTCCGATGATGCCGATGATCGGCAGCTTGTGGCGCACGGCGGTCTCGAACTCGAAGCCGTTCAGGCCGAACGAGCCGTCGCCGTACACGATCACGACGCGCTTGTTGGGATGCGCGAGCTGCGCGGCGAGCGCGAACGGCGCACCCACGCCGAGCGTGCCGAGCGGGCCGGGGTCCATCCACGCGCCTTCGCTCTTCACGGGCAGGATCTTCGCCGCAGTCGCGACGATGTCGCCGCCGTCGCCGATCACGATCGGCGCATCGAGCGTCGCGAGCCAGTCGCGCACTTCGCGGCACATGCGCTGCGGGTCGATCGGCGTCTCGTTCGAGTTGAGCGCCGCCTCGACCTTCGCCTCTTCCTTCAGCTCGATCGCGCGCAGCTCGTCGCGCCAGGCCGAGAAGTCGAGCCGCGCGCCCTGGTTCTTCATCTCCTCCAGTAACAAGTCGAAGGAGCAGGCCAGGTTTCCGACCAGCCCGACGTCGCTCTGCCGGTTCTGGCCGATCAGCGTCGCGTCCATTTCGAGTTGGATGATCTTGGCGTCGGCGGGAATCGTCTTGCCGAAGGCGAGCCGGAAGTCGAGCAGCGTGCCGGCGAGGATCACGCAGTCGGATTTCTTGAGCGCGTCGCGACGCGAGCGATTGCCGAACTCGGGCGACGTCGGCGGCACGGTTCCGCGGCCCATGCCGTTCGTGAAGGCGGGGATGTGCGTCTCGCCGAGGAAGCGGTTCAGCTCGGCGCTCGCGCGCGACCACTTCACCGACGTGCCGGCCATGACCATCGGCCGCTTCGCGTTCGCGAGGATCTCGAGCGCGGCACGCACCTCGTTGCGGTCGGGCGAGAGCCGCGGCGCCTCGGTCTTGATGCGCGGTACCGGCGCGTCCGCCCACTCGCATTGGCCCATGAACACGTCCATCGGAATCTCGAGATACGCCGGGCCGGGGATGCCCGAGACCGCGTGGCGAACCGCGAGCTCCACGTACTCCGGGATGCGCTTGGTCTGGTAGACGGCGTCGCAGTACTTCGTGATCGGGCGGACCACACCGAGGTGGTCCATCTCCTGGAGCGAGCCGCGGCGTAGGTTCTCGAACGGACCCTGACCGCCGAAGATCAGGATCGGCGAGTTGGCGCGCCACGCGTTCGCGATGCCGGTGACGCCGTCCGTGACCCCAGGGCCGGCGGTGATGGCTGCGACACCGACGTGTCCAGGGTTGCAGCGCGCCCACGAGTCCGCGGCGTGGACGGCGGCCTGCTCGTGCCGCACGTCGATCACGCGGATGCCTTCGTCGAGGCAGCCGTCGTAGAGCGGCATGATGTGGCCGCCCGAGAGCGTGAAGATCACTTCGACCTTTGCGGCCTTGAGTGCGCGCGCCGCGAGCTTTCCACCGTGAACGGGCATGACGTCTCCTTCGAGAATCTGGCCACGATACAGCGTCGCGAGCGATCGCGGCTCGAGAAGCCGCAAGCGATCCGCGTCAGCAAAGCTGACGCAGATCGCGCGCAGCGAGGCGAAGCCGAGCGAAGCCCAAAAAGAACAGGCGCTGGGATCGCTCCCAGCGCCTGTTCAGTTCGAGCGAAGCGAG
>DATBRS010000174.1:0-18745 GCA_036560185.1 Myxococcota bacterium
TGCACCGCGCCGAGCCCGAGGCCGCGATCCCCTACTCCAAGCTTCGGACCCGTATCACGCAAGAAGAGTGATCGCGCGCCTCACTCCAGAGGCGGCTGCGGACGTGCGTGAGGCTCGTGCTTGGTACGCCAGCCTGAACCCGCGACTTGCGCGCGATTTCATGCTCGAGCTCGACTTCTGCGTCTCGATGCTCGAGCGATCGCCCGAACTGGCGCAGCGCGTCGATGCGCAGCTGCGGCGCGCGCTGCTCCGGCGCTTCCCGTACGGCGTTTTCTACGTGGTCGAGGTCAATGAGGTCGTCGTGCTCGCGTGCCTTCACGGCCGCCGCAGCCCAACCGCGTGGCGGGTCCGCACTCGTCCCTAAGCCGCCGCTTCCTCGAGCCCCATCGGATTGCTGCTCCGGCTCCCGAGCACCCACTCGCCCGTCGCGGTGAGCGTCACCTCGATCACGCCGCCCACCTCCGGCTTGCTGCGATCGGGCGCGGCACCGGTGAGGGCGCGTGCGATCTCGCGGATCACGCCCTTGTGCAGCACGCACGCGGCGGTGTGGCCGTCGGTCGCCATGAGGCTCGCGAGGCCGAGCGCGACGCGCGCGCGGAAATCCTGGCGCGGCTCGCCGCCGGGGAACTCGAAGCTCGCGGCGCCGTTCTGCCAATCCTCGTAGCGGACGGGATCGCTGGCCTTGATCTCCTCCGCCGTCATGCCTTCCCAGCGGCCGAAGTGGATCTCGCGGAAGCCCGCTTCGAGCCGCACCTGGGCGCCGCCGCTCGCGATCTGCGCGCCCTTCCACGAGCGGCGCTGGCTGCTCGCGACCCACAGGTCGATGGCTTGATGCCGCAGCGCTGCGCCGGCGCGGCGCATCTGCGCGCGACCGGCGTCGGAGAGGTCGACATCGGTCGAGCCGTAGAAGCGGATGCTCGATTGGCCTTCGGTCTCGCCGTGCCGGATCAGGATGAGCTTGCGCAGGGACATTGCGGTGCCTCGCGAATTGGGGGGCGCAGGATCGGCGCTCGGCAAAGCACGCGCAACGGGGCCGCGGCCGCGTCTCCGAGCACGGCCGGGCTTCCGGCGGGTTCGTATGCGCCGCTGTTCGAGGCGCCGGCCTCGCAACCGGGGACGCGGGTCCTTACGTTGCGCGGCTGTCTGGGGGGATCCGCGTGCGTGTGCTCGTCGTCGTTCTGCTGCTCGTGTCGATCGCGGGCGGCGTATTCGGATGGATTCGCGGCGAGGGCGCGCCGCCCACGCTCGCAGCGCCCGAGAGCGTCGACCTCGGCCGCGCGCCGCGCGCACTCGAGATTCGCGCGGAGGATGCGGGCTCGGGAGTGCGCCGCGTCGCCGCGAAGCTGCGCACGGCCGAGGGCGAGCGCGAGCTCGGCGCGCTCGACGTGGCCGGCGGGTTGTTACGGGGTGGCGCGCCGCCGCGCGGCCCCGCGACGCTGGCGCTCGAGCTCGACGCCAAGGCGCTCGGACTGAAGGAAGGCGACGCGTTCGTCATGGTGGAGGCGCGCGATTGGTCGCTGCGCGGGCTGCTGAAGGGCAATGCCGCGGCGCTCGAGATCCCCGTGCGCGTCGACCTGCGCCCGCCGCGCGTCTCGGTCGCGAACGGCATCACCTACCTGCGGCGCAGCGGCAGCGGCGCCGCGTACTACAGCGTGAGCGAGGACGCGGTGAGCGACGGCGTGCAGGTCGGCGACCGTTTCTATCGCGGCTTCCCGCGCAAGGGCTTCGCGGCGACGGATCGCGTCGCGCTGTTCGCGATCGCGCGCGATCAAGATCCGGGCGTCTCGATCCAGGTGGTCGCGGAGGATCGCGCGGGAAATCGCGCGGCGGCCGGCTGGTCGACCGAGCTCAAGGACACCGTCTTCCCCGAGGAGGCGATCGAGCTCGACCGCATCCCGAGCATCTTGAACGAGCGCGTGCCGGATCTCGCGGGCGTGTTCGGCTGGGACGCCGAGGATCGCCTCGCCGCGTTCCAGCGCATCAACAGCGAGGGTCGCGCCATCAACGAGGCGCGCATCCGCGAGCTCGTGCGCGCGTCGGGGCCCGAGCGGATGTTCGAAGGGCCGTTCCTGCAGATGCGCAACTCGATGGTGACGAGCCGCTTCGCCGAGCATCGCAGCTACTCGCTGAAGGGCGAGAAGATCTCCGAGGCGATCCATTATGGATTCGACCTCGCCGTGACGAAGGGCGCGCCGGTCGAGGCGGCGAACCGCGGCCGGGTGCTGTTCGCCGACGAGCTCGGCATCTACGGCAACTGCGTGATCCTCGACCACGGCCTCGGGCTCACGTCCCTCTACGGCCACCTCGCGCAGATCGACGTCGAGCCGGGCCAGCTCGTCGAGAAGGGGGCGCGGCTCGGGCGCTCGGGGCACACCGGCCTCGCGGGCGGCGACCACCTGCACTTCGCCATCTTGGTGGGCGAGACGTACGTAGACCCGGTCGAGTGGTGGGACGCGAAGTGGGTGCGCGAGAAGATCGACGAGATGGGCGGGCCGCCGCCGGAGGCGAGCGCGGGAGCCGCGCCGGCGCAGGCCGCGAGCGCGGCGCGGTAACAAGCGCGGAGCACGCGGCGATGCGCGCGAGCGAGCCGCGCAGCGCGCGTGTAGCGCTGCCGCCGCTGTTCGAGGCGCGACTGGTGCGGCGCTACAAGCGCTTCTTCGCCGAGGTTCGGCACGCGGCGACGGGCGAGCTGACGACGGCGCACTGCCCGAATCCGGGCAGCATGCTCGGCCTGCTCGAGCCCGACGCGCGCGTGCGCTGCTCCACTAGCGCCGACCCGAAGCGCAAGCTGCCGCACACGCTCGAGATGATCGAGATCGATCGCACATGGGTAGGCCTGCACACCGGGCGCACGAACTCGCTCGCGCGCGCGGCGCTCGAGGCCGGCCTCGTCGCCGAGCTGCGCGGGTACCGCGCGCTCCGCGCCGAAGCCGTGGCAGAGCCGGGCTCGAGGCTCGACTTCACGCTCGCGCAGCACGCGCGCGGCGAGCCCGACGCGTGGCTCGAAGTGAAGAGCGTGACGCTGTCGCGGCAGCGCGGGCTCGCGGAGTTTCCCGATGCGGAGACGAAGCGCGGGCTGAAGCACGTCGAGCTGCTCGCGCGGCTCGCGAAGCGCGGCGCGCGCGCGGTGTTGCTGTTCGTCGTGCAGCGCGGCGACTGCGACATCGTTGCGCCCGCCGACGACATCGACATCGCGTACGGCCGCGCACTGCGCGAAGCCGCGGCGCAGGGCGTGCTGGTGCGGGCGCTCGGCGCCCGCGTGAACGCGCGCGAGATCGCGATCGTGCGCGAGCTGCCGGTGATTCTGTGAGCGCCCTGCGCCGCGCGCTGCTCGCCTGGTACCCGCGGCACAAGCGCGATTTGCCGTGGCGGCGCACGCGCGATCCGTACGCGATCTGGCTCTCCGAGACGATGCTGCAGCAGACGCGCGTCGAGACCGTGATCCCGTACTACGAGCGCTTCCTCGCGCGCTTCCCCACGGTTCAGGCCCTCGCCGACGCCGAGCCCGACGACGTGACGCAGCTCTGGAGCGGGCTCGGTTACTACTCGCGCGCGCGCAATCTGCACGCCGCCGCGCGCCAGATCGCGAGCGATCACGGCGGCGAGCTGCCGCGCGACGTGGATGCCCTGCGCGAGCTGCCCGGCGTCGGGCGCTACACGGCCGGCGCGGTGGCTTCGATCGCGTTCGACCGCGCGGCGCCGATCGTCGACGGCAACGTCGCGCGCGTGCTCGCGCGCCTGCTCGACCTGCGCGAGGACGTGACCGCGCCGCCGGTCCAGAAGCGCTTGTGGGCGGAGGCCGAGGCGCTCGCGCGCGGCCCGAAGCCCGGCGACCTCAACCAGGCGCTGATGGAGCTCGGTGCGCTGATCTGCACTCCGCGCGCGCCGAAGTGCCTGCTCTGCCCGCTGCGCGAGATGTGCCGCGGGCGCGCCGCGGGCGATCCCGAGGCGCTGCCAGTGAAAAAGAAGCCCGCGGCGCCGAAGCGGATCGAGGGCGCCGCGGCCGTAATCACTCGCGCCGGGAGACTGCTCGCGGTGCGGCGGCCGCCCGAGGGCCTGCTCGGCGGGCTCTGGGACCTGCCCGGCGGCGAGCTCGCGGCCGAGGAGGCGCCGCAGGCCGCGCTCGAACGCGCGCTGCGCGAGAAGCTCGGGCTCGCGCTCGCGGGCCTCGCCGCGCTCGGCGCCGTGCAGCACCAGTTCACGCACCGCACGCTCGCGCTGCACGTCTTCCGCGCGGAGGCGAAGCCGGGGCGCGTCGCGCGCAGCGGCTACGACGCGCATCGCTGGGTCTCGCGCGCCGCATTCGCGCGGCTCGGCCTCTCCACGCTCGCGCGCAAAGCGCTCGCGCTCGATGCCTGAGCGCGAGCGCAGCGGCTTCGACGTCGAGTTCGCCGGCGAGCACGTGCGAGCGCTGGCGCCCGGCGTCGACCGCGCGCATCTGCTGCGCATCCAGCGCGGCGACGTCGAAATCGAGGTCGAGATCGAGCTGCACGGCTACACGGCGGCCGCGGCGCAGCGGCTCGTGACCCGCACGCTCGACGAGATGGTGAGCCAGGGCGAACGCTGCGTGCGCATCGTGCACGGCCGCGGCCGCCACTCCGAGGCCGGGCCGGTGCTCAAGGCAGGCCTACTCGACTGGCTCACTTGCGAGCCGCTCGCCTCCTGCGTGCTCGCCTTCGCCACCGCGCGCCCCGAGGAGGGCGGCGCGGGCGCGACGATCGTGCTGCTGCGCCGCTCGCGGGGTGATCGGGGCGGATAAGCGCGTATCTTGCCGCGCCATGGCCTCGAGCTTCGGCACCCTCTTCCGCGTCAACACGTTCGGCGAATCCCACGGCGGCGCCGTGGGCGTCGTGGTCGACGGCTGCCCGCCGCGGCTCGCACTCGACGCGGCCGACGTGCAGCGCGATCTCGACCGGCGCAAGCCCGGGCAGAACCGCTTCACCACGCCGCGGCAGGAAGAGGACCGCGTCGAGATCGTGTCCGGGCTGTTCGAGGGCCGCACGCTCGGGTCGCCGATCGCGATGATCGTGCGCAATCAGGATGCGCGTCCCGCGGCGTACGAGGACATGAAGGACACGTTCCGCCCTTCGCACGCCGACTACACGGTCGAGGCGAAGTACGGCATCCGCAACTGGCAGGGCGGCGGGCGCGCGAGCGCGCGCGAGACGATCGGGCGCGTCGCTGCCGCGGCGATCGCGCGCAAGCTGCTACGGGAAGCCGCGGGCATCGAGGTGCTCGCGTTCGTCTCACGCGTGCGTGCGATCGAGGCGAAGGTGGACCTCGACGCGCTCACGCTCGCGCAGGTCGAGGCGAGCGCGGTGCGCTGCCCCGACGCCGAGGCGTCGCAGCGCATGGAGGACGCGATCGACGCGGCGCGGCGCGCGCAGGATTCGCTCGGCGGCGTCGTGCGCTGCATCGCGCGCGGCGTGCCGGCGGGCCTCGGCGAGCCGGTGTTCGACAAGCTCGAAGCCGACCTCGCGAGAGGCCTGTTGTCGCTGCCGGCGGCGAAGGGCTTCGAGATCGGCAGCGGCTTCGCGGGCACGCTGCTCACGGGCAGCGAGCACAACGACGCGTTCACGCCCGGGCCCGATGGACGGCCGCGCACGCTCACGAATCGCTCGGGCGGCGTGCAAGGCGGCATCAGCAACGGCGAGCGCATCGAGCTGGCGGTGGCGTTCAAGCCGACGGCGACGATCGGCGTCGCGCAGCAGACGGTGGACCGTAGCAACGCCGCGGTGACGCTCTCGGCCTCGGGGCGGCACGACCCGTGCGTGTTGCCGCGCGCGGTGCCGATGGTGGAGGCGATGGTGCTGCTCGTGCTGGCGGATCATTGGCTGCGGCAGCGGGCGGTAGACGTGTTGCGCTGAGCCGAGCTCGCCTGCGGTCCTGTGGTGCGGGCAGCGCGCAGGCCGGCGGGGGCGCGCTGCGGGCGATGGCTCGCTTCGGGCCTTTTGAGGGCAGTACGTCGTTGGCGTCCGACGGCCCGTAGGAAGGCGTTGATCCGGAGTTGGGCCCTCGCTGCGCTTGATTCGCCCTCCGCGCGCCCCCGCCGGCCTGCGCTCGTGCTGGGCTCGCCGGAGACATCTGCTTGGAGCTGGTCGATTCAGCCGGCGATCGACGCCGGCTGAATCGACTTTCCGTTGGGTGGCGGTGCGAGCGTCAGTGCTTCCGCAGCGCGGCTTGGAGCCTCGCGACTTGCTCTGAAGAGGCCTTGATGCGGAGGTGGGTGCCGTCTTCTTCGTGCGTCTCGCCGAGGATGCGGACGTGGGCGTGGGCTTCGGCGACCAGCTTCGAGAGCGCGTACGGGATGACGAGCTCGGCTTCGGTCATGTCTTGCTCGAAGTGCGCGGCGATGCGCGCGTGCAGCTTGGCTACGTCGGACTTGTCACGGCAGGAGAGCAACAGCGCGCTCGGATGCTCGGCGCTGAGGCGCTCGCGTTCGTCCGGCGTGAGCCGGTCGGCCTTGTTCAGCACGAGCAGCGCGGGGCTCTCGTCCGCGGCGATGTCGTGGAGGACCTCGCGCGTCACGGCGATCTGCGACGGGAATGCGGGGTCGGCGGCGTCGACGACGTGCACGAGCAGATCGCACTCGCGGGCCTCGTCGAGCGTCGAACGGAAGCTCGCGACGAGATCGTGCGGGAGCTTCTTGATGAAGCCGACCGTGTCGGAAACGAGAATGCGCGGCGTGGTCTCGGGCTGTAGCGCGCGCACCGTGGTGTCGAGCGTCGCGAACAGCTTGTCCTGCACGAGCACTTCGCTGCCCGTCAGGGCGCGCATCCAGCTCGACTTGCCGGCGTTCGTGTAGCCGACCAGCGCGACCTTGTTGAGCTCGCCGCGGCGCTTGCGCCGCGTGCTCGAATCGCGCTCGATCGCGGCCAGCTCTTGGCGCAGCTCGGCGATGCGATCGCGGATCTTGCGGCGATCGAGCTCGGCGCTGCTCTCGCCCGCGCCCTTGCCGCCGATGCCGCCGCCTTGGCGATCCTCGCCGAGGCTCGTCTCGCGCAGCCGCGGCGCGACGTACTGCAGCCGCGCGATCTCCACCTGCAGGCGCGCCTCGCGGCTGCGCGCGTGGCGCTGGAAGATCGCGAGGATCACGCCGCTGCGATCGATCACCTCGGCGCCGGTGGCGTTCTCGAGATTGCGCGCCTGCGACGGCGAGAGATCGTGGTCGACGAGCACCACGCCCGCGCGTTCGCTCGCCGGCAGCGGAGCGCCCGCGTCGACGGCAGCTGGCTGCGCGCTCGCTTCCGACGCAGCGCCCGCTTCCGAAGCGCTCTCGTCGGCCTCGCGCTCCGCCGCTTCGGCCTCGGCTCGCGCACCGCCGCGCTGCTTCGTGTTCTTCTTCGTCTGGGGCGGCCCGACGTGCACCTTGCCTGAACCGCCGGTCCAGCGCGCGAGCTCCGTCAGCTTGCCTTCGCCGACGACGACGCCCGGCGCGAGCCGCGAGCGCTTCTGCGTCACGCGGCCGATCACGCGCAGGCCCAGCGTCTTGCCGAGCCGGGCGATCTCCTCGAGCGAGGAGGCGAACTCCGCGTCGGACGTGCCTTGGAGCTGGACGGCGAGAATGACCGCGCGCGGCAACGGCTTCGCGGTGTCGAACAGTTGACTCATTGGGGAACCTCTGGCGCGGGGGCGGGGCTCGCTTCCGAGCGAGGAGACCCGACGCGCTTCGCTGGCGGGACGCTTGCTAGGTGCGCTGGGCTATTGAGCGTTGCGCAGCGATTTCACGGTCCCACTCCGCGCGCCGGCGGCCCCGAGGACCACGGCGGCCGACGCAGAGTTACGCGCCTCCGCGCTTCGCGCTAGGACGCTTTCCCGCAAGCGGCATCGCCGCTTGCCCCGGTTCGACTCCCGTCGCATGCGGCTCGCTGCGGGCGGCGAAGCGCCGCTTGCTCAGCTGCGCATCCCCGGCGCCTCGTGCCCGCTCGCTGCCACGTACTCGGCGTAGCCGCCGCCGTACAGCCGCGCCTCGCCGCCGTCGAGCTCGATCACGCGGTTGGTGAGCGCGGTGAGGAAGTGCCGGTCGTGCGACACGAGCAGCAGCGTGCCCTCGTACTCGGCGAGCGCCTGGATCAGCATCTGCTTGGTCCACACGTCGAGGTGGTTGGTCGGCTCGTCGAGCACCAGGAAATTCGGCGGGTCGTAGAGCATGCGCGCCAGCACGAGCCGTGCCTTCTCGCCGCCCGAGAGCAAGCGCACGCGCTTCTCGACGTCGTCGCCCGAGAAGCCGAAGGCGCCCGCGAGCGTGCGCAGCGAGCCGATCGACGCCATCGGGTAGGCGTCGTGCAGCGTCTCCCACACCGAGGCGTCCGCCGCGAGCAGCTCCATCGAATGCTGCGCGAAGTAGCCGAGCTTCACCGCGGCGCCGAGCGTGACGGCGCCGGCGTCGGGTGCCGTCTCGCCGACCACCAGCTTCAGCAGCGTCGACTTGCCCGCGCCGTTCGCGCCCATCACGCACCAGCGCTCGCGGCGGCGGATCAGGAGATCGAGGCCGGCGAACACGCTGCGTGCGCCGTAGACCTTGTGCACGCCGGCGATGCGCGCGACGTCGTCGCCCGAGCGCGGCGGCGTCGGGAACGCGAACTCGATCAGCTCGCGCTTCTTCGGCGGCTCCACCTTCTCGATCTTGTCGATGCGCTTGATGCGCGACTGCACCTGCGCCGCGTGGCTCGCGCGCGCCTTGAAGCGCTCGATGAACGCCTGCTCCTTGGCGAGCATGGCCTGCTGCCGCGTGAACTGCGCCGCCTTCTCGCGCTCGGCGAGCGCGCGCTGGCGCTCGTAGAAGTCGTAGTTCCCGGTGTAACTGGTGAGCTCGCCCGCATCGATCTCGACGATCTTGTCGACCATGCGGTTCAGGAACTCGCGGTCGTGCGACGTCATCACGAGCGCACCTTGGAAACCGCGCAGGAAATCCTCGAGCCAGAGGATCGATTCCAGATCGAGGTGGTTGGTGGGCTCGTCCAATAACAAGGCGTCGGGCTTCATCACCAGGATGCGCGCGAGCGCGACGCGCATCTTCCAGCCGCCCGAGAGCGCGCCCACGTCGCCCGCGACTCGCTCCTCC
This sequence comes from Myxococcota bacterium, assembly GCA_036560185.1. GTDB lineage: Bacteria > Myxococcota_A > UBA9160 > UBA9160 > UBA6930 > VGRF01. Next base: position 9,065 of record DATBRS010000174.1, read on the forward strand.
GCGAAGCCGAGGCCCGCGAGCACCTCGCGCGCGCGCGATTCGAGCGCGTAGCCGCTCAGCGACTCGAAGCGCGCGTGCACCTCGCCATAGCGCTCCACGAGTGCGTCGAGCTCCTCCGCGCGCTCGGGGTCCGCCATCGCGTGCTCCAGCTCATGCAGCTCGTGCGCCGCCGCGGCGACAGGGCCCGCCCCCGCGAGCGTCGCCTCGAGCACGCTCGCGCCCTTCATCTCGCCGACGTCTTGGCTGAAGTATCCGACCGTGACGCCGCGATCGACCGCGATCTGTCCGTCGTCCGGCTCTTCCTCGCCGGTGATCAGCCGGAAGATGGTCGTCTTGCCGGCACCGTTCGGCCCGACGAGCCCGACCTTCTCGCCGCGATTGATCGCGGCCGAGGCCTCGAGGAAGAGCAGTTGATGGCCGTGGCGCTTCGAGACGCCGTCGATGCGAATCATGGCGGGCGCGCGGTTTAGCGGTCCGCGCGCGCGCGCGCTTCCGCGGAGGCCTCAGCCGCGCTTGCGCACGAAGGCCCCGATCTCGTCGATCGCGGCGTTCGCCTCGGGCAGGAACGGCGCGAACAGCTGCCAGACGTGCGGCATCTCGGGGTAGACGCTGAGCGTGGCGTCGACGCCCGCGGCTTTCGCCTTCGCGGCGAAGCGCGTCGAATCGTCGAGCAGCACCTCCGCGTCGCCGACTTGGATGAGCAGAGGCGGCAGGCCGCGCAGGTCGCCGTTCAGGGGCGAGCACAGCGCGGAGAGCGGGTCCGCGCGGCCCTGCGTGTAGGCCGGCCCGAGCGCGCGGATCGCCTCCGGATTCGCCGGGATGATCGGGTCCGCCGCCGCGCGCGTGCGGAACGAATCGCCGCTCGCGCTGAAGTCGGTCGCAGCGGAGATCGGGATCGCGCCGTTCGGCTGCGGGATGCCGCGCTCCTTGCACGCGAGCAGCGTCGCGAGCGTCAAGTTGCCGCCGGCGGAGTCGCCCGCGATGAAGACCGCGCTGGCGGGCGCGGGCCCGTTCGGGCCGTTGTTACGGAGCCAGCGATAGGCGTGCACGCAGTCGTCGAGGCCCGCCGGGAACGGATGCTCGGGCGCGAGGCGGTAGTGCACCGCCAGCACCGCGCAGCCAGCGGCCCGCGAGATGCGCGCGCTCAGCGGGCGGTGCGAATCGAGGTTGCCGGCGGTCCAGCCGCCGCCGTGGATGTAGAGCAGGCGCTTGTCCGGATCCGCGCCCTTCGCCACGAGCCACTCGCACGCGACGCCCGCGAGGTCGATGCGCCGCACGTCCGCGACGATCTCCTGCGTCGACGGGTGCACCTGCGAGTAGTCGGTCATCCACGCGCGCGAGTTCTCGAGATCTGCGCCCGCCTGCGCCATGCGCTGCGCGACGCCGCGAAGATGCGTGATCACCTGAGCGAGCTGGGGGCTGGCCATCGGGGCTCCTGTCCGGGGTTGAGGGGGGCTTCACTCTAGGTCAGCTCGCGTTCGCCGCGCGCTCCGCGCGAACAGCTCAAGGCAACAAGACGAAGCCGGTGAACAGCGACGCCGCCGCGCACAGCGCGGCGAGCACGCCGAGCAGCGCGTGGGCGTCGCGCGCCTCGCTCGCGCGCCGCTCGAGCTTGCGCCCCACGAACGCGGCCGCGAGAAAGAGCGCGAGCGTCGTGCTGCTGATCCAGCCATGCGCGCTGCCGAGCGCGCTCCAGCCGCGCAGCAAGGCCGCCGACGCGATGCCTGCCGCGAACCCAAACGGCAGCAGCGTGACCGCGAGCTTCGCGAGCCGCAGGTGCCGCGCGTACGCGCGCGCGTCGCGCCGCGCGCCGAGGCGCCGCGCCTTGCGCAGCCCGAGGCCTGCGCGCAGCGCCAAGGCCGCGAGCGCGAGCGACGCGAGCATGAACAGCGGGTGCGCGTAGGCGAGCCAGGCCGCGGTGCCGCCCTGTGCGGCGAGGTCGTTCTCCACCTAACAGCCCCATGCGCGGCCGGGCGGGTGTGCGCCGCGCGGCGCTCGCGCCACTTACTCGACCTTGTGGATCGAGTCGGCGGGCAGGCGCGCCAGCAGCGAGTCGAGCGCGCGCTGCAGGTAGCCGGCATCGCGCGACTCGAGCGTCAGCAGCACGTGGAACATGTCCTCGCCGATCTTCGGGTATGAGCCGAGCATCAGCTCGGGGAACTCGGCCACCAGCTCGTTCAGCGAGTGCGCGATCTCGCTCTCGCGCCGCCGCACGAACACGTTCTTGAGCAGCACCGGCACGCCGTGGAAGCGGTCGCGAATCGACTCGAACTTCTTGCGCAACAACTCCGGGATGCCCGGGAAGACGTGCACGTTCTTTACGATCACGACGGGGAACCAGAGATCGCCGGCGTCCACGAGCTGCGAGCCCGCCGGCACCATCGCCATCTTCAGCTGGCTCTCGTTGGCCGGCTTGTTCTGGTGGCGCTCGATGCGGCTCACGATCGTCGGGCTGCGCTCGAGCGGCACGCCGAACGCGGCGGCCACGCCGTCGAGCGTCATGTCGTCGTGGGTCGGCCCGATGCCGCCCGACGTGAACACGATGTCGTACGCCGCGGAGAGCGCGCGCACCTCGCGGGCGATCGTGTCGATGTCGTCGGGGATCGTGAGAATGCGCCCGACGTCGACGCCGAGCGCGCGCAGCTCGCGGCACAGATAGGGCGAATTCGTGTCCGTGATCTTTCCGGACAGCACCTCGTTGCCGATCACGAGAATCGCCGCGCTGGGCATCGGCTCAGCTTAATCCGCTCGGCGCGCGCGCGGCGACGGCGCGCGCGGGATTTGCGCGGCGCGCCCTAAGATCGCGGCATGCAGCACAGCGTCTCGTTCGTGCGGCGCGCGGGCCGCCAGCCGGCGACGGCGACCGCCCTCGTCGCCGACGGCACGACGCTGCTCGACGCCGCTCGCAGCGCGGGGCTGCCGATCGCGAGCGCGTGCTCCGGTATCGCGCTCTGCGCCCGCTGCGGCCTGATCATCCTCACGGGCGCGAGCGCCCTCGACCCCGAGCGCGACGACGAGCGCGAGCAGAAGCGGCGCAACCGCATCCCGGCGGAGCAGCGCCTCGCCTGCCGCGCCGGCGTGCACGGCGCCGTGACCGCGACCGCGAGCTACTGGTGATAGGCGACGCGAGCCCCCGCGCGGTGATCCTGCTCGATCACGGCAGTCGCGAGCCGGATGCGAACGCGCAGCTCGACGCGCTCGCCGCGCTCGTCGCGGCGCGCTTGCCCGGGCGCCGCGTCGCGACCGCGCACCTCAGCCTCGCCGCGCCGACGCTCGCCGAGGCCGCCGCCGATTGCGTGCGTGCCGGCGCGCGCGAGCTGGTCGTGGTGCCGTGCCTGCTCGCGCCGGGGCGGCACGTGCGCGAGGACCTGCCGCGGCTGTGCGCGGAGCTGCGCGCCGCGCACCCGCAGGTCTCGGTTCTGCTGGCGGCGCCGCTCGGCTCGGACCCCCGGATCGCGGATGCGCTCGCGGCACGTGCGGAGGCCGCGATAGACGACTCGGAGCCGTGAATGAAAGAAAGGGGTCTGACCCCATTCTTTCATCCGGACTCCCGCGGGTCAGTTCTGGTACGAGTTAGAGCGAACTAGTCTAGTTCGTCGTATCGTGCGCGGCATGGCTGAGCCCACCCCCCTCTCGGCTCCGCTGCGCGTCGACCGCGCGGAGCGGATGCGGCAGCGCCTGCTCGACGCCGCCGCCCAGTGCTTCGCGAGCTCCGGCTACACGCGCACGACGGTCGAGCAGATCGCCGCGGCGGCCGGTGCCTCGAAGGCGATCGTCTACCACCACTTCCGCGGCAAGGAGTCGATTCTCGAGGCGCTGCTCGAGCGCATGCTCGCGGATTGGTCGCGCGTCTCGGATCTCGAGGCGTACCTCGCGACCGGCGCCGGCGTGCTGGACGCCTTCGAGCGCTCGCTGCGCGCCGCGCTCGACTTCGCGCGCAAGAGCCCCCTGCTGCGCGCGCTCTTCCAGCTCGATCCCGCGCTGCTGCTCGGGCTCGGCGGCAGCGCCGCGGTGCAGCGCGCGATGCGCGAAGCGCGCGAGCGCATGGTCGCGGCGATGCGCCGTGGGCTCGCGTCCGGCGAGCTGCGCGCCGAGCTCGATCCGGAGCGCGCCGCTGACTTGTTACGGCTCGTCACGATCGCGCTGTGCGATCACCTGATCTTCCCGCAATGGATCGACGCCTCCGACGATCGCTTCGTCGCGACCTGCGTCGACGTGCTGCAGCGCGGGCTGCGCGCGGAGGGCGCGCGATGAGGGTGCGGGCGGGAACCAGGTATTTCGCGCTGCTCGCTGTGTTGATCGCCGCGTGCGGCGGCGGCGACGCGAGGCCGGGGGCGAGCGATGTCGCGGCGCGCGCACCCGCATCCGGCGCGGCCACCGGCGTCGAGACCGCTGTGGTCGCGAGCGAAGCGCTGACCGCCACGGTCGCGGCCTCGGGCACGATCGAGGCGAAGCGGCTCACGGAGATCGGCGCGGACGTGCCGGGCACGCTGGCGGCGGTGTACGTCGACGTCGGCCAGACCGTTGCGGCGGGCGCCCCGCTCTTCCGCATCGACCCGGGCCCGTACGAGATGGCGCTGGCCGAGGCGCGCGCCGGCCTCGAGCTCGCGCGCGCGGAGAGCGCGAACGCCGCGGCCGATGCGGAGCGCATGGCGAAGCTGGTCGAGGAGAACGCGGCCTCGGTGCAGCGCGCGGACCAGATGCGCACGCAGGCGGAAGTCGCGGCGGCGCGCGCGGTGCAGGGTGAAGCGCGCGTCGCGCGCGCGCAGCGCGATCTCGCGCGCACGACGGTGCGTGCGCCCTACGCGGGCAGCGTCGTCGAGCGGCGCGCGCACGAGGGCGCGCTCGCGGGCGCCGCGCCGATTCTCGTGCTGCAGGAATCGGGCGCGCTCGAGGCGATCCTCGATGTTCCGGAGACGACGCCGATCGCGGTGCGCGCGGGCCACGCGGTGCGCCTGTTCGCACAGGGCAGCGCGGAGCCGCTCGCGACGACGGTGACGCGCGTCTCGGAGCGCATCGATCCGAGCACGCGCACCTACGAGGTGCACTGCCTCGTCTCGGACCCGAGCGGCGCAGTGAAGGCAGGCTCGTATGCGCGCGCCGAGATCACCGCGGTGCGCGAGTCGGCGCAGCCGGTCGCGCCGCGCAGCGCCGTCGTGACGCGCGACGGGCGCGCTTTCGTGCTGCGCGTCGAAGACGGCGTCGTGCGCGAGGTCCCCGTGCGCGTGGGCATCGCGACGGAGAGCCGCATCGAGCTGCTCGCAGGCGTCACACCCGGCGACGTCGTCGTGCAAGGCGAGGCGGCGCAGCGGCTCGGCGACGGCGCCCGCGTCGAGGCAGCCGCGGCCGCTCCCTCCGCTGCCGTCGCGCAGAGCGAGCCGGCGCCGTGAGAATCGCCGACATCTCGATCGAGCGTCCCGTCTTCGCGGCGATGCTGAACCTCGGGCTGGTCGTGCTCGGGCTGATCTCGCTGAGCCGCCTCGAGCTCAAGCTCGAGCCCGACATCGACTTCCCGTTCGCGAACGTCGTCACACAGCTGCGCGGCGCCTCGCCGGAGACGGTCGAGCGCGAAGTCACCGACGTCATCGAGGAGCAGATCAACGCGATCGAGGGCGTCAAGGAGATCAACTCCACCTCCGAGCAGGGCCTCTCGCAGATCCACATCGAGTTCCGGCTCGGCTCCGACATCGACACCAAGGTTCAGGAGGTGCGCGACAAGGTCGCGCTCGTGCGCGGAGATCTGCCGCTCGACATCGAGGATCCGATCGTCCAGAAGTTCGACCTTTCCGCGATCGAGTTCATGACGATCGTGTTGGGGGGACCGATCGGGCAGCGCGAGCTCACGGATTTCGCCGAGCACGCGGTGAAGGACCGGCTCGAGCGCATCCCGGGCATCGGCGGCGTGCGCGTGCGCGGCGGACGCGAGCGCGAGGTGCGCATCTGGCTCGACCCGCTGCGCCTCGCGGGCTACGGGCTCGCGATCGAGGATGTCGCCGACACGCTGCGCCGCGAGAACGCCGAGCTCGCGAGCGGGCGCATCGAGGGCGCCGCACGCGAGTGGTCCGTGACGACGCAAGGCAAGGCGCGCACGGTCGACGAATTCGGCGCGCTGATCATCGCCGAGCGCGCCGGCCGCCCGATCCAGCTGCGCGACGTCGCGCTCGTGGAAGACGGCATGGCCGAGGAGCGCAGCGTCGCGCGCGTCAACGGCGCGCCCGGCGTCTCGATCGACGTGCAGCAGCAGAGCGGCTCGGACCTGGTCGCCGCCGCGCGCTTGATCCGCGCGGAGCTCGCGCAGATCCAAGAGATCGCGCCGCCCGGCGTCGAGATCTCGGTACTGCGCGACTACGCGCGCATCATCGAGGACCAGATCTCGTCGGTGCTGTTCGACATGCTGCTCGCGGCGGCGCTGGTGGTCGCGGTCGTGCTCGTGTTCATGCGCAACTGGCGCTCCACGCTGATCGCCTCGCTGGCGATCCCGGCGAGCGTGATCGCGAGCTTCACCGTGCTCTACGCCACGGGCCTCTCGCTCAACAACATGACGCTGATGGCGCTCTCGCTCGCGGTCGGGCTCGTGATCGACGACGCGATCGTCGTGCTCGAGAGCATTTTCCGGCGCGTCGAGCGCGGCGAATCCTCGCGCGCCGCGGCGCTCGCGGGCACGCGCGAAGTCGCGCTCGCGGTCGTCTCCACCACGCTCGCGGTGTGCGGCGTGTTCGTGCCGGTGCTGTTCATGACCAGCACGATGGGCCGCTACTTCCTCGAGTTCGCGGTCTCGGTGACGATCGCCGTACTGATGTCGGCGCTGGTCGCGCTCACGCTGACGCCGATGCTCGCGAGCAAAGTGCTGCGGCAGACGCCGAAGGAGAGCGCGTTTTTCCGCGCCTGCGAACGCATGCTGCTGGCGCTCGAGCGCGGCTACGCGCTCGTGCTGGCGTGGTCGCTGGCGCACAAGCGCGCGACGCTCGCGCTCGCGCTGCTCACCGTGTTCTCGGGCTGCGGCGTCTTCAGCACGCTGCCGACCGGCTACTTCACGCAGGACGACCTCGGCGAGGTGTTCGTCAGCGCGAAGCTTCCGATCGGCACGCCGCTCTCGGTCACGAACGCGACGCTGCGCAAGATGGAGGCGGCGGTCGCCTCGCATCCCTACGTGGTGACGGTGTTCGCGAGCGCCGGCGACGAGCTCCAGTATCAGCCACACAAGGCGCGCCTCAACCTGTTATTGACACCGAAGGCCGAGCGCGAGATCGAGATCCACGAGACCTTCGAAGAGATGCGCGCACGCGTCGCGGCCGTGCTCCCGCCCGGCAGCGAGATCTCCGTCACCCATCCGGTGTACGCGAGCTCGAGCGGCGAGGGCTACAACGACATCGCCTACAGCGTCGAGGGCCCCGAGCTCGATCGGATCGCGCGCTACGCCGCGCAGATCCGCGCGAAGATGGAGGCCGATCCGGACTTCGTGGACGTGCGCTGGTCGCACGAGACGGGCCGACCGCAGATCACGCTCGACGTCGATCGCGGCCGCGCCGCGGACGTCGGCGTCTCGTCGGTCGCGCTCGGTAGGACGCTGCGCACGCTGCTCGCGGGCGAAGAGGTCGGGTCGTTCGAGGATCGCGGCGAGCGCTACGACGTGCGCGTGCAGGTGCTGCCGGAGTACCGCGACGACCCGAGCAAGCTCGACCTGATCCGCGTGCGCTCGCTGCGCGGCGAGCTCGTGCCGATCACCAGCGCAGCGATCGTGCGCAACGAGAGCGGCGCCGTCGAAGTGAAGCGGCACAACCGCGCGCGCATGGTGCGCCTCTACGCGAGCAAGGCGAAGGAAACGTCGCTCGACACGGCCATGCAGAAGATGCAGCGCTTCGGCGAGGAAGTCGGCATCGCGCCGCCGTACGCGCTCGAAGTGGGCGGCGCCGCCGAATCGCAGGCCGAATCCACCGCCGATCTCGGCTTCGCGCTCGGCCTCGCGATGATCTCGATCTACATGATCCTCGCGTCGCTATTCAACTCCGTGATCCATCCGCTCACAATCATGACCTCCGCGCCGCTCTCTTTCGTCGGCGGCTTTTTCGCCTTGAAGCTCGCCGGCATGTCCTTCGACATCATGGGCGCGATGGGCCTGCTCGTGCTGATGGGCCTCGTGATGAAGAACGGCATCCTGCTGGTCGACTACACCAATCAGCTGCGCGAGCAGGGCTTGTCGCGCGACGAAGCCATCCTGCGCGCGGGGCCGGTGCGCATGCGCCCCGTGCTGATGACCTCCGCCGCGCTCGTGCTCGGGCTCATGCCGATGGCGCTCTCGAACGCGATCGGCGCCGAGTTCCGCGCGCCGATGGCGGTCATCGTGATTGGCGGGCTCGCGACTTCGACTGCGCTCACGCTGATGGTCGTGCCCGTGTTCTACGCGCTGATCGACGGCATGAACGTCCGGCTGCGAAGCGGCGCGGTGCGCGCACTCGCAGCGCTGAGGGCCCGACGCGCGCGCGACGGAGTCGACGCTTCGCTCTAACTTAGCTGGAACACGCCTCGCCCGATCGCGGCTCGGGAAGCGGCAAGCCGACCGCGCCGCAAAGCGGCGCAGTCGGCGCGCAGCGAGGCAAAGCCAAGCGGAGCCCAAACAAAATCGAGAAGCTCGTCTACGTACTTTGGAAGCGCGGCGAAGAGCCGAACGAGGCGTTCAAGCGGCGGCTGCTGGACGAGGCCGCGCCGCGCCTGTGCGCGCTCGAGATCGAGCGCGCGCGCATCTCGGTGGTGGACGACGACGTCGCCGCGGGCGAGAAGCTGCGGTTCGGCAAGATGGCGCCCGCGAAGGCGGCGTTCCTCTCGTTCTGGATCGAGCAGTCGCAGGATCGCGCCGGCGTCGAGCGCGTGTTGTCAGGGACTTGTGGCGCGTTCGCGGGCTACCTCGTCGTCGAGTCGCGCCCGCTCGTGAATCGCGCCGCGCGCGCAGGCGCGCGCACGCCGGGCTTCGCGCTCGTCACCTGCATCGAGCCCGCCGACGGCCTCGCGTACGAAGAGTTCCTGCGCATCTGGCACGAGCAGCAGCGCGCCTGCGCGATCGAGACGCAGAGCACCTTCGGCTACGTGCGCAACGAGATCGTGCGCGCGCTCACGTCCAACGCGCCCGGCCCGATGGTCCTTCCGAAGTGGGCCGCAATCGTCGAAGAGAACTTCCCGCTCGCAGCGCTCACGGATCCGGCCGCGTTCTACGACGCCGTCGGCGATCCCGCCAAGCTGAAACGCAACCTGAAGCGGATGATCGACACTTGTCAGGGATTCCTCGCGCAGGATCGAGTCGAGTCGCATCCGATGAGCGAGTACGTGCTCTGAGGAGACTGTCGGAGCCGAAATGCTGCGCGTAGTCCTGATTACGCTGAGTGTGCTCTTCTTGCTGCGCTGGTTCGCGCGCCTCGCGGCGCCCCGTAGCAACGCGCCGGCGCAGCCGACCCCCGAGCCGCGGCGACAAACGCCGCCGCTCAGCGCGGCCGAACGCGCCGCGCTCGAGCAGGAGCGCGAGCGGGCGCTGCGCGAGGGAAGGCAGATCGACGCGATCGAGCTGCACCGCCGCTTGACGGACGGCAGCGCTCTCTAGGCGTGTTCGAAGGGTGGTGCGCCCGCCCAGAACACCGCGGCCGCGCGCGAGACCTGCTCGGGATCGCCCGTCGTGAGCAGCCGCGCACCGGG
>DATBRS010000175.1:0-2447 GCA_036560185.1 Myxococcota bacterium
CGAGACGCGCATCGCGGCGCACGGGTTCGTCGGCGTACCAGCCCTTCGCGAGGAACGAGCTCACCACGCGATCCGGCCGCCGCACGAGCAGGATGAAGCGCGCGCCGAACGCCTCGCGCAGCGCGGGGATGCTGAGCGAGAGGAACGAGCTCGCCTCGAAGGGGAGCTTGCCCTGCGCGCGATCCGCCGCGATGCCGGCCGCCTTGTTCGCGACGAAGCCGGCATCGTCCACTGCGAGCCGATTCCACACGCAGTAGCGATGGAAGCTGTCGGGAAGCGGCGCGCGTTCGTGATGCGCGGCGACGCCGGGCTCGCGCGCCAGCAGCTGCGCGATGAAGTGCGTGCCGGAGCGGCCCGTGCCCACGGCGAAGCAGGGCGGCGTCTCGGAGCTCGCGGTGCTCATCCCGCGCAGCATGCGCCGCGAGCACGTGCGCGGCCAGCGGCTCCAGCGTCGCAACGCTGCGGCATCAGTCGCGCGGCCGTGCGCTCGCGCTGCCGAGCAGCTCGGGCGCGCAGCGCGCGAGGATCTGCTGCGAGCGCTCGCGCCAGGTGAAGCGCACGTTCTCCGCGCGCGCACGTTCGGCGCAAGCGGCGGCGGCCGCGGGGTCGCGCAGCGCGCGCTGGATCGCGGCGGCGAGCGCCGCGCCGTCGTCGGGCGGGCACAGGTAGGCCGTTTCGCCGTCGCGCAGCCAGCTCGAGACGGCCGGAATCGCGGAGGCGACCGCGGGCAGACCCGCGGCGATGTATTCGAGCAGCTTGAGCGGCGATGTGGAGGCCGCGATCGGATCGCGCGCCGAGTTCGGAAAGAGCCCGACGTCCGCCGCGGCGAACCACGCGCCGAGCTGCGCGTTCGGCACGAATCCGCGCATCTCGACGTTCGCGCCCGCCGCGGCGCGCCAGCGGGCGACGTCCGCGGCGCTCCCGCCGAGCACGACGAAGCGCACGCTCGGCAGCGCCGCCGCGGCGGCCAGCAGCGTGGGGATGCCCTTCTCCGCGCTGAGGCTGCCTGCGTACAAGGCGACCGGTTCGCGCTCGGGCAGCCCGAGCCGGCGCCGCGCGTCGCCGACATCGCCGCGCTTCAGTGCCAGCAACTGCGGCGCGACGCCGTTCGCGAACGCCGCGAAGCGCGCCTCCGGAATGCCTGCCGCGACGTGCGCGGCGCGCAGCGCCTCCGAGTTCGCGATGAACCCGCGCAGCGCCGGCGACGCGCCCATGCGCCGGATCACGGGGCCCCACTTCGGCGGGGAGGCCGAGTGGCGCTCGAAGATCACCGGCAGCCCGCGCGCGAGGCACGCATCCGCAATCGGGTAGGAACGCGTCCACACCAGCGCCGCGCCGGCGCGCGCGGCATAGCGCGGCGCGGCGAAGGAGAAGCGCCACTCGCGCACGCTCTCGAAGACCGGCGAGCGGCGCCACAGCCAGAGCGGCAGCCGCGTCACGCGGAACGGTCGCTCGATGCCGTACCAGCTCCAGAGGTCGACGCGCGGCGCGATGCGGTCGCGCAGCGATTCGGCGATCACCAGCTCGAGCCCGGGCGTCAGCTCCGCGAGCGCCTCGCAGGTCTTCAGCGTCTGCACGCTGTGCGCCCAGCGCGAGGGGATGTTCCCGTTCGAGAGATAGAGCAGGCGCGGCGCGGCCATCGGAGCGACTTCTTACCACGCATGCCGCCGGCGCGGTCGCGAGCAGCCGGCGCTCAGACGCCTCGCCAGCTCGCGCGGCTCGCCTCGCGCAGCATCTTCCTCAGCATGTAGCCGACGTCGCCCGCGCTCATCTCCGCGCGGTGCTTGGCGAGGAAACGCAGCCGCGCGGGCACGATCGTGCGCGCGCTCAGCGTGAGGCGCGGGCCGTCGTCGAGATGCTCGAGCAGGCGCTCGCTCACGGCGGCGTAGCGCGCGCCTGCGTGCATCGCGCGGATGATCAGGTCGCGGTCCTCGCCGGCGAGCAGCTTCGGGTCGTAGCCGCCGATCGCGCGAAACAGCGAGCTGCGGATCACCGTGGAGGAGCCCGTGCCCCCCAGGTTCCTGCGCAGCCAGGCGCGCGCGTCGTAGTGCGGTAGCGGCGCCTTGCCCGGCCGCCGCACGCCGGCGCCGTCCACGTCCCAGCGCGCGGTGAGCACCAGGTCCGCATCGGGGTGAGCGAGCGCGGCGGCCAGGTAGCCCGGGAGCCAGCGGTCGTCGTCGTCGAGGAAGGCGAGCCACTCCGCCTGCGTCTCGCGCGCACCCAGGTTGCGCGAGGTGGACGGCCCGCGGCCCTCCCGATGCGAGAGATATCGCACGGGGATCGCGACGCGGCGCGCGATCTCTTCGACCGCGCCGCGCGCCGCTTCGGAGCTCTCGTCCTCGACGACGAGCACCTCGCTCGGCGACAGCGTCTGCGCGAGCGCGCTCTCGAGCGCGGCAGCGACGAGCTGGGGCCGGCGGTGCGTGGGAATCACGCAGGCGACGGAG
>DATBRS010000176.1:0-4871 GCA_036560185.1 Myxococcota bacterium
CGAGCGCGCCACCATGCGCAGCTGATCCGCGAGCGGCGGCCTGCGGACCTCGGGCAGCGTGGCGATTAGGTTCTCCAGCATGGCGAGGATTCGACGAAGCTCGCGAGCCGGTGTTGCAGGATCCATCGCATGAGCGGACCGCTCCTCGCTAGTCGATTTTCCACTTCGGGAACGCGATCGAGACGCCGAACCGGATCGACGTCTGCGGCGCGACCGGCGCGTTCTTGCGGTAGACGGTCCACTCGCCGCTCAGGAAGAGATTCAGCGGCGGCTTTCCGTCTCGCAGCATCACGTAGCCGAGGCCCAGGCTCACGGGGAGGATCGTGGGCGAGCCTTCACGCCAGCCGAAGGCCCACGTGGAGTCCCCAGACTTCACGTAGAAGCCCTTGCCTAGGTACGCCATGACGATCGGCTGGAACAGCAGCGTGTTGATCTTGGGTCGCGAGGAATCGGTGTAGGCGAACGAGATCGGGTTCTGCAGCAGCCATCCGAGCAGGATTCCGGGCTTGCCCTTGTAGATCGCGCCGAAGGCCGGCCCCGCCTGCCACGCGCCTTGGCCTGCGGTCGGATGCGTCGCGGTCGGGAAGACGAGCACCGGGCCGACTCCCATCACGAGGCCGCGCTTTCGGCTCTCGAGGGGCAGCACCGCGAGATCGAACAGCACGAAGTCGCCGAGCTCCGTGCGCGTCCGCTCGCCCGGGCCCGTTGGCACCGTCACCATCGAGAGGCTGGGCCGGATCAGCTGGTCGAAGGGGAGCAGCGACGACGCGGGGACGCGCGGCACCGCGATCCGCGCTGTCAGCCGATTCGTGTTGGCGTCGCTGCCGTAGTTCCAGGGCGTGTAGGCGTTCTGGAGGAAGATCTGCGGCAGCGTCGTGAGCGGGTCGGTGAACTCCGCTGCGACGTCTCGGTCGGGCGCTCTAGGCGCCGCATCCTGCGCGTCTGCCGGGAGCGCGGCGACGAGGCCGCCGGCCAGCGCGAGGAGCGCACAGGCCGTCGTTCTCCACGCTCGACGAGCGCGCACCCTAACGACTCCCCGACCGCGGCGGCGCCACGCCGCCGCACGTGGAGTCTCGAGGCGCGAATCCGTCAGAGCGAGAGGCGCGCCGTGCATCTCGGTCTCCTCGCTCTCAGGCTTCGCGGGCATACGAGCTGACGAGTCTGCCGCGCCGACGCCGAGCACGAGCGCGTGCGACCGGTTCGCGCGCCACGCGCCCGCGACGGCCGCGATCAACGCGAGCACGAGCATCCACTCGACCGCGCGGCCGCCGAGGCCCATCGCCTCGAGCGCTGGATCGACGCCGATCACGGCGAGCAGCGACGCGAGAAGCCAGGCGAATCGTCGGCGGAGATACGCTTCGTAGAGGCTGCGCAGCACCTACTCAGCCCGGCGGTGCGGGCGCAAAGAAGAACGCGAGGCCGAGGATCACGTAGACCGCGAGCAGCTGGACGCCCTTCAGCCAATCCGAGCGCCCGTCGCCGGCCACCTGCCCGGTGATCAGCACGGCGAGCAACACCGCGAGCACCATCCCGCCGTTGAACAGGAGATCCATCGGTGCGGGCCCAACCACCAAGCTCGCGAGCACGAGCAAGGGAGCGACGAACAGCGCCACCTGCACGCTCGAGCCGATCGCGATCGAGAGCGAGAGGTCCATGCGGTCGCGCCGCGCCGCGAGCACCGCGCTGAACTGCTCGGCCGCGCTGCCCAGAACCGCCACCACGAACACGCCGACGAACGCGTCGTTCAATCCCAGCGTGCGAGAGGTCGGCTCGATCGCACCGACGAGGATCTCGCTCACCCACGCGATCGCGACGACGGCGCCGCCGAGAACGCCGACGGCCTTTCCCGTGCTCCACGCGGCCGCTTCCTCGGCGGCATGCTCCTTCGCCTCGCCGCTGAAGAGGCTCGCGTGCGTGACGAGCGCGAACACCAGATTCGCGGCGTACACGGCCAGCAGCACGAGCGAGATCCACAGGCTGAGCTGCCCGATCTCGGGCGCGCTCGCGCCGACGGCGGCGCGATACGCGGCGGGCAGGATCAGAGCGATTGCGGCGAGCGTGAGCAGCGTCGCTTGCGAGCGCGCTCCGGCGGCGTTGAAGTGCTGCTCGCGATGGCGCAGGCCGCCGACGAGCATCGAGGCGCCGAGGACGAGCAGGATGTTGCCGACGATCGCGCCGACCAAGGAGGCCTTCACCACCGTGTAGAGGCCGGCGCGCAACGCTGCGAAGGCGATGATCAGCTCGGCAGCGTTGCCGAACGTCGCGCTCAGCAGGCCGCCGATGCCTTCGCCGAGGCGCGTCGCGAGCTGCTCGGTGGCGCGGCCCATCCAGCCCGCGAGCGGGACGATCGCGAACGCAGACGCGAGGAAGATCAGGAGATGACGCTCGGGCGCGATCTGCTCGAGCGCGATCGCGAGCGGAACGAAGAGCAACAACCAACTCATGCTTCCTCCTGCCTCAGCCCCCGAGCGCGATCGCGACGACGACCAGCACGACGCCGATCAGCGCCATGGCGGTGCCGGCAAGGAACGGGTTGCTGCCCGCGTGGTCGGCCCAGCGCCAGCCGACGTAGAACAGCAGCCCGATCAGGATCCCGTTCGAGACCCGCATCGCGAGCTGCGAATCGTGAATCAGGAAGAAAGGCACGAGAGCCGGGAGCGCGGTCAGGAAGACGAGCCAGAAGACGGCGAGAGCTGCCCACAGATCGGAGGCGGTGATGCGATTCGGCGTGCGCGGGGCAGCGAGCACTTGGTCGAGCACGTGCGCGTCGACCGCCGCGCGCAGCTCGCCGCTGAGGGTCGCCTCGAGGCGCTCCGCCAGCTCGCGGTCGATGAGCGCGAGCGCGGCGACGCGGCTCGGCGCCGTCTGAATCTCCCGGATCAGCCGGTGGCGGCGCCCGCGCTCCGACAGCCTGCCCACTAGATAGAGCGCCGCGTCGATGATGCCCCACGCGGTGTTGCAGCCGAGGGCGGCGAGCAGCAGAGCACCAGTCTCCGCGCGGTCGGCGAGCTCGATGCCTGCGCCCAGCGTGAAGGTGAGGACCATGATGAGGCCGAACAAGAGCTCGCCCGAGCGCTCCGCAGGGTCGAGGCGCTCGACGAATCGCGCATACCAGCCGCTGGCCATCGGCGTGCGAGTAGAACCGATTCCCGGGCCGAGGCGCCAGCGAAATCAGATGAATCGGCGGATCAATCTCGCGCCGCGCGCGGCGCGAGCATCTGCTCGGGGCGCACGAGTCGATCGTATTCGTCGGCCGTGACGACGCCGAGATCGAGCGCCGCTTGTCGCAGCGAGCTTCCCTCGGCGTGCGCTCTCTGCGCGACGCGCGCTGCGCCGTCGTAGCCGAGGCGCGGAACGAGCGCGATCACGAGCATCAGCGACGCGTCGACGAGCTCGCGCAGGCGCTCCGGCTGGGCGTCGATGCCGACGACGCAGTGGTCGGTGAACGAGCGGCACGCGCCCGCCAGCAGCTCGATCGAACCCAGCAGATTGAGAGCGAGGAGCGGCTTGTAGACGTTCAGCTCGAAGTTGCCCTGGGAGCCGGCGAAGGCGATGGCGGCGTCGTTCCCGAAGACCTGAACGCACACCATCGCGAGCGCTTCGCATTGCGTCGGGTTGACCTTGCCGGGCATGGCCGACGAGCCGGGCTCGTTGGCGGGGAGGCGGAGCTCGCCGAGACCGCCGCGCGGGCCCGACGCGAGCCAGCGCACGTCGTTCGCGAGCTTGAGCAGCGCGGCGGCGAGCGTGCGCAACGCGCCGCTCGCGGAGACCACCGCGTCGTGGGCGGCGAGGGCAGCGAACTTGTTGGGGTGCGGGCGGAAGCCGATGCCGGTCAGCTCGGCGATGCGCGCGCACGCGCGCGGCGCGAATTCGGCGCGCGCGCCGAAGCCGGTGCCGACCGCGCCGCCGCCGAGCGCGAGCGGCAGCAGCTCGGCGTCCGCGCGCTCGAGGCGCGCGCTGCACTCGTCGAGCTGGGCGACGTAGCCCGAGAATTCTTGCCCGAGCGTCAGCGGCAGCGCATCCATCAGGTGGGTGCGCCCCATCTTCACGAGGTCGCGGAACTCGAGGCTCTTGGCCGCCAGCGCTGCGCGCAGGTGCGCCAGCGCGGGCTGCAGATCGCGACGCAGCGCCCGAACCGCGGCGAGGTGCAGCGCGGTCGGGAACACGTCGTTGGAGGATTGCGAGCGGTTCACGTCATCATTGGGATGGACGAGCCGACCCTCGCCTCGCGTTCCCCCCAACAACTCGCTCGCGCGGTTCGCGATTACCTCGTTCACGTTCATGTTGGTCTGCGTGCCGCTGCCCGTCTGCCACACGCCGAGCGGAAAGTGGGCGTCGAGGGTTCCAGCGGCGACCTCGTCTGCGGCGGCCGCGATCGCCGCGGCTCGCTCGGCCGGCAAGTCGCCGAGCTCACGGTTGACGTCCGCCGCTGCGCGCTTCACCAGGCCGAGCGCATGGATGAGCGCGCTCGGCATCGCTTGCGTGCCGATCGCGAAGTGCTCGAGCGCGCGCTGCGTCTGCGCTCCCCAAAAGCGATCCGAAGGAACGGAGATGGCGCCGAGGCTGTCGGACTCGCGGCGAGAGCTGGCCATGTCGGGCGCTCCTGTGTCGCGAGGTTCGCTCGGCGACGCGCGGCGCGCTCGCGCGGCAGGGCGCCCGCGCGTATGGAAGAGTGGGCGCCTCGAAGGAGGCGCGATGGCCGCGGATGTCGCACGCGGTGAATGGTCCGGACGCGCGGCGGTCGTGACCGGCGCGGGCTCCGGCATCGGCCGCGCCGTGGCGGAGCAGTTGCTCGCCGCCGGCGCCGGCGTCGTGGCGGTGGACCTCGACGCGAGCGCGCTCGGCTGGACGCGGGGCGTCGCGCGCGCGAT
>DATBRS010000177.1:0-7058 GCA_036560185.1 Myxococcota bacterium
GACCTGCGCGTCGATCTGATCGGCGGCGATCGTGAGGCGACCGAGCACGGGGTGAACGAGTACGACGCCGGCGTCGCTGGTCTCGACGATCTCGCCGCTCACGACGTCGCCGTTCTTCAGGCGCAGCTTGTCGGCTTGCGAGGCCGCGGCCAGCAGAGCGAGGCTCGTGATTAGGCCCGCGCGCAGGATCGAATTGCTCATCGCCTCTCCTCTTCGATGGGAATGCCGTGCCGTGAGTAGCCGCAAATCGGCGGCAGGTGGCAAGCAAAGGATTGCACGCTCGGCAGCTCGCGCGCCGCGGGCCGACCCGTTAGGGCATACCGCTCGCGGGCAGCGGCGTCTCGTGTTCGCTCACGCGCACGAGCGCGACGCGCTCGCCCTCGCGCTCGCGGGCCGCGCACCACGCCGCGAGGCTCGCATCGGACTCCGCGCCCGCGTGGAGCTGAACGACCGCGTCGTAGGGCGGCTCGCCGAAGCTCGCGAGCGCCTCGGAATGCAGCGACCAGCGTGAGCCCGGCAGCGCGCCGAGCAGCGCCGGCAGCGCGCGCGCTGCGAACACGGCGGCGAACGCGCTCGCAGCCTGCCCCGGCGCGCGCTTCACGAGCGCGATGCAGTCGCGCTCTGCGGCGCGGTCGCGCGCGCCGCTCTCGGCGGCCTCGCGCACCGCGAAGAAGCGGTTGCGCGGCTTGTCCATGAACGTGAGCTCGTCGCGCAGCACCGCGTCGCCCGCCGGCGACGCGAGGCGCGCGATCACGCCGTCCAGCGCCGTGCGGTCGCGGTAGGCGAAGGCCGTCATCACGTCGAAGCCCGCGGCTCCATGCAGCTCCTCGCGCACGTGGTGGCGCACGTAGCGCACGAGGCCGCTCATCAGCGGCAGCGCGAGCGGCGCGTGCCGCTGCTCGTAGTGCTCGCGAAAAGCGTCGCGCGAAAGGCCCGGCTTGCGCACGATCAGCGCGAGCGTCTTCACGCGCGTGCGGCATCCCAGGCGCGGATGTACGCCACGATCTCGTCGGTCTTCGCGCCCATCGTGAAAATGCGCGCGACGCCCGCCGCCTCGAGCGCGGGCGCGTCCTCGGCGGGGATCACGCCGCCGGCGATCAGCAGCTTCGCGCCCGCGCCCTGCTCTCGTAACAACTCGGCAACGCGGGGCAGGTGCCGCATGTGCGCCGCGGACAGGCTCGACAGGCCGATCACATCCGCGTCTTCCTGAATCGCGGCGTTCACCACCATCTCGGGCGTCTGCTTCAGCCCCGTGTAGATCACCTCCATGCCCGCGTCGCGCAGCGCCTTCGCGATCACCGTGACGCCGATCGTGTGCGAATCGAGCCCGAGCTTGGCGAGCAGCACGCGGATTGGTCTTCCAGCTGCGGTCACGTCATTCCCCAATCACTCGATCGACGCCCGCGGCCGCCTCACTGCCGGTAGAAGCACGCGCGCTGACGCGGTCCGATTCGTGCCAGAGCGTTCTCCGCGGCGCACCCAGCACCACGTCTAGGGGCGAGGCCGCAAGCGAAGCGCGCAGCGAGCCGGAGTCCTCGGAGGCGAGCGAAGTAAACAAGGAAGGAACGTGCACCTCGGTGTCAGACCCCGCTCGTTTCGATGCCCGGCGTATACGTTCCGAATACCTCGCGCAGCACGTCGCAGATCTCGCCCTGGGTCGCATGGACCTTCACCGCCTCGAGAATCGGCGGCACCAGGTTCGCGTCGCTCGCCGCCGCTTCGCGCACCGCCTCGAGCGTCTCCGCAACCTTGCTGGCGTCGCGTTTCGCTTTGACCTCGGCGAGCCGCGCGATCTGCCGGCGCTCCGTCTCCTCGTCGAGCCGGAAGATGCCGATCGCGCGCTTCTTCTCCTCGCGCTCGGCGAAGTTTTGGCCGACCAGCTTGCGCTCGCCCGTCTCGAGCGCGCGGTTGCGCTCGACCTGCTCGCGCGCGAGCTCGCGCTGGAAGTAGCCGCGCCGGATCGCCGCGAGCGCGCCGCCCATCGCGTCGATCTTCGCGATCTCGGCCATCACCGCATCTTCGATCTTGCGCGTCATCAGCTCGACGGCGTAGGAGCCGCCGAGGGGATCGATCGTGTCGGCGACGCCGGTCTCGTGGGCGACGATCTGCTGGATCGCTGCGCCCACCGCGATCGCTTCCTCGCTCGGCAGCGCGTGGGCCTCGTCGTAGAGCGGGCTCGTCATCGTGGTCGCGCCGCCGCCGAGCGCGCACGCGAGCATCTGGATCGCGAGCCGCGCGATGTTGTTGAGCGGCTGCTGCAGCGTCATCGACATCGTGCCCGGCGAGCTCATCAGCTTGAGCCGCAGCGACTCGGGCTTCTGCGCGCCGTAGCGCTCCTTCATCAGGCGCGCCCACACTTTGCGGTAGGCGCGCAGCTTTCCGACGGCCTCGAGGAAATCCATGTCGATGCCGGTGATGAAGCTGAAGTACGGCGCCACCTCGTCGACGCTGAAGCCGCGCTTCAGGACCGAATCCAGGTACTCCATCGCGATCGAGAAGCCGAAGGCGAGCTCCTGCACCGGGTTCGCGCGCGCGGCATAGAGCTGCGCCGAGACGACCGAGATCGGGATCCAGTTGGGGTGATTGCGGATCGTGTACTCGATCACGTCGGTCGAGAGCCGCAGCCCGTGCTCGGGCGGAAAGATGTAGCGGCCGACGCACGTGTACTCGATCAGGATCATGTTCGGCATCTGCAGCGTGAAGCTGCGCGGATCGACGCCGCGCCGCTCGAGCGCCGCGAGGATCAGCGCGAGGTTCACCGGCTGCGGTCCGTTGCAGACGCTGGTGAGGTGCTTCAGCTTGTCGAAGGGCAGATCGAGCGCCGCCTCCATGTCGGTCAGCGAATCGATCGCGGTGCCGGCGCGCCCGACTTCGCCGGCTGCGAGCGGGTGGTCGCTGTCGTAGCCGTTCGTCGTCGGCAGGTCGTACTCGATGATCAGGCCCGAGAGCCCGCGCTCGAGCATGTAGCGCCCGCGCTTCGCCCAATCGCCGCCCGTCCCGAAGCCCGTCACCTGCGCCATCGTCCAGAGCTGGCTGCGATAGCCATTCGCCTCGGTGCCGCGCGTGTACGGGTATTCGCCGGGGAAGCCGAGATCGCGCAGATAGTCGAAGCCCGTGGCCGCGAGATCCGCCGGCGTAGCCAGCCGCTCGACCGGCCAGTGCATCGCCTGGCTGGTGAACTGCGCCTGCCGTTCGCCGCGCTGCGCGAGCTCGCGCGCGAGCGGGCCCGCCTCCCAGGCGGCGCGCTGGGCACGAATCTCGTCGTTTTCGCCTGCCATGAACGCTCCTCCGCGCGAGTCGGCGCAAGATGCATCACGAGCGCCACGCCCGCGAGCCGCAAGCGCAGCGCGCAGCGAGCCGAAGGCGAGCGGAGTCAGTGCGCAAGCGGAGCGCGCAGCGAGGCGCAGCCGAGCGAAGTCAGCGCGATAGCAGCTCGACGCGCACGCAGCGCGCGTGCAACATGCGCGGCGTGGCAGCACCGGACGCTCAGGCGGCGCCCTCGCTCGCGGGCCTCTGCGCGTATCACAAGCGGCTGCTCGCTCTGCTCACGCTCGCGACACTAATCGAGGGCTTCGACGCCGCGCTCACGATGGTCGCGCTGCCGGGCCTCGGCCGCGAGTTCGCCGCCAGCGATGTCGTGCTCTACGACGCGATCTCGCTGCTCAGCTGGGGCGCGATCGCATCGGGGCTGGTGCTCTGGCTCGCGGACCGCGTCGGGCGCCGGCCCGCGCTCGTGCTCTCGCTGGCGGCCTACGGCGCGTTCTCACTCGCGACCGCGCGCGCGCCGAGCCTCGCCGCCTTTGCGTGGCTCCAGCTCGGCGGGCGGATGTTCATGGTCGCCCAGCTCTCGCTCGCCTACGTGATCCTGTCCGAAGAGATCCCGCCGGCGCTGCGCGGGCGCGCGAACGGCGTGCTCGGCACATTCGCGGGCATCGGCGCCGCGCTGCCACCGTTGCTATTGCCGGTGCTCGAGCGCGCGCAGATCGGTTGGCGCGGCTACTTCGCGATCGGCGCGCTGCCACTCGCGCTCGCGCCCGTGTATGCCTTCGCGCTGCGCGAGACCGCGCTGTTCGCGGCGCGGGGCGCCGCGGGCGCGCGCACGGGCAGCGCACTGCGCGGCGCGCTCGGCGACCTGCGCGCGTTCGCGGCGGGCGGGCTGCTCGGGCGCCTCGCGGCCGTCACCGCGATGTGGTTCACGCTCAGCTTCTGGTCCGGCGGCGTGCTCGTCGGCTTTTTCCGCTTTCTCGGCGCCGAACGCGGCTGGACGAGCGACATGATCGGTCGCCTGCCCTGGGGCACGGTTCCCGCCGGCGTCGCGGGCTACCTCGCGGCAGGCTGGCTGATGGATCGCTGCGGACGCCGCCCCACCGCGATCGCCTACTTCGCGCTCTCCGCGCTCGCGACCGTCGCGTGTTATCAGGCCGCCGGCGCGCTGCCGATCGCCGCGGCGTTCTGCGCGGTCACGGCGCTCGGCGGCGCCTGGACCGTCACCAACACGCTCACGGCCGAGCTGTTCCCGACGCGCCTGCGCGCCACGGCGGCGGGCATCGCGGGCAGCCTGCTCGGCAGGCTGGGCTTCGTGGCGGGCCCCCTCGCTGCCGGCCGTCTCGCCGCGAGCATGGGCGATGCTGGCGATGCGATGGCGCTGCTCGCGCTCGCGAACCTCGCCTGCGTCGCGATCGTGTGGCGCGCGATTCCCGAGACGCGCGGCACCGCGCTCTAGTTGATCCGCGGCGCCTCGGCCGCGGCCGCGGCGGGCGCAACGACGGCGCCCGCGAAGATCGCCTCGACCACGTGCTCGCCGGCGCGCAGGAAGCCGCGCACGTCGGCGTGGGCGAGCGCCGCGACCAGCACCTCGTCCATGTGCTCGACGGGGATCAGCGTGAGCCCGCGCGTGATGATCGCCGGGATCTCCTTCAGATCCCTCTCGTTCTCCTTCGGAATCACGACCGTCTTGATCCCGCCGCGTAGCGCCGCGATCAGCTTCTCCTTGAGCCCGCCGATCGGCAGCACGCGGCCGCGCAGCGTGATCTCGCCCGTCATCGCGACGCTCGCCTTGATCGGCACGCGCGTCAGCGCCGACGCGATCGCGGTCGCGATCGTGATGCCCGCGCTCGGCCCATCCTTCGGCGTCGCGCCCTCGGGCACGTGAATGTGGATGTCCACCTTCGAGTAGAAGTCCGGCACGAGCCCGAGCTGCTTGCCGCGCGAGCGCACGTACGACATCGCCGCGTTCGCCGATTCCTGCATCACTTCGCCGAGCCGACCCGTGACCACCAGCTTGCCCGAGCCCGGCGTCACCGAGACCTCGGTCTGGAGCAGCTCACCGCCGACCTCGGTGTAGGCGAGGCCGGTGCAGAGCCCGACGCGATCCTCGGTCTCCGCCTCGCCGTGCCGATGCTTGTGCACGCCGAGCAGCTTGCGTACCTGCACCGGCGTGATCTTGTGCTGCTTGGCGGAGTCCTTGCCGGCTCTCGCGACCTGCAGCGCCACCTTGCGGCACAGCGACGCGAGCTCGCGCTCGAGGCTGCGCACGCCGGATTCGCGCGTGTAGAAGCGGATGATCTCGAGCAGCGCGCCGTCGTTGATGTCGATGTGGCGCGCCTCGAGGCCGTTGGCCTCGCGCACCTTCGGCACGAGGTAGTCGCGCCCGATCGCGAGCTTCTCCGACTCGATGTAGCCGGGCAGCTGGATGATCTCCATGCGGTCCTGCAACGGCCGCGGGATCTGGTGCAGCACGTTCGCGGTGCACAGGAACATCACGCGCGAGAGGTCGTAGTCGATGTCGAGGTAGTGGTCGTTGAAGGTGTGGTTCTGCTCGGGATCGAGCACCTCGAGCAGCGCCGAAGACGGGTCGCCGCGGAAGTCCATCGACATCTTGTCGACTTCGTCGAGCAGCACGACGGGATTGCCCGAGCCCGCTTTCTTGAGCGCCTGGATGATCTTGCCCGGCAGCGCGCCGATGTAGGTGCGCCGGTGGCCGCGGATCTCGGCCTCGTCGCGCACGCCACCCAGGCTGATGCGGACGAAATCGCGGCCGGTCGCGCGCGCGATCGACTTGCCGAGCGACGTCTTGCCGACTCCGGGCGGGCCGACGAGGCACAGGATCGGGCCCTTCATCTTCTCGACGAGCGCCCGCACCGCGAGGTACTCGACGATGCGCTCCTTCGGCTTCTCGAGGCCGAAGTGGTCTTCGTCGAGCACGCGCTCGGCGTCGCGGATGTCGAGGTTCTCGTTCTTGTACTCGTTCCACGGCAGCGAGAGCATCCAGTCGACGTAGTTCCGCACGACCGTGGCCTCGGCTGCCATCGGCGACATCATCTTCAGCTTCCGGATCTCCTTCTCGGTCCGGTCGCGCGCGTCGTCGGGCATCTTCTTGGCCTTGAGCTGCTCCTCCAGCTCCTGAATCTCGTTCTTCAGGTCGTCCTTCTCGCCGAGCTCCTTCTGAATCGCCCGCATCTGCTCGTTGAGGTAGTACTCCTTCTGCGAGCGCTCCATCTGCTTCTTCACGCGGCCGCGGATGCGCTTCTCGACCTCGAGCACCTCGATCTCGGCCTGCATCAGCGCGAACACTTCCTCGATGCGTTTGGCCGGATCCGCGAGCTCGAGCAGGCGCTGCCGATCCTCGAGCTTGAGATTCAGGTGCGTGGCGATCGTATCGGCGAGCTTCCCGGCCGCTTGGATCTGGCCGACGCTCTGCGGAACCTCGGCCGGCACCTTCTTGTTGAGCTTCACGTAGTTGTCGAAGGTCTGGTGCACGCTCCGCACCATCGCTTCGGTCTCGGCGCCGCGCGCGTCGTTCTCGTCGAGCACTTCGATGTCGGCGGTGAAGTACGGCTCGCTCTGCACGATGCGCTTCACGCGCGCGCGCGCGCGGCCCTCGACGAGCACCTTCACGGTCTGGTCGGGGAGCCGCAGCAGCTGGATGATCGAGCCGAGCGTGCCGACGCGATAGATGTCCTCTTCGCTCGGCTCGTCCTTGCCGGCGGAGCGCTGCGCCGCGAGGAACAACTCGCGCCCGTTGGCGGCGGCCTCCTCGAGCGCCTTGATCGACTTGG
>DATBRS010000178.1:0-19039 GCA_036560185.1 Myxococcota bacterium
GTGTACCCGCAGCCGCTGCTGCTGCGGCTCAGCGCGCCGGTGGGCGAGATCCTGCGCGTGATCGAAGCGAAGCGCGCGCCCGCCGTGGTCTCGGCGCAGCGCGCGCTGCCGCTCTCGCTGCAGGCGAGCCTGACGGAGCCCGCGCGATGATTCCCGCACCCGAGCTGAACCTCGACGCCGCGCTGCCGCTGCTGCTGATCGCCGGCGGCGCCTTCCTCGTGCTCGCGCTCGACCTGTTCCTCGGGCCGCGCGCGAGCGAGGCCGATCGCTATCGCAAGAACACCGTGCTCTCGCTCGCTTCGGTGGGCGTGCTCGCCGCGGTGATCTGGTCCGCCGCGCTCGCCTTCGGCGCGGGGAGCGCGCGCGAGTTCAGCCCCGAGCACCCGATGTTCCAGCTCGATCGGCTGGCGGCGTTCGGCAGCGCGGTCGTGTGCGTCGGCGCACTGCTGTCGACGCTGCTGTCCGCCTACTACTTGAAGGAGATCGGCGTCCAGCACGGCGAGTACTACGCGCTCACGCTGATCGCGACCAGCGGCATGGTCCTGCTCGTGGGCTCGGTCGATCTCGTGAGCGCGTTCCTCGGCATCGAGCTGATGAGCATTCCGATCTACGTGCTCGCCGGCTTCGATCGCCGCAAGCTGCGCAGCAACGAGGCCGCGCTCAAGTACTTCCTCGCCGGCTCGTTCGCGAGCGCGCTGCTGCTCTACGGCATGGCGCTGCTCTACGGCGCGACCGGGCAGACGAGCTACGCGGGCATCGCGGCCGGCTTCGACGGCTCGGATCCGATCGGCGTGATCGGCCTCGCGCTGGTGCTCGTCGGCTTCACGTTCAAGATCTCGGCGGTGCCGTTCCACCAATGGACGCCCGACGTCTACGAGGGCGCGCCCGCCTCCGTGACCGCCTTCATGTCCGTCACCGTGAAGGCCGCCGCCTTCATCGCGTTGCTTCGGCTGCTCGACGTCACCGCCGGTCCGCTCGTCGCCACGACGAGCGACGCGCTCACGGCCGTGCTCTGGTGGCTCTGCGCCGCCACGATGGTGCTCGGCAACCTGATGGCGGTGATCCAGGACAACGTGAAGCGCATGCTCGCGTACTCGAGCATCGCGCACGCCGGCTACCTGCTGCTCGGCCTCGTCGCGGGCGGCGCCGCCGGTCAGCAGGCCGTGCTGTTCTACCTGCTCGCCTACGTGTTCCTGAATCTCGGCGCCTTCGCCGTCGTCATCGCGCTCACGCACCGCGGCCACGACGCGGACTCCTTCGAGGAATACGCCGGCCTCGCGAAGCGCCGGCCCGCGCTGGCGGCGCTGATGACGCTGTTCATGGTCGGCCTCGCGGGCATCCCCGGCACCGCAGGCTTCCTCGCGAAGCTGCGCGTCTTCATGGCGGCGGTCGAGTCCGACGCGTCGGGGCGCATGGTGCTGCTCGTCGTGATCGGCGCGCTCATGAGCGTGGTCTCGTTCTTCTACTACCTGCGCTTGCCGCGCCTCATGTACATGAGCGAGCCCGGCGAGGCCGCCGGCCGGCAGCGGCTGTCCTTCGGCGAGACGACCGTGCTCGCCGTCTGCGCTGTCGCCGTGATCGTGCTCGGGCTCCTCCCCAACAACGGCCCCGACGACCTGCTCTCCTTCGTGCGCGCCTTCGACTGGACGCGCGAATCCATCGCCGCGCTGAACTGAACCCGGCCGCTACTTCGGCTTGCGCTTCAGGACACGCGTCTCGCCGCGGCGCGCCGTGAGCTGCTCCGAGTCGAACAGCTCCATCAGCGGCACCACGAACTTGCGGCTGGCGCCGACCAGCTCCTTGTAGGCGGCGGTGTCGATTTCGCCGTGCGCCTCGAGCTGCGCGACCAGCCTCGCGCGCAGCGCCGCGACGGCGCTCGCGTCGAACCACAGCTCGCCGGGCGCGCGCACGAGCGCGCCTTCGCGCTCGAGGTGCGCGAGCAGCTCGCGCAGCTGCGCCTCGGGCGCGCGCAGCTCGCTCGCCCACTCGCGCAGCGTCGGCGGCGCCAGGCCCGCGGCGCGCGCTCTCTCGCGCAGGCGCGCGGCGATCGCCTCCTCGCCCGCACCGAGCCGCGGCGCGAACGCGGGCGCGCGCACCAGCTCGCCTTCGAGCGCGAGCTCGCCGCGCTGCGCGAGCGCGGCGAGGGCGGCCTCGAACAGCGCGGGCGCCGCATTCGCCGGCAGCGCGCCGCGCAGCGTGCCTCTCGGCATGCCCGGCTTGATCGGGTTCGCGGCGTGATACGCGGCGAGCGAGTCGACGACGCGCCGCTCCGCCGCGCCGCGCGTCTCGCGCGTCGCGAAGGCGCCGCCGCCGAGCGCCACGATCGCGCCCTCCACGAGCGCGCTCTCGAGCGCGGCGTCCAGCTCCGCCGCGGGGAGACCCGTCTGCGCGGCGAGTGCGTCGCGGGCGAGCCCGGCGAAGCCCGCGCGCGCGATGCGCAGCGTGGCGCCCGCAGAAGGCGCGCCGGTCGCTAGCAGCGCGAGCCCCACTGCTACGGCAGGGTCGCTGCGCCGCCGCCGCGGCGGTGCGACATCGAGGATCGCGCCGCCGCCGAGCGTCGCGCCCGAGGCGAAGCCGCGCACCACGAAGCGATCGCCCGGCAGCAGCGCGAGCTGTCCGTCGTCGAGATGGACGCGCGCGAAGCCGCGCTCGCCCGGAGCGAATGAGGCCGCGCCGATCGGTGCGATGTGCGCGCGTAGCGCTGCGGTTCCGCACAGCAGCTCGCACGCGACGGGGCGGCGCCCGCCCGCCGGAGCGCTCGGCAGCCAGTGCAGCGAGACGTCGAACACCGAGGATGGCGCGAGCGCGCCCGGCGCGGCGACCAGCATGCCGCGCGCGAGCTGCTCGAGCGCCACGCCCTGCAGGTTCACGGCGCAGCGCGCGCCGGGCGCGAGCCGTTCGTGGCTCGCGCCGAAGCTCTGGAGCCCGCGCACGCGCGTGCGCGCGCCGCCGGGCTGGAGCTCCAGCGTGTCGCCGACGGCGAGCGCGCCGCCGATCAGCGTGCCCGTGACGACGGCGCCGAAGCCGCGCGACTCGAAGCAGCGATCGACCCACAGCCGCGGCGGCCCCGTGCGCGGCGTGCGCGCGGAGGCGGCTCGCACCGCGCGCACGAGCGCGCCGCGCAGCTCCGCGATGCCGGCGCCGCTGGCGGCGCTGACGCGCACCACCTCCGCGCGCGCGAGCGACGTGCCGACGATCAGCTCGCGCACCTCCGCCTCGGCGAGCTCGGCCACGTCCGGCTCGCTGAGATCGCACTTCGTCAGCGCCACGACGCCGCTCTCGATCGCGAGCAGGTCGATGATCGCGAGGTGCTCGCGCGTCTGCGGCATGGCGCCTTCGTCCGCCGCGACGACCAGCAGCACGAGGTCGATGCCGGTCGCGCCCGACACCATCGTGCGCACGAGTCCCTCGTGCCCCGGCACGTCGATCACGCCCACGCGCAGCCCCGGCGCGAGCTCGAGCGGCGCGAAGCCGAGCTCGATCGTGATGCCGCGCGCCTTCTCCTCCGGCAACCGGTCGGTGTCGACGCCCGTCAGCACGCGCACGAGCGTGGTCTTGCCGTGATCGATGTGCCCGGCCGTGCCGAGGATCAGGTCGTCGCGCGGCATGGAGGCCCCTGTTCGACTTCGCTCGGGCTGCGTCGCCGCGCTGTGCGCCGCTTGCGCCGTAGTCGCGGCGGCGAGACGCATCGGCGGCGAGCTTGCCACAGCCGCACGCGCTGTGGCTCCGCTCAGCGCTTCGGAACGATCGCCTCGCGGCCCACGTACGGCTGCAGCGCTCTCGGAATCGCGACGCTGCCGTCCGCGCGCTGGTGGTTTTCGACCAGCGCGAGGATCAGCCGCGCGTTCGAGACCGCGGTGCCGTTCAGCATGTGCGCGAGCTCGTTCTTCTTGGTGGCTTTGCGCCGGAAGCGCACGCGCAGCCGCCGCGCCTGATAATCGGTGCAGTTCGAGGTGCTCGAGATCTCGCCCCAGCTGCCGTGCTCGCCGCGTCCGGGCATCCAGGCCTCGACGTCGAACTTGCGGAATGCGGGCGCGCCGAGATCGCCGGCCGCGATGTCCACCACGCGGTACGGCAGCTCGAGCCCCTGATAGATGCGTTCCTCGATCGCCAGCAGGCGCTCGTGCATCGCCTCGGAATCCTCGGGCCGCGTGATCGCGAACATCTCCACCTTGGTGAACTGGTGCACGCGGTAGAGCCCCTTGCTCTCGCGGCCCGCGGCGCCGGCCTCGGTGCGGAAGCAGTGCGAGATGCCGGCCATCAGCACCGGCAGCTGCTCCTCCTCGAGGATCGAGTCTGCGTACAGGCCCCCGAGCGTGATCTCGGCCGTGCCGACCAGACACAGATCGGTGTCGGCGACGGAGTAGATCTGCGTCCCCTCGCCGCGCGGGTTGAAGCCGATGCCTTCGAAGATCTCGGCGCGCGCGAGGTCGGGCGTGACGTAGGGCGTGAAGCCTTCCGCCAGGAGCAGGTCGAGCGCGTAGCGCTGGAGCGCGAGCTCGAGCAGCACGGCCTCGTTCTTCAGGAAGTAGAACTTCTGCCCGGCGACCTTCGCGCCGCCGTCGAAATCGAAGAGCGCGAGCTCCGCGCCCAGCGCGAGATGATCCTTCGGCGGGAAGGCGAAGCGAGTGGCGTCGCCGAAGCGGCGCAGCTCTTTCGCATCGTCCTCGCCGCCGTCGGGCACCGCGGCGTGTAGAAAATTCGGGAGCTCGCGCAGCTTCGCGTCGAGCTTCGCGCGCAGCGCGAGGGACTCCGCCTCGACGCGCGCCACCGCCTCCTTCAGCGCGCGCCCCTCCGCCGCATGCGCCTCGCGTTCCTGCGGATCGAGCTTGCGCTTGCCGCGCTCCTGGTGCTCGTTGCGGCGGCGATTCGTCTCGTTCAGCTCGTGCTGCTTCGCCGCCGCCCGCTCGTGCAGCGCGATCGCGCCGTCGAGGTCGGCTTTCACGCCGCGGCGGCGGATGCTCGCGGCGATCTCGTCGCGGCGTTCGGCGAGGCTGCGGGCGTCGAGCATGGCGAGGAGACTCCGGCGGCTGGCGGGCGGCCTGCGCGTGCCGCGCGGCGGAGCGAATTAGCGGTCGCGCAGGGCCGCGGCCAGCGGCAGCCGGACCCACCGGCCGCGCGCCGGTGCTCCTGCGCTAGCGCAGCTCGCTCGCGAACAGCGCCTTGACGCGCGTCCACGCGTCGTCGGCCGAGGGCTTGTGGTACGTGCCGCGCTCGTTGCAGAAGAAGCCGTGGTCGGCGTCGTACACGATCACCTCGTGCCGCGTGCCCGCGTCCTTCAGCGCGGAGCGCATCGCGTCCACCTGCGCGGCGGGGATCAGCGCGTCCTTGCCGCCCATCAGGCACAGCAGCTTGCCATTGATCTTCGGCGTGCGGCCGAGCGTCGAGGCTTTGCCGCCGGGGCCCTTGGGCGCCGCGATGCCGCCGCCATAGAACGAGGCCGCCGCGGCGACGTCCACCTCGCACGCGCTCAGGTACGTCATGTGCCCGCCGATGCAGAAGCCCATCGCGCCGAGCTTGCCCGTCATGTTCGGCTGCTCGCGCAGGAATGCGGCCGCTGCTCGCGCGTCAGCGATCATCTGGTCTGCGTCGAGCGCCATCAGGCCCTTCATGCCGGTGCCCATGCCCGCTTCGTCGTAGCCGAGCTCGATGCCGGGATGCGTGCGATGAAAGAAATCCGGAGCGAGCGCCACATAACCCTCGCGCGCCACGCGCTCCGTGACGTCGCGGATGTGCGCGTTCACGCCGAAGATCTCCATGTAGACGATCACGCCCGGGCGCGGCGCCGAATCCGCCGGCCGCACCAGGTAGCCGCCCATCGTGCCGCCGCCGCCGACCGGGATGCGAACGCGCTCGCTGCGAATTTCCATGAGGCCTCCTCCGGGAGCGCGGCACGATACCGCGCCTGCCCTAGTGTGCGGGGCCCCGAGGAGGCTCGATGAATCACGACGCGCCGTTCCGCATGCTCGCCGGCCTAGCAGTGGGGCTGGCGCTCGGGCTCGGCGCGCACGCGCTCGCCGGCGACGCCGCGTGGCTCCAGAGTCTGCTCGCGGACGTGCTCGACCCGGCGGGCAGGATCTTCCTCGGCCTGTTCTTCATGCTGATGATCCCGCTGATCGTGAGCTCGCTGGCGATCGCGGTCTCCGAGTTCGGCGACGCGCGCGCGCTGGGTCGCGTCGGCATCAAGACCTTTGCCTACACGCTCGCGGTCTCGAGCATCGCGGTGGGCATCGGCGTCGGCCTCGTGAACGCGCTGCAGCCGGGCGCCGGCCTGCAGAGCCTCAAGGCGCTGGTTCGGGACACGGGCATCCAAGCGGCGCGGCAGGCCTCCGGCGTCGACTTCGTGGTGGGGCTCGTGCCGCGCAACGTGATGAAGTCGATGGCCGACGGCGACATGCTCGCGCTGATGGTGTTCGCGCTGTTCCTGGGCGCGGGCATCGCGATCACGCGCACCAGCGCGGCGCGCCAGTTCGAGGCCACGCTGCGCGGCCTCTACGACGTCGTGATGAACCTGATGGGCCTCGTGCTGCGGCTCGCGCCGTACGGCGTCGCGTGCCTCGTATTCGCGATCGCAGCGCGCATCGGCGCCGAGGCGCTGCAGCTCTGGCGCTACGTCGCGATCGTGGTGTTCGCGCTCGCGCTGCATCAGTTCGGCGTCTATTCGCTCTCGGTGTGGCTGCTCGGCGGCATGAGCCCCGCGCACTTCTTCCGCGCCGTGCGCGCGCCGATGCTCACCGCATTCTCGACCGCCTCGAGCGCCGCGACGCTGCCGATCGCGCTGATCGCGGCGGACGAGGAGCTGCGGCTGCCGTCGCGCGTGAGCCGCTTCGTGCTGACGCTCGGCTCCACCGCGAACCAGAACGGCACCGCGCTGTTCGAGGGCGTCACGGTGCTCTTCCTCGCGCAGATCTACGAGGTGCCGCTCTCGCTCGCCCAACAAGTCCTGGTCGTGTTCATCTGCATCCTCGGCGGGATCGGCACCGCCGGCGTACCGGCCGGCTCGCTGCCGGTGATCGTGATGATCCTCGGCCTGATCGGCATCCCCGCCGACGCGATCGGCATCGTGTTCGGCGTCGATCGCTTCCTCGACATGTGCCGCACCACCGTCAACGTGACCGGCGATCTCGCCGCCGCCGTCGTGGTCGCGCGCGGGGAGCCGCAGATCTCCCCGAGCGCGGGCGAGGTCGCCTAACAGGAGCGCAGCGTGCTCGACACCCACGACATCGTCGCGATCCAGCAGCTGATGGCGCACTACGGCCATCTCGTCGACGGCAAGCAGTGGCCGCGCCTCGGCGAGATCTTCGCGGAGAACGGCGCCTTCGACGTCAGCGCCTATCAGGCCGGCCGCCACGAGAGCCTGTCCGCCGTGATCGCGTTCTTCGAGCGCGCGACCCATCCGCCCGCGCACCACAGCACCAATCTCTTCGTCTACGAAGAAGCCGGCGAGACGCGCGCCTGGAGCAAATACGCCGTCCCGAGCGAGGGCGGCCGCCTCTACGGCGGCGACTACAAAGACGTGCTCGTGCGCACCACGAACGGCTGGCGCATCAAGGAGCGCGTAGTGACCGCCCGCTGGCCGGAGAAGTAGTCAGTCTCGCCCGAGCCCCACGCACGCTCCCTGCGCGAAGGCGGCGGGGCGCCGCTGGAGCGCGAATCAAGCGCAGCAGGAAGCGCCACGCAGCCGAAGGGCTCCGGCCCGCCGAGCAGCGAGACGCCCATTCGGTCGCGCGAGCCATCGCGCGCAAGCGGCGCCCCGCCGCCTTCGCGCAGGCGCCGCGATCCGGCGCCCTGTTGGTATTCGCGACAGAGCGTGGGATTCTTCACGAACTCGAACGGGAGACCACCATGGGCCTCATGCAAGACGTCACGCCGGTGAACGATCAGCTCGCGGACTTGATCGTGCGCGCCTCGGATCCGTGGATCGAGCAAGAGAAGGGCATGGCGTGGATCAAGGTGCTGTTCACCGGCGAAGAGTCCGGGCGCTGGGCCGCGCTGTTTCGCTGGAACAAGGGCTACGTGGCCGCGCCGCACAAGCATCTCTCCGCGGCGCACACCTTCATCCTGAGCGGCAAGCTGCAGGTGCGCGACGGCGTGCTGAACGCCGGCGACTACGACTACGAGCCGAATGGCGTGCTGCACGGCGCGACCACCGCGCTCGAGGACACCGAGTACCTGTTCATCTGCGACGGGCCGGTGGTCTTTTTCAACGACGACGGCATCCAGTCGTACCTCGGATGGGAAGAGCTGTACCGGATGCGCGCAGCGGCCCAGGCCAAGTAGGAGAAAGCCCAATGTGGAGCTTCGAGACCGACGCCGAGTACCAGAAGGAGCTCGACTGGATCGACGAGTTCGTGAAACGGCGCATCGAGCCGCTCGACTTCGTGATCCGCGCGCCCTACGACACGAGAGACGCGCTCCGTAACAAGGTGATCAAGCCGCTGCAGCGCGAGGTGCAGGAGCGCGGGCTCTGGGGGTGCCACCTCGGGCCGGATCTCGGTGGTCCCGGCTACGGGCAGGTGAAGCTCGCGCTGATGAACGAGATCCTCGGCCGCGCGCGCTGTGCGCCGATCATCTTCGGCTGTCAGGCACCGGACTCGGGCAACAGCGAAATCCTCGCGCACTACGGCACAGCGGCGCAGAAGAAGCAGTTCCTCGAGCCGCTGCTGCGCAACGAGATCGTGTCGTGCTTCTCGATGACGGAGCCCCAGGGCGGCGCCGACCCGAAGGTGTTCGCGACGCGCGCGCGCGAGGACGGCGACTCGTGGGTGATCGACGGCGAGAAGTGGTTCTCGTCGAACGCGCGCTGGGCCTCGTTCCTGATCGTGATGGCGGTGACGGACCCCGACGCGCCGCCGTACCAGCGGATGTCGATGTTCCTCGTGCCCTCGGACACGCCGGGCATCAACATCGTGCGCAACGTCGGCCTCGGCTACGAGGCGCCCGAGGACGGCGCCCACGCCTACATCCGCTACGAGGGTGTGCGCATCCCGAGGGCGAACATGCTCGGGCCGCGCGGCGGCGCGTTCGTGGTCGCGCAGACGCGCCTCGGCGGTGGCCGCATCCATCACGCAATGCGCACGATCGGCCTCGCGCGCCGCGCCCTCGAGATGATGTGCGAGCGCGCGCTCTCGCGGACCACGCAGGGCGAGCTGCTCGCGAAGAAGCAGATGACGCAGGAGAAGATCGCCGACTCGTGGACCGATCTCGAGACGTTCCGCCTGCTGGTGCTGCAGACCGCGTGGAAGATCGACCGCTACAAGGACTATCAGCGCGTGCGCAAGGACATCTCGGCGGTGAAGGCGATGATGCCGCGCGTGCTGCACGACGTATCGGCGCGCGCGCTGCAGCTGCACGGCTCGCTGGGCGCCTCGAACGAGATGCCGTTCTCGAAGTACCTGGTCGAGTCCTTCCACATGGGCCTCGCCGACGGCCCGACCGAGGTGCACAAGGTCACGCTCGCGCGCGAAGTGCTCTCGGGCTTCAGCCAAGCGGGCGATCTCTTCCCGACGCGTCACCTGCCGAAGCTCCGCGACGCCGCGCGCGCGCAGTTCTCCGATCTGCTCGAGGAGATGGAAGCCGACTCGGCGGAGTGAGCGAGGGGGCGCCGGCGATGGCCGAAGCGCGCAGCAGCGAATCCGAGCTGGCCCCCGTACGCCGGGGCGAGCAGCTCGACTGGGAGCGGATCGACGCCTGGCTGCGCGCACACCTTCCGAGCGACGTCGCGCTCAGGGGCGCGCCCGAGGTGCTGCAGTTCCCGAACGGCGCCGCGAATCTCACGTACCTGCTGCGCTACCCGCAGCGCGAGCTCGTGCTGCGGCGTCCGCCCTTCGGCGTGATCGCGCCCGGCGCGCACGACATGCGGCGCGAGTTCAAGGTGCTCTCGCGGCTCTGGCAGCACACGCGCCTCGCGCCGCGCGCGCTCGCGTTCTGCGAGGACGAGTCCGTATGCGGCGCCCACTTCTTCGTGATGGAGCGGCGCAGCGGCGTGGTCGTGCGCACGGCGATCCCCGAGGCGATGCGCGGGCACGCGAACGTCGGCCGCCGCGTCGGCTTCGCGATCGCCGACGCGATGGCGGAGCTGCACTCGCTCGACCCTACCGCCTGCGGGCTCGGCGATCTCGGCAAGCCCGACGGCTTCGCGGCGCGCCAAGTCGCGGGCTGGCGCAAGCGCTGGGAGCTGGTGCGCCCGAGCGGCGACGACGGGCTGATGGACGCGATCGCCGAGCGGCTCGCGAGCGGAGTTCCCAGCGCGCAGCGCGCGAGCCTCGTGCACAACGACCTCAAGCCTGACAACTGTCAGTTCGATCCCGCCGATCCCGATCGCTGCAAGTCGCTGTTCGACTGGGACATGACGACGCTCGGCGATCCGTTGATCGACCTCGGCACGCTGCTTCAGTACTGGCCCGACGCGGGCGATTCCACGTTCCGCGAGCTCTCCAGCCACCCCGGCATGCTCGAGCTCGGGCTCCCGGCGCGCGCCGAGATCGCGGCGCGCTACCGCGAGCGCACCGGCGCCGACCTGCGCGCGCTGCCGTGGTGGACGAGCTTCGCGTACTGGAAGACGGCCGTGGTCGTGCAGCAGCTGTACACGCGCTACCTGCGCGGCGAGAGCAAGGACGCGCGTATGCTCGCGATCGGCGAGCGCGCGCCGCGACTCGCGCGGCGCGCCGACGCGGAGCTGCGCGGCGCGGGGATCTGAGCCGCCGCCTCGCGCGCGGGCTCACTTCGTCGCGTCGCCGCTCTCCTCCTCGAGGTGCAGCGCGTGCAGGAAGCGATGCACGATCGGCGCGAACAGCACCGCCACGATGGTGATGAACGCGAGGCCGCTGAACAGCGCGTAGCCGGCGGCGAAGAGCTTGCCCGCGGTGGTCGTCATGCGATCCACGGGGCCCATGCCGGTCAGGATCATCGCGGCGTTGAGTACGGAGTCGACCCACGGGAGGCCACCGATCCAGTGATAACCGGAGGCGCCGAGCGCGAGCGAGAACCCGACCAGCGCGAGGGCGCTGGCGGCGAAGCTCGCGACCCGTCGCAGAAAGGTCCGCCGCGGCAGCAGCGCGCTGGTGTGGTGCTCGAAGAGGCGGCGCGAGCGTGGCATGCACGCGAGCGTCCTGCGGATGCGCGCGCGATTCAAGGGTGCAAGGGCTCGCGGGTCAGCACGACCGTCGCGGCGCAAGGTCCATGAGCGCCGAGCACGAGCGCCTGCTCGATGTCCGCCGTCTTCGACGGGCCTGCGAGGAACCAGCCGAAGGCCGAGGCGCAGGCGTCGATTCGCGCGTACGCCTCGTGCAGCGTGGCGACGAGCGAGCCCTCGGGCACGACCAGCACGAGATGCTCTGCCAGCAGCGCCGCGGCCCGCTCGAGCGGAGAGCTCGGCGCGTGCCAGACGGCGCCGTTCTCGGCGACGGCGAGCTCGCCGCGCAGCACGGCGAAATCGAGCGTCGCCAGGGCGTGCGGCGTGGGGACATCGCACGCCACACCGCGCGCCGCGATCTCCGGTCGCGACGACCACACGTGCGTCGCCTGCGCGAAGCCCTCGAGGCGCGCGAGCGCGTCGCCGAGCGCGCTCGCCTCGCAGCGCACGAGTCGCCCGCCCGCGGCGTCGAGGTTCGCGGCGAACGTCTCGACGCTCGCGCTCAGCGCAGGCGCTGCGTAGAGAGCGCGCGCGATCGGCAGCCCCGCGCGCGGGTGCGCGGGCGCGGCGGCGCGCAGCGCGGCGAAGATCTCGTCGCGGCTCGCGCTAGCCACGCGCTCGGCTCCGCTTCGCGTAGCGCGCGCGAAAGCTCTCGCGCGGGAGCGGCGGCAGCTCGCGGCCGCGCGTCCAGGGCGAGGCGATGCGTGCGAGCCACGCTGCGGGCAGCGCGCGCCCAATGATTCGCGCCGCGCCGCCGACGAACGCGAACAGCGCGGGCCGCTGCATCACGTGCCGGAGCGCGCGGGCGAGCGCGCCGCGCGTGACACCGCGCAGGCCGCGCGCGTGAAGCTCGCCGCGCCACGTCAGCAGCTGGTGATGCAGCGGGATCTTCACCGGGCACACGTCCGAGCACGAGCCGCACAGGCTGCACGCGTATGGCAGGCTCGCGTGCCGCTCCGGATCGCGCGCCGGCGCGAGCACCGACCCGACCGGCCCCGCGACCGTCACGCCGTAGCTGTGCCCGCCGCTGCGGCGGTAGACCGGACACGTGTTGAGGCACGCGCCGCAGCGGATGCACGCGAGCGCCTCCGCGTACGACGGGTGCGCGAGCAGGCGGCTGCGCCCGTTGTCGACGACCACGATGTGCAGCTCGCGATCCGCCGCCATCGGGCCGTGGTAGTGCGAGGTGTAGACGCTGAGCGCCTGTCCGGTCGCGGAGCGCGCGAGCAGGCGGAGGAAAACCGGCAGATCCGAGAGGCGCGGCACGATCTTCTCGAGCCCGATGCTCGCGATGTGGAGCCGCGGCAGCGTCGTGCCGAGATCGGCGTTGCCTTCGTTCGTGACGACGACGAAGCCGCCGCTCTCCGCGACCGCGAAGTTCGCGCCCGTGATGCCCGCATCCGCCGCGAGGAAGCGGCCGCGCAGGTCGCGGCGCGCGACGCGCGTCAGCTCGGTCGGGTCGCTGAGCCCGGGCGCGCTGCCCATCTCGCGCGCGAACAGCGCGCCGATCTCCTCCTTCTTCAGGTGGATCGCGGGCATCACGATGTGGCTCGGTGGCTCGTGCCGGAGCTGCACGATGCGCTCGCCCAGGTCGGTGTCGATCACCTCGATGCCGTGGGCTTCGAGCTGCTCGTTGAGCCCGCACTCCTCGGTGAGCATCGACTTGCTCTTCACGACGCGCGCCGCGCCGCGACCTCTCAGCAGCTCGAGCACGATCGCGTTGTGCTCGGCGGCGTCGCGCGCCCAGTGGACGACGGCGCCGCGCTGCCGCGCTCGCGACTCGAAGCGCTCCCACAGCTCGGGCAAGCGGGCGAGCGCCTCGCGCTTGATCGCGGCGGCCTCGCTGCGCAGGGCCTCCCAATCCGGCACCGCGTCCGCTGCGCGGTCGCGCTTCGTGCGCACGAACCAGAGCGACTGATCGTGCCAGCTCGTGCGCGCCTCGTCGGCGACGAACGCAGCGGCGCGCTCGGCGTGCCCGCGCATCGCCGTCACGCCGCTTCGCCAGCGCCGGCGAGGATCTCGGCGACGTGCAGGAACTGCAGTGGGAGCTGGCGGCGGCGCGCGACGCTCTCGAGCTGGATCAGGCACGAGACATCCGTGGAGGTGACGACTTCCGCGCGCGCAGCGCCGTGGTCCGCGAGCCGATCCTGCGCCATACGGCAGGAGACGTCCGCTTCCTGCAGCGCGAACACACCGCCGAAGCCGCAGCACTCGTCGGGCCGCGCGAGCGCGACGAGCTCGAGCCCGGGCACGCGCGCGAGCAACGAGCGCGCGGGGTCGTCGCGCGGCGGCTCGCGCGTCTCGCTGGGCGTGCCGAGGCGCAGCTCGCGCAGCGCGTGACAGCTCGCGTGCAGCGCCACGCGCTTCGGGAACGCGCGCGGCGCGGGCGCCTCGCCCTGGGCCGCCAAGAACTCGCACAGCTCGAAGACGCGCTCGCCGAGCGCGCGCGCCTCGGCGCTGCCCAGCCGCGCGAGCTGCCGGCGCAACGTGGCGACGCAGCTGCCCGAGGGCGCGACCACGGCGTCGCAGCGCGCGAACACGCGCGCGAAGCGCTGCGCGAGGATCGCGGCGTCGGCGGGCGCGCCCGCGGTCAAGAAAGGCTGGCCGCAGCAGGCCTGCTCCGGCGGGAACACGACGTCGAGGCCGCGCTCCTCCAGCAGCGCGAGCGCAGCGATCCCGACCTCGGGCCGCAGCTGATCGACGTAACAAGGCACGAACAGGGCGACGGTGCGCACGGGCGCGGAGCGTAGGTCAGCGCGTGGGGACGCTCCCGCGGAAGGTCGCCAGCCCTTGCGTCGCAACGATGCGCGCGAGCCGATACCTTGCGAGCCTTCGCGACACCCGCCGTGGGTCGCAGGAGCGAGGGCAGCCGTGATCGTGGTCGGCCTCACCGGGGGCATCGCATCCGGAAAATCGACCGTCGCGCGCGAGCTCGCGCGGCGCGGCGCCCGCGTGATCGACGCGGACAAGCTCGGGCACCGCGCCTACGAGCCGGGCAGCGAGGCGCAGCGCCAGGTGATCGCGGCGTTCGGTCCCGAGGTCCGCGCCCGAGACGGCACGATCGACCGGCCCGCGCTCGGCGCCCGAGTGTTCGGCAGGCCCGATCAGCTGAAGCGGCTCACCGACATCGTGTGGCCCGAGATCCGGCGGCTCGCACAGGCGGAGATCGACGCGCTGCGGTCGGCGGAGCCGCGCGCGGTCGTGGTGCTCGAGGCGGCGGTGCTGTTCGAGGCCGGCTGGGAACCGCTCGTCGACGAGATCTGGGTGGTCGTGGTGGAGCGGGCGACCGCGCTGCGGCGCGCCGTCGCGCGCGGCGGGCTCGATGCCGCGCAGGTGGAGGCGCGCATCGACGCGCAGCTCAGCAACGCCGAGCGCGCAAAGCGCGCGCGAGTCGTGCTCGACAACTCCGGCGATGAGGCGGCGCTACTGCGCCAGCTCGACGCGCACTGGGCGCGCGCGGCGGAAGCGGCGAGGGCGCAAGCGTGATCCTCGACCTGCACAGCCACTCGGTGAAGAGCGACGACGGCCGCGCGCAGGTCGAGAACTACTGCCTGTGGATCCGCAAGCGCGAGCTGCCGATCGACGGCTTCGTGCTCACCGAGCATCGCCAGTTCGACTCCGACTCCGACTACACGGCGCTCGCGCGCGAGCACGGCCTCACGATCCTGAAGGCGAGCGAGGTCGAGACGGAGTACGGGCACGTGCTCGTGTTCGGCGTGACGCCGGCGCTGCTCGCCGCGTTCGACTTCAAGGACATCCGCCTGCCGCTGGCGCGCGTGATCGAGGAGTCGGAGCGGCACGGCGCCGTCGCGGTTCCGTGTCACCCCGGGCGGCCGCGCGTGGGCATGTGCGCGCACGTCGCCGAGCGCGGCGCGCCGCCGGGCGTGCGCATCGTCGAGACGCTGAACGGCGGCAGCCGCGGCAGCGAGGACGACGACGCGCGGGCGATGGCCGAGCGCTTGGGCTACCTCGGCATCGGCGGCAGCGACGCGCACATCGTGAGCCACATCGGGCGCTGCGCGACGCGCTTCTCGCGCGAGGTGCGGAGCGAAGGCGAGCTGGCGAGCGCGCTGCGCGCCGGAGAATTCGAGGCGGTCTCGTGGAAATCGAAGAGCTGAAGTCGGCTTTCTTGAACAAGGACTTCGACGAGCGCGAGTTCGCCGTGCGCGCCGAGGCGATGGTCGAGTTCGCGCTGGCCGTCGGCGAAACGGCGGCGCACTACACCGATCCGAGCCACCCGGAGTTCCGCGCCGTGCCGACGTTCTCCGCGCGCTTCCACGGCCGGCGCATGCTGCCCGAGGACTTCCCGCGCTTCGGCGGAATTCCGCTCGACGCCGGCAAGGCGGTGATGCCGCAGGCGCCCATCCGCGCCGGCGTCAAGCTGGTCGGGCGCAGCCACCTGCACGAGATCTACGAGAAGACCGGGCGCTCGGGCCGCATGATCTTCCTGGTCGCGCGCATGGAAGTGCGCGATCCGCACGACACGCTCGTCTCGCTCGTCGACTCGCGCATGGTGATTCGCGAGAAGCCGACGAGCGAAGAGCGCGCGGAGAGCGCGAAGCGATGAGCATTCGCCGTTTCGAGGACGTCGAGTTCGGCGAGGAGCTGCCGCCCTTCGAGCCCGACCTCACGCTGCCGAACGTGCGCAAGTTCGCGCGCGCGGCGGAGATGATGGCGCCGCGCTTCACCGACCACGACGGCGCGCGCAAGGAGGGCCTGCCCGGCGCGCTCGTTCCCGGCGTGATGAGTCAGGCGATCCTGGTCGCGATGATCCACCGCTGGGCCGAGAACGCCGAGCTCGAGAAGATCGACACCGTGTTCCGCGCGCCGGTGATCGCCGATCAGGCGCACCGCGTGAGCGGCGTGGTGACCCATCTCGAGGCCGAGACGCGCGTCGCGGAGATCGATCTCACCGTGACGAACGAAGCGGGCGAGACGCGGGTGTTAGGGACGGCGCGAGTGCGCCTCGCCTGAAGCGCCCGGCGCCGCGCGCTAGCCCGGCTTGAACAGCGGGATCGACAGCTCCTCGTGCGGCTCCCACTCCACCGCGACGCGCATGCCGAT
Source organism: Myxococcota bacterium (assembly GCA_036560185.1). GTDB lineage: Bacteria > Myxococcota_A > UBA9160 > UBA9160 > UBA6930 > VGRF01. The sequence continues at coordinate 16,199 of DATBRS010000178.1, forward strand.
CTTCATGTCGCGCGCCGGGTCGGCGACTCCCGTCACGTTGGAGAGGATGCGCGGGCCTTCGTCGAGATCGATCCACGCCACCGCGAACGGCACCCGGCTGCGGAAGAACGGGTGGTAGCTCTGGCGGATCACGCTGAACGAGTAGACCGCGCCGCGGCCTTGCGAGGTGTGCCAGGAGAGCGCGCTGCCGAGACACGAGGTGCAGTGCGCGCGCGGGTGCCACACGACGGCGCCGCAGTCGTCGCACTTCTGATACGTGAGGCGGCGCTCCTTCGTCGCGGCCCAGAACGCGGCGGTGTCGTGCTCCTTCGCGGAAGGAAGCGGTCGCGTCGCGGGCGGCTTCTGCGCTGCGGACATGCCTAGTCCCTCCCGAGGATGACGGTGCCGGCGCAGTGGCGGCTGCCGAGCATGCCGCCGTTGCCGTGCGCGACGGCGAGCCGCGCGTTCGGTACCTGAGAAGTCGACTCGCCGCGCAGCTGCCGCGCCGCCTCGATCAGCAGAAAGATCCCGCGCATGCCGGGGTGGTTCGAGGAGAGGCCGCCGCCGTCGGTGTTGAGCGCGGGGCCGCCGGGCCGATCGAAGCGCAAGCGGCCGCCGGCGACGTAAGCGCCGCCCTCGCCCTTCTTGCAGAAGCCGAGATCCTCGAGAATCGTGAGCACAGTGATCGAGAACGAGTCGTAGATCATCGCGATGTCGAGCTCGGCAGGCGTCACGCCGGCCTCGCCGAATGCGCTGGGCGCCGATTGTGCGGCGGCGCTCACGGTGATGTCGCCGCCGTTCTCGGGGTACTTCGTCGCCTCGCCGCTGCCGAGGATCCACACCGGCTTTTGCTTGCAGTCGCGCGCGACCTCGGGCGCCGCGATCACGACCGCGCCGCCGCCGTCGGAGATCATGCAGCACTCGAGCAGGTGCAGCGGATCGGCGATCATGCGCGAGCTCAGCACGTCCTGAACCGTCGTCTCGCGGATGTCGAGGAACTCGAGCGCGCGCATGGCGGCGACCGCCTCCGGATTGCGCATCGCGTGGTAGCGCGTCGCGGTCGCGATCTCGGCGAGCTGCTCGCTGCTCGTGCCGTACTGATGGAAGTGGCGGTGCGCGACCATCGCGTAATTGCTGACGAGGGTCATGCCGGCGAAGCCCTCGAGGTTGTCCACCGGGGTGCGCATGCCGGCGCCGAAGTGGCCGCCGACGCCGATCGCGAACGCGTTGCTGTGCGCCGTCGAGCCGTAGCTGAGCAGGGCGACGCGCGCCTTGCCGCGCGCGATGTCGCGCTTCGCGTGCGCGGCGTGGAACTCGTAGGAGCTGCCGCCGACGTTGGTCGTGTCGATCACGTTCGGGCGCAGGCCGAAGTACTCGGAGATCTGCAGGCCGCCCATGCCGCCGCCGTCGCCCGCGTCGTAGATCGCGTCCACGTCACGCCAGCTGAGTCCCGCGTCGGCGAGCGCGCGCCCGGCGCTCGCGGCCTTGATCTGCAGCGGGCTCACGCGCCCCTCGACGTCGCGCGAGGCGTATTCGTGAATGCCGACGATCGCTGCGTCGCGTTTCTGTGTCGCCACGAGAGCTCCTGATTCTTCGCTCGCGGCCCTCCGCTCGAGCGACGCGGCACTCTACGCGGCCGGCGCGCCGCGTCGCTAGCGCTGCGCGGGCGCAGCATTCAGCTCGCGTCTGACTTACCTTGCCCCGCCCTCGCGATCGGTCGGCGCGTGAGTGCACGGCTCGGCAACCGAATCGCTCACCACCCTTCGAAAGGATTCTCATGAAGACGCTTCGACTCGTGACGCTGGCGATCCTCGCGACGCTGCTGGCGGCCTCGGCGGGCCTCGCACAGGCGACGAGCGACTTCGAGCTGAGCCGCGACGTGTTGCGGGCCCAGCGCAAGCTCTTGGTGTCGCAGAACTTGACGCTGAGCGAGGCGGAGGCCGCCGCGTTTTGGCCGACGTACGACCAGTACGCCGCCGAGCAGCGCGCGCTCAACGATCGCCTCGTGAAGGCGATCGAGGGATTCGCCGCGGACTACGACACGCTCACCGACGATCGCGCCGAGGAGCTGCTCGAGGAGAGTCTCTCGATTCGCGAAGATCGGAACCAGCTGCGCCGCAGCTACCTGAAGCGCTTCTCGAAGGCGATCACGGGCAAGAAGCTCGCGCGCTTCTACCAGATCGACAGCAAGATCGACGCGCTGCTCGACGCGAAGATCGCGCAAGCGATCCCGCTCGCGCGCTGAGCGGCCGTTTCAGAGCTGGCGCGCCTTCGCCGCGTCGAGGGCCTCGCGGAAGCGCTTCGCCCACGCGTTGAACATCCGGCGCACTTCGGCCGGCGCCTCCATGTCCCAGCCCATCCGGTTTCCGGGCGGCTCTGCCGCGTCCCGGTCCGCGATGCGCGCGAGGATCTGGTGCGATTGCGAGTCGTAGAGCTCGATCACGAGCGTCGCCTCGCCGAACGAGTCGAGGTAGACGTTCGAGCGTCCGGCGGTCGTCGGCGGAACGTGGGCGATCATGTCGATCAGGCCGCCGCGGACCAGTAACACGTCCGGCCCCGGCTCCTCCACGACCTGCCAGCCGCCCTTGTCGACCAGCTGCTCCTTGAACGCGTCGCGCAGCGACTTCCGCAGGCGCTTCATCTGGGAATCGTTCAGCTCGAAGTTGTCGTCCGCGCGCCGCTGCCGCGTGGGCTTGCTCTTGTAGGAGATCTCCGCCGGCAGCACGAGCAGCTTCGTGTAGCCGGAGAGGTCGGCCCCTTCCCGGACCCAAGCCAGCGCGAAGCGCTTGCTCTCGACGCGCTGCAGCCCGTCGAAGCTGGTCTCCGGCGCCTTCGCCGCGTCGTCGGCGTGTGCCGCGACTG
>DATBRS010000179.1:0-11452 GCA_036560185.1 Myxococcota bacterium
CTCGAGTTGCGCGTCACGACGCTACCGCCACGACGCGCGCGGTACGTTACGACGCGATGGAGTCCTCGACACTTCCGCGGCGCTGTGTGGCCGAGCTGCTGGGCACCGCGTTCCTGCTGGCCGCGGTCGTGGGCTCGGGAATCATGGGCGAGCGCCTCTCGGGCGGGAACGTCGCGATCGCGCTGCTCGCGAACTCGATCGCGACGGGCTGCGCGCTCGTCGCGCTGCTGCTCGCGTTCGGTCCGATCTCCGGAGCTCAGCTCAACCCCGCGGTGACGCTCGTCGCCGCGTGGAACCGCCAGCTGCCGTGGCATGAGGTGGCGCCGTACGTCGCCTCGCAGGCGATCGGCGCTTTCGCGGGCGTGGCGGTCGCGAACGCGATGTTCGACCTGCCGGTCTTCTTCGCGTCGACGCACGCGCGGACGGGCGGCGCGCAGCTGCTCAGCGAGGGGATCGCGACGTTCGGGCTGATTTCGATCATCGCGGGCTCGTCGCGGCGCCCGGCCGGGGTGCCCGCCGCGGTCGGCGCGTACATCGCGGCCGCGTACTGGTTCACGGGCTCGACGTCGTTCGCGAACCCCGTCGTGACGCTCGCGCGAAGCGCCAGCGACACGTTCGCGGGCATCCGGCCGGCGGACGTGCCCGCGTTCGTCGCGATGCAGGGCATCGGCGCAGCGCTCGCGGCGCTGCTCTGGCGCTGGCTCGCAGCGCCCGAGCGCCGCGCTTCGTAGCGGTCGCTTCAGTCCTTCAGCTTCCGCCCGAGGTTCCGGAACGCGTGGCCGATGTCGCGCGTGACGTCGCGGGTCGCGTGACCGATCGCTCGCGCGACGTCGCGCGTCGCGTGGCCGACGTCGCGCGCGGCTTCCTTCACCGCGCCGCCGGCGCTCTTGCCGCCGGAGGACGGTGCGGCGTCGTCCGCGCTTGCGGCTGCCGCGAGGCAGATGACGGCGGCGAAGGTGCTGGCGGTGAGTCGAGCTCGGATTGCACGTCGCGGCGTCCGTTCCATGGCGGTCTCCGGATGACTGAGCGTATCGGCAGGACCGACGCGCTCCCTCCGCTCGAAGTTCGCCCCGCGGGCCGGTTCGCGGCCGCGTGCGCTCAGTAGCGGATCACCGCGCGGCACGGGACATCGAGCGCCTTCGCGCCGCCGAGGGCGGTGAGCTCGATCACGAAGCTCGCGCCCACGACTTCGCCGCCGGCCATACGCGCGAGCTTCACGGCGGCGGCGGCGGTTCCGCCAGTCGCGATCAGGTCGTCGACGACGAGCACGCGCTGGCCCCTTGCGACGGCGTCGACGTGCATCTCGACGCGGTCGTCGCCGTACTCGAGGGCGTAGCTCGCGGCGAACTTGTCGAAGGGCAGCTTGCCGGGCTTGCGCACGAGCGCGAAGCCGGCGCCCAGCGCGAGCGCTACGGGCGCGCCGAAGATGAAGCCGCGCGATTCGATGCCGAGCACGCGCTCGATGCCGGCGCCGCGGAACGGCGCAGCGAGCGCGTCGACGGCCGCGCGCAGCGCCGCGGGCTCGAGCAGCAGCGGCGTGATGTCGCGAAACAGGATGCCCGGCTTCGGGAAGTCGGGGATGTCGCGCACGAGGCGCTCGAGCTCGGCAGGGTTCACGGGTTCCTCGGGGCTGCGCGCTCGCGCACTACGGCAGGTAGCGCAGCGGATCGCGCTGCACCTCGGCGCGCCGCACTTCGAAGTGCAGGTGCGGGTGATTGCCGCGCGCGTTGCCGCTCTTGCCGACGTCGGCGATGCGCTGGCCGCGCTCGACGTGCTCGCCTTTGCGCACGAAGTTCCGGTTGTTATGGGCGTAGGCGGTGGCGTAGAGCGCGTCGTGCCGGATCACGACCAGGTTGCCGTAGTCGCCCAGCCGGCCCGAGAACGTGACGACGCCGGCCGCCGCCGCCCAGATCGGGGCGCCGACGTGAGCGCTGATGTCGAGGCCCTCGTGGGGCCGCCCGCTGCGCGAGCCGAAGCCGGAGGTGACGATGCCGTGCACGGGCCAGCCGAGCGCGAGGCGCTGCGCGTCGGCGTCGAGCTCGCGCGCGAGCGGCTCGCGCGGCGGCGCGCTGTGTCGCGCGTGCGGGATCACGAGGCGCGTGCCGAGCTCCAGCGCATGCGGGTCGCGGATGCCGTTGGCGCGCATCAGCGCGTCGACGCTCACGCCGTAGTGGAGCGCGATGCGGTAGAGGTTCTCACCGGCGCGCACGACGTGCACGGCGGTCGTGTCGCGCGGCGCGCTCGAATCGCCGGGCGAGACGCACGCGAGCGCGAGCAGCCCGGCGAGTACCGCGACGAGCGCTGCGGCGCGTGGGCGACGCGCGCGCGTCACGCGCGGAAACCGTGCTCGCCGATCAGGTCCACGAAGCGGCACGCGCCGAGCGCCTCCTCGGAGAAGCGCCCGTCGCGCGCGCGCCGCACGCGCACCAGCGTCTGGGCGCCGCGCGCGCCGAACGGGCCCACCAGCCGCCCGCCCGGCGCGAGCTGCGCGAGCAACGGCGCCGGAATCTCGGGACCGCCGGCCGTGACGAGGATTGCGTCGAAGGGGCCGTCCGCGGGGCGGCCGCGCGTGCCGTCGCCGAGGTAGACGACCACGTTCGTGACACCGAGGCGGTCGAGCGCCGTGCGCGCGCGCGTCGCGAGCGCGGGAATGCGCTCCACCGAGATCACGCGCTGGGCGAGCCTCGCCAAGATCGCGGCTTGATAGGCGGAGCCCGTGCCGATCTCGAGCACGCTCTCCTTGCCGGTCAGCTCGAGCGCCTGCGTCATCGCGGCCACGATGCCCGGCGCGGAGATGGTCTGGCCCTCGCCGATGGGAATCGCCACGTCCTCGTAGGCCTGATGACAGAGCGCGTCGGCGATCAGGAGATGGCGCGGCACGCTCGCGATCGCTTCGAGCACGCGCGCGTCGCGGATGCCGTCTGCGGCGAGCTTCAGGGCCAGCCGCCGCCGCGCGCCGCTGAAGCGGTCCTCCATCCTCGTGCGCGCGATCTGCACTCCACCCCCGCGAAGTCGCCGCAATCTACGAACTCGCGCGCTCGGGCGAAACCTCCTCGAGCTCGCGGCCCGCGGTCTCGGGCAGCGTGAACCACACGAGCACGAGCGCGATACCGAGCGCGGGCAAGAGCGCGCTGATCGCCGCGGCGTGGGAGCCGAGCACGCCGTAGAGGTACGACTCGAGCGCGAGGCCGGCCGAGCCGCCGAGCGTCGAGACGAGCATGCGCAGCGAGGACGCGGTGCTGCGATACGAGGTGGGGAACAGCTCGCTGCCGAGCGCGCGCACGAGCACCGTCACGCCCTGCAGCGCGAACACCTGCACGATCCAGAGCGGCGCGATCCAGAAGCCGTGCGTGTCGTAGAAGCCTGCATAGGCGACGCCCATCATCACGAGCAGCGTCATGAGCACGGGCTTGCGGCCCACGCGATCGCTCCAAATGCCCGCCGCCTGATTGCCCGCGACGGCGAGCACGCCGCCGCACAGATAGAGCAGCGTGACATGGCCGGGCGCGTAGCCGTGCACCTCCTGCAGCGTCTTCGCCATGAAGGCCACCGCCGCGGCGGCGGAGAAGTCGAGCGAGAACGCCACCGCGAGCAGCGCGAGCAAGCGCCCCGGATACGCCGTCGCGAGCGAATGCAGCGGCCGCCACCACGGCCCGGGCGACCGCCCGCCGGCGGCGAAGCGCGCGGTCTCCGGCAGGCCGCGGCGCAGCCACGCGAGCCCTAACAGCGGCAGCGCGCCGAGCGCATAGAGCGCGCGCCAGCCGTAGGGGACCGTCTCGACGAAGGACAACGCGAGCGCGGCGGCGCCGTGCCCGAACGCGCCGAGCGCGCCGAGCAGCCCGATGCCGAAGCCGCGATCCCGGGCGGCGAGCACTTCGGTCACCACCACGATCGCGATCGCGGTCTCGGCGTAGAGAAAGCCGCGCCCGATCAGCTGGAACAGCGTGAACTCCGCGGGCGTGCGAGCGAACGCGGTGAGGAAGGTGGTCGTGGTGAAGCCCAGCACCGTGAAGAGCAAGAGGCGCCTGCGCCCGATGCGGTCGGCCAGCACGCCTGCGGCGAGAGAGAGGACTGCGCCCATGCGGATCGCGCTCGCGACGAGCCCGATCTGCTCCTCCGCGACGCCGAGCCCGCGCTGGATCTGGACCATCAGGATCGAGAGCAGACCGACGTCGTAGTGGTCCGCGAACTCCGCGGCGCCGAGCAGGCCGATCACTCGCCACTGGCGCGGCTCGAGCGCGGGCATGCGCGCGGGCCACGGCACGATGCGCGTCCAGCGCGGCGCGCGCACGCGGTCATCAGGGGGCGGCGCAGCGCTCACGCTCGTGGGGCTCCTCGGACGGCGGCGCAGCGTATCGGGCGCCGCGCGATCGGTCCGCAGCGGCGGATGCGCGGGGATACGATGCGGTGCATGAGGCGCCGGCTCGGGGCATGCATCGCTGGCGTCGCGCTCGCGAGCGCGGCGCACGCAGCTCCGCCGCTCGCGGGCCGCATCCTCGACGCGACGAGCGGCGCGCCGATCGTGGGCGCGCGCATCACCGCCGAGCGCGGCGAGCCGGCCTATCGCCTCACCGGCTTCAGCGGCGACGACGGCGGGTTCGCGCTGCCGACACCATGGGGTGACGGCGCGTGGCGCGTGAGCGCGCGCCGCATCGGCTGGCGGGACGTTCGCGTCGAGGGCGTGCGCGCGGAGGGCGCGCCGCTCGCGCTGCGCGCGCAGCGCCTCGACGACCCCGCCGAGATCGCGGCGCAGCTGCCCGCGAATCACTGGTATGCGCTCGCGCTCGAGGGCCTCGGCGCGGACGAGCAGCACCTGCTGAAGCGCGAGTGCACCTACTGCCATCAGCAGGGAGCGCCCTGGACCCGGCGCGTCCGCAGCCTCGAGGACTGGACGAAGCTGCTCTCCCTGATGGGTCGCCGCGGCGCGATGCTGCCCGCGGCGCTGCGGGCGCGCGTGCCCGCGCTGTTCAACGCCGCGTACGACCCCGCCAGCGCGGTGCCGAAGCTCACGCGCGGCTGGCAGGACGCCGACGCCTTCGCGCCGCCGCCCAGCGCCGAGGTGCGGCGCGCGCTCATCGAGGAGTGGGATCTCGGCGGGCGCGCTTCGATGCAGCACGACGTCGTGCTGCATCCCGACGGCCGCCTCTACTCGGTGGACGGCGCACAGGACGCGCTCTTCCGGCTCGACCCGCGCGTGCCCGGCGGCGCGCGCGCGTCGTGGCGCATCGAGGTGCCTGGCGTCCCGCTCGGCGGGATCTTCGGCGGCGAGGATTCGCCGCAATCCCAGGCGTCGAGCGCGCACGTCGGCCCGCACTCGCTGCAGGTCGCGCCCGATGGCGCGCTCTGGATCACGCTCGCGATCGGCAATCGCCTCGCGCGCTTCGATCCCGTCCGCGAGCGCTTCACGCTTCACGAGGTCGCGGAGGGGCTCTATCCGCACACGCTGCGCTTCGATCGGCAGGGGCGCATCTGGTACACGATGAGCGCCTCGAACCACGTCGGGCGCTTCGATCCCGCGACCGGCAAGCAGGCGCACATCCGCTTGCCCGCGCGCACGCTGAAGCAGGAGCTCGCGCTGCGCGCGATGCCGCTGCTGTTCTGGCTCGACGCGCGCTTCGACGCGATCAATCTGCGCGGCGACGCCGCGGAGACGTCGGACGGCTTCAACCTGCCCGTGCCGTATGGCATCGACATCGCGCCCGATGGCGGCGTGTGGTTCAGCCAGCTGAACGAGAACCGCATCGGGCGCATCGATCCCGAGACGCTCGCGGTGGAGCTGATCGGCACGCCCTTCCCCGCGCCGCGGCGGCTGCGTTTCGACGCGCGCGGCCGGCTCTGGATCCCGAGCTTCACCACGGGCCAGATCGCATCGTTCGATCCGGCCACGCGCGCGTTCGACGTGATCGCGCTGCCGATCGCGCCGCTCGTCGGCGAGACGCCCTACGCCCTGGCGGTGGATCCGCGCACTCAGCACGTCTGGATCTGCGGCACCAACAGCGACACCCTGATCCGCTACGAGCCCGAGCAGCGACGCTTTACGGTGTACCCGCTGCCGACGCGCGTCACGTACACGCGCGAGCTCGACTTCGACGCGCAGGGGCGCGTCTGGACGAGCGATTCGAACTCGCCCGCGTGGCAGATCGAGCGCGGGCAGCCGATCGTGCTGCGCCTCGATCCGGGCCCGCGTTGACTTCGCTCGGCTGCGAAGACTCCGCCTCGCTGCGCGCGCCGCCGCGCGGCGCTTGCGGCGCTCTCCTCGCGTTGGCCGGGCTGTTACTCGCGTGCGGGGCGCCGCCACCGCCCGCGCGCGCGCCCGACGCGCCGCCCGCGGGCTGGAGCCACTGGGGAGGCGACGCCGGCGGCACGCGCTTCTCGCCGCTCGACGAGATCACGCCCGCGAACGTCGGCGCGCTCGAGCGCGCGTGGACGTTCCGCACCGGCGACTGGGACCCGAGCGACGCGCAGCGCACGTCGTTCCAAGCCACGCCCGTGCTGCGCGGCGACACGCTGTACTTCTGCTCGCCTTCGAACCTCGTGTTCGCGCTCGATGCCGAGACGGGTGCGCAGCGCTGGCGCTTCGACCCCCACAGTGATGGCGGCGAGTACGACCGGGTCTGTCGCGGCGTGACGCTCTGGGAGGACCCGGCGGCCGAGCCGGGCAGCGCGTGCGCGGTGCGCGTCTTCACGGCCACGAACGACGCGCGCCTGCTCGCGATCGACGCCGAAAACGGCAGCCCCTGCGCGGGGTTCGGGTCGCGAGGCGAGATCGACCTCGAAGCCGGCCTCGGCGCCGCCTTGCCCGGCGACCTGCGCGTCACCTCGCCTCCCACCGCGCTCGGCGACGTGGTGGCGGTGGGATCGCTGATCGCGGACAACCGCCGCGTCGACATGCCCGGCGGCGTGGTGCGCGGCTTCGACGCGCGCACGGGCGCGCTGCGCTGGGCGTTCGATCCGGCGCCCCCGAGCGCGCCGCCGGCGCCGCCCGCGGCGGACGGCTCCGCGCAGTTTCACCGCGGCACGCCCAATGCGTGGGGCGTGTTCTCCGCCGACACCGCACGCGACTTGTTATTCGTGCCCACCGGAAATCCGAGCAACGACTTCTACCGCGGCGAGGCGCGCGGCGAGATCGACTACTACGGCAGCTCGGTCGTCGCGCTGCGCGGCGCGAGCGGCGAGGTGGTGTGGCGCTTCCAGACCGTGCACCACGACCTGTGGGACTACGACGTCGGCGCTCAGCCGACGCTGCTCGAGCTCGAGCTCCGCGGCGCGCGCGTGCCCGCGGTCGCGGTCTCGACCAAGGCCGGGCACGTGTTCCTGCTGCGGCGCGAGACGGGCACAGCGCTGTTTCCCGTCGAGGAACGCGCAGTGCCGCAGAGCGACGCGCCGGGCGAGCGCACGGCGCCGACGCAGCCGTTCCCGAGCTTCCCGCCGCCGCTGCACCCGCACGGCGTGCGCGCGGACGACCTGTTCGGCTTCACGCCCTGGGATCGCGCGCAGTGCGCGAGCGAGCTCGCGGAGCTGCGCAACGAAGGCGCCTTCACGCCGCCAAGCTCGCGAGGTTCACTGCAATTCCCCGGCGTCGCGGGCGGCGTGAACTGGGGCGGCGCCGCCCACGACCCCGCGCGGGGCTTGCTGTTCCTCGCGCAATCGCGGATCGCGCTGACGCAGCGGCTCGTGCCGCGCGAGGAGTTGACGGCCGCGCCGCGCACGCGCGACCGCTGGACCGTGCCGATGGAAGGCGCGCCGTTCGCGCTCGAGCAGCGCGTGTTCGTCTCGCCGTTCGGCGTGCCGTGCACGCGGCCTCCGTGGTTCGAGCTGCTCGCGATCGATCTGCACAGCGGCGCGGTCGCCTGGCGTGCACCGCTCGGCACCACACGCGGCTCCGTGCCGTGGCCGTTCTGGTTGCCGCTCGCGCCGCCCGGCATGGGCGGTCCGCTCGCGACGCGCAGCGGCCTCGTCTTCATCGGCGCCGCGCTGGACGGCTACCTGCGCGCCTTCGACGCCGCGAGCGGTGCCGAGCTCTGGCGCAGCCATCTGCCCGCCGGCGCGCACGCCAATCCGATGACCTACCGCGTACGCCCCGGCGGCCGGCAATTCGTGGTGATCGCCGCGGGCGGCCACACCAGCCTCCCGAGCGCGCGCGGCGACTACTTGTTCGCCTACGCCCTGCCCTGAGCGCCGACGCATTTTCCGCGCCGCGCGCCTAGCATGCGCGGCGATGCAGATTCCGAACTTGCTCGACGCCGCGAACTTCGCCGCCGGCCCGCCGCACGACGTGTTCCGCACGCTGCGGCGCGAGGCGCCGGTGTACTGGCATCCGCACGGAGCGGGTGGCTTCTTCGCCATCACCAAGCACGCCGACGTGGTCGCAGTCTCGCGCGATTCGGGGCTCTTCTCGTCGGCGCTGAAGGGCTACACGCCGACGCCCGAGGCGGATCCCGTCGGCATCGCGCAGTCGCGGCTGATGCTGCTCGGCATGGATCCGCCGCAGCACACGCGGCTGCGCGGGCTCGTGAACAAGGGCTTCACGCCGCGCCGCGTGACGCGCCTCGAGCCGCGCATCCGAGCGCTCTGCAAGCAAATCGTGGACGCGGTGCTGCCGCGCGGCGAGTGCGACTTCGTGACGGATGTGGCGGGCGAGCTGCCGTCGTACCTGATCGCCGAGCTGGTGGGGATCCCGCTCGAGGATGGCCGCAAGCTCTACGAGCTGACGGAAGTGATGCACAGCGCCGACAACGCGGGGGGCGCGACCCAAGCCGTCGGCGAGATGTTCGCGTACTCGGCGCGCGTACGCGCCGCGAAGCGCGCGCATCCGGGCGAGGATCTCGCGAGCGTGCTGCTCGGCGCCGAGCTCGACGGCTCGCGCCTCAGCGACCTCGAGTTCGACCTGTTCTTCTTGTTGTTGATCAACGCCGGCGGCGACACCACGCGCAACCTCGTCGCCGCGGGCACGCAGGCGCTGATGGACCACCCCGAGCAGCTCGCAGCGCTGCGCAAGGATCGCGCGCTGCTCGAGAGCGCGATCGAGGAGATGCTGCGCTTCACCACGCCGGTCGTGCAGTTCCAGCGCACCGCCACGCGCGACACCGAGCTGCGCGGCGTGAAGATCCGCGAGGGCCAGTCGGTCGTGGTGTTCTATCCGTCCGCGAACCGCGACGAAGAGGTGTTCGCGAAGCCCGACGCCTTCGACATTCGCCGCGATCCGAACCCGCACGTCGCGTTCGGCGGCGGCGGCTCGCACTTCTGCCTCGGCGCGAGCCTCGCGCGGCTCGAGATCCGCTGCATGTTCGAGGAGCTGCTCGATCGCGTGCACGACCTCGCACCGAACGGTCCCGTCGAGCGCCTGCACTCGTGGTTCATCAGCGGGCCGCGCCGCATGCCGGTGCGTTTCCGCGCGACGCGCGTGTGAGCGAGGACGCCGCCGCGGCGCCGACGCCGCGAGACACCCTGCGCGCCGCACTCGCGCTGCTCGGGCTCGGGCTGCTGCTCTATGGCCCCGCGCTGCGGTACGGCTTCATCTACGACGACTTGCTGCACGTCGTCGAGGAGCCAGTGCCCGAGAGTCTCCGCCAGCTCGCGCGCATCTTCGCCGAGCCGATGTCGCCGCTGGTCCCTTACTACCGGCCGCTCGCGCGGCTGCTGAACGCAGCGCAGCTCGCGCTGCACGGTCCCGCGCCGGCGCCTTTCCATCTGGTGAACTTCGCGCTCGGGATCGCGTGCGCATGGGCGCTGCGCGCGCTCTTCCTGACGCCCGCGATCGGCGCGAGCGCGCGCGTGGCGACCTTCGCCGCGCTGCTCTTCCTCGCGCATCCGCTCGCGTCGGAGTGCGTCGTTCCGGTCGCGTCGGGCCGCGAGACGCTGCTCCCGACGCTCTTCACGCTGCTCGCGCTGGGCGCCTACTTCCGCGGCGCGGCGCGTGGGCGCGCGCTCGCGCTGGCGTGCTTCGCGCTCGGCCTGCTCTCGAAGGAGCAGGCGATCGCGACGCCGCTGCTGCTCGCGCTCGCGGACGTGCTCGGCCTCGCGCCGGGAGCGCCGCGCGGCGCGCGCGCCTGGGCGGCGCGCTACGCGCCCTACGCGCTCGTGGTCGCGGCCTATGCGCTCGCGCGCGGCGCGGCGGTGCCCGACGCGCTCACGCCCGGCATCGCGCTCTTTCAGCGCCCCGAAGGCCCGCTGCTCTCGCTGCTCTACGACGTGCAGACCACGTTCGCGCCCTTCGCGCGACTGATCTACGAGCCGCGGCTCGCGGTGTGGTGGTCGTGGCCGCGCCTCGCGCTGGCTGGAGTCGCAGCCAGCGCGCTCGTGCTCGCCGCCGCGCGCAGCGATCTGCGCCGAACCGTTTGGCTGCTCGCGCTGATCGTGCTCTCGCTCGCGCCCACGGCGAACGTGCTAGTGCAGGAGCCGGGCTTCGCGGAGCGCTGGGGCTTCGCGGCGCTCGCGGGGTGGGCGGGCTTGCTCGCGCTGGCGACGCCGACGGCGAGCGCCGCGCTGCGCGGCCGCGCGCTGCGAACGAGCGCCGCGGCCGCTGCGATATCAGCGCTCGCGCTCGCGACGGCAGCGCGCAGCGGCGCCTACCGCGACAACGAGGCGTTCCTCGCGCAGTGGCTGCGCAGCGATCCCACCTCCGCGCAGGCCTGGATCAGCAGCGGCGAGGCGCACGAGCGGCGCGGCGAGCTCGCCGAGGCGATCGCGGCCTACCGGCACGTGCTCTCGCTCGATCCGGACGTCGCGTTGGCTCACGCCTCGCTCGCGATCGCGCTGGCGCAACGAGGGCAGCTCGCCGAGGCTCAGGCCCACGCGCAGCGTGCCGTCGCGCTCGATCCGAACGACGCCGAGAGCTGGAGCAACCTCGGCGGCATTCAGGCACAGCGCGGCGACGTCGCGGGCGCCGTAGCGCACTACCAGCGCGCGCTCGCGCTGCGCCCGGAGCTGGCGAGCGCGCACAACAATCTCGCGCTCGCCCTGCGCGCGCGCGGCGATCTCGTGGGCGCGCGCAGCCAGCTCGAGGCCGCGCTCGCTGCGCGCCCCGGATTCGCGGAGGCGCACGCGAACCTCGGCGACCTGCTCGCCGCGCAAGGGGATCTCGCGGGCGCGGAGGCGCATCTCGCGCGCGCGCTCGAGCTCGATCCCGCGCTCGTCCCCGCCCGCGCCGCGCTCGCCCGACTGCGCGCGCGCTGAAGTCGCGCGCCGCTCCGCCGCGCCGCGCTCAGGCGAACATGATCACGCTGCGCGCGAGCTCGCCGCGCTTCAGCTCCTCGAAGGCGTCGTTCACGCCCTCGAGCTTGATGCGCTGGCTGATCAGGTCGTCGAGGTTCAGGCGGCCCTGCTTGTAGAGCTCGACGAAGCGCGGCATGTCCACGCGGAACGCGTTGCTGCCCATGCTCGAGCCCTGGATGCGCTTCTCGAACAGGAAGTCGACGCCGTGCAGCTCGATCTTGGTGCCGACCGGGATCAT